>NZ_JACYFG010000038.1:0-300000 GCF_014803405.1 Pelagicoccus enzymogenes
CATTCGTCATCCCGGCCATGAACGAGGAAGCCACCTTGGGCCCCCTCTTCGAAGGCATACGCTCCCAGACCCGCAAGCTCGGCAAGCGCCTGGAAGTCGTCTTCGTCGACGACGGCAGCACCGACTCCACCTGGCAGCGCATGCGCGACATCGCCGACGCCTTCCCCGAGGAGGTCAAGGCCGTCAGGATGCGGGCAAACGTCGGCAAGGCTCGCGCCCTCGCCGTCGGATTCGAGCGGGCCACCGGAGACGTCGTCTTCACCATGGACGCCGACCTGCAGGACGATCCCGTGGAGATACCCCGCTTCCTCCAGAAGCTCGCCGAGGGCTACGACCTGGTCTCCGGATACAAGCAGACCCGCCACGACCCCTGGCACAAGGTCCTGCCCAGCCGCGTCTTCAACAAGATGGTCTCCAAGCTCAACGGAGTCGAGCTGCACGACCACAACTGCGGCTTCAAGTGCTACCGCTCAGAGGTCGTCAAGGCCGTCAAGCTGCAGGGGGAGATGCACCGCATGATCCCCTGCCTCGCATCCATCGAGGGATACCGCTGCGCCGAGATCGTCGTCACCCACCACGCGCGCCAGCACGGCGTCTCCAAGTACGGGGTCAAGCGCTTCGCTCGCGGGTTCTTCGACATGCTCACCGTGCACTTCCTCAAGAACTACAAGGACCGCCCCCTGCACCTCTTCGGAGGACTCGCCGCCGTCGTGCTAGCCGTAGGCATCGGCGCCTTCACCTTGAGCGCCTGGCTCGCCTTCCAGCAGGTTGAGGGCGCCCTTTCCCTGGTGGCCGGCTCCGCAGCGCTCATCGCCGCCTGCCCCATCCTGCTCGCGCTCGGATTCACCAACGAACTCCGCATCTCCGGCAAGGGAGGGGAAGCAGAATCCCCCGTGGGCGAAGTGGTCGACGCGGCTCAACCCAGAAATCGCGCCCACAAGCGCAGCACCCATCGCAGCGAGACCTACGTCGGCTACCATCGCTGAAGGGCGCCTAAGCGCCCGCACCCTGACCCGCGCCGGCCCCCCAACCTTTTCACAGATCAGATGGTATAGACGGCGTCGGGGACTAGCTATCCCCGGCGCCAAACCCGTCCCTACCATCTTTTCAACTACACCATCTCTCAGTCATGAAAAACACCATCCTTGTGCTCTGCGCGAGCTTCCTCGCCAGCGTCTCGCTGCACGCACAGCAAGAAACGATCGAGCTCGACCTCCCCCTCATCATCGACCTCGTAGAGAACCAAAACATCGAGCTCGCCCAACAACGCGAAATCGCCCTCCAGTCCTGGGAAGCCCTCAAGCATGAAAAGTCGCGCCACCGCGTGCAAGCGGAGCTCCACCTCTCCTACACCCAGCGCAAAGCCTCCGAACTGGTCGGCGCCTCCAACGAGGAACCCGTCTACCAAACCATCGGCCCCTACCAAAAGAAAGACGCCAAAGCCTTCCTTTCCACCCCCCTTTGGGATCCCAACATCCGGGCCGACATCAAAGCCGCCCGCTCCCGTGCCGAAATCCAAGAGCTCACCCTTCAGCTCACCGAGGAGCAAACCCTCGCCACCGTCATCGACAGCTACTTCGACTTCATCAAATCCCGCGAAGCCGTGCATGCCGCCGAAGCCTCCATCCAGCGTTCCAGCGACCTGCTCTCCACCGCCCAAAACCTCTTTAAGGCAGGAGCCTCCGACAAGATCGACCTCATCCGGGCCGAGCTCAAGCTCGCCGACGACCGAGAGCTCCTTATCGAAACCCAAAAGACCGAAAACGAACTCCAGCTCCTGCTCAAACGTATGCTCGGCATTCCCTTCGAGCAAGGTCTGCACGTCAGCTCCCCCGAGCTTTGCTTCGACCTCGCCTACTTCGACGCCGAGGAGCTCTACCAACAAGCCCTCGCAAACCGCCCCGACTACCTCCGCTCCCTCGCCGAAATCGAAAAAAGCAAGCACCTGCGCCGCTCCGCCAAAACCATGCGCCACCCCTCTCTCGCCTTCTACGGCGAGTACGGCCTCGCCAACCAAGCCCTCAACGGCGGCACCGAATCCTCGGAATGGTCCGCCCTCTTCCTCGTCTCCATGCCCCTCTGGGATTCCAAGAAATCCGGCTCCAAAATCCGGACCGCCGAGTCCCAGCTCCGCTCCGCCGAACTCGAACGCCAACGCGTCGAGCTCGACCTCCAGAGGGAGATCGCCCAGCTCATCGCCCGCATCGACTCCCTCCAGTCCAAGATCCTCCTCTCCGACAAGAAACAAAGCCTCTCCCGCGAACGCTATCGCCTCTCCGCCATGCGCTTCGAGCAAGGCGTCGCCGACAACCAGGAAGCCGTGGAAGCCACCCTCCAGCTCTCCCTCAACGAGCTCAACCAAGCCAACACCCGCTACCTCTACCACCGCTCTCTTCTCCAGCTCATGGCCGCCCTCGGCGACACCCGCTCCCTCCTCGACTTAACCGTCTACCCCTAGTCCCGGTAGGAAGCGACCTTGCGTCGCGATTCGACCGCCCCAATCGCGGAGCAAGGCCGCTTCCCACAAAGAAATCCCGCTCCACCCCTCACCGCACAACTTACCGTCCCTCCTTTTCCCAACCAGTAAATCTTACAGCCCCCGCTCCATTCCCCATCTCCAAAAAACCACCAAAAACTTTTTATCCTACTAACTAACAGAGCCTTACCCAAAACACCCTCCATCTGGCACATCCCCTGCCACCCACAGAGCAGAAAGCCATTCTGATCTGTCATGAAAAACCGAAACACCGAAAACGACAAAGGAGGCGTCCTCATCGTGGGCTCCACCTACCCCCGCAGCCAAGACGACCACCAAGTCCCCTGGCTCCGCGAAACCGTCAATCGCACCACAGCCAAAGGCCGCCGCGTGCACGTGCTCGCCTCCAGCTTCCGCGGCGGAGCCGAGACGCCCATCGACGGCATCCCGGTCTTCCGCTTCCGCTACGCCCCCGCCGGCATGGAGACCATGACCCACGACGAAGGCGCCCCCAACAAAGCCCACGGCCTCCTCTGCCAACTGCTCGGCTTGCTCTACATCCTCTCCGGCACCCTCAAGGCCATCCGCCTCGCCACCCAGTACCGCTACGACATCATCCACGTGCACTGGCCCTTCCCTCACGGGGTCATGGGCTGGCTCGCCGCCCGCCTGACTGGAGCCAAGTACGTCGCCAACTGCCACGGTGCCGAGCTGGCCATGGGTCGCCAAAAGAAGTGGATCGCCCACGCCCTCGCCTTCTTCCTCCGCCGGGCCGACCGGATCATCTGCAACAGCAGCCACACCCGAGACGAGATCCTTAAGATTTCCGCCTGCCCCGCCACCATCATCCCCTACGGCTCCACCGTTAGGATCGACGCGCCTCAAGCCGCCGCACCTAGAGCCCCCGGTCACCCAATCCGCCTGCTCACCTGTGGCCGCCTCATCGAACGCAAAGGCGTCGACGTGTTGCTCTGCGCCCTGCCATTCCTTCTCCGTCGCCACAACGTGGTCCTCGACATCACCGGCAAGGGAGACATGGAGGAGGAGTGGAAAGCCCTCACTGACAAGCTTGGACTGGGCAACATCGTCACCTTCCACGGCTTCGTTTCCAACGAAAGGCTCAGCCAGCTCTACCGCGACTGCGACATCTACGTACACCCTTCCATCTTTGACAGCCGCGGCGACACCGAAGGCCTCGGCGTCGTGCTGATCGAGGCTCTCCTCAACCAAAAGCCGGTCGTGGCTTCTGAGGTTGGCGGCATCGTAGACGTCATCCACCACCTGCAAACCGGCGTCCTCGTTCCCGAAAACAATCCCGCCGAGCTAGCCGACGCCATCGAGCTGATCATTGACAAACCCGACCTCGCCGCTCGCCTCGCCGAAAGCGGCCGAGAATTCGCCCTCTGGCACTTCGACTGGGATCGCGTCATCGAAACGCTCGACAAGACCTACCTCGTCCTTTGCGAGAACAAGAACGAAGCGGACGACAACACCCCCTTCCCACCTTCCCCAAAAGACAAAAAGGCGCCGACCAAGAAGATTCTTACTACCCTCACCATCGCAGCCGCGGCAGGCTTTGGCGTCAGCAAGGCCGCTCCCGACTTTGCCCATCGCCTCGGCAGCAGCCTGCAAAACGCCACCCTAGCGCCCCTTGGCCTCGGCGTCGCTCTCTACCTCGTTTACCGCATCGTCAACAGCTTCGGCTGGGGCCTGACCATCAAGGCCCTGCGCCGCCCCGTCAGCCTCGCCCAGTCCTCCAAGACCTGGCTCATCTCGGAAGCCCTGCGCTGGCTGCCGGGACAAGTCTGGGCCTACGCCGGTCGCGTCACCCAATCCTCCAAGCTGGGCATGAACAAAACCTTCTGCGCCGCCAGCATCTCCATCGAACTCGTCCTCACCGTCATCGCTTGGGCCACCGTAGCGGCCGGAGGCCTGACCGTTTGGGGCGCCAAGATAAACCTCCTCGACTACCTTTCCTCGTCCGCCCTCGTCTTCAGCAGCTGCGCGAGCCTCCTCCTAACCGCCAGCGCCGCCCTGTTCTTGATGAAACGTCCTGAAAGCGCCCTCGTTCGCAAGATCACCAAGCTTTTTGGCGATATAAAAAGCGCGCTCGCTTGCCGTCCCTCCTGGTCGGGATTGCTTGCCGTAACTGCTTTCTACGTCGCCCTATGCGTTTTCAACGGAATCTCATTCTGGTTCATCGCCCAGAGCCTGAGCGCCGCACCTCTCTCCCTGCCCGCCGTTATCGGAGTCAACGCCGCCGGCTGGCTCGCTGGATTTCTCTCCTTCGGAGCCCCCGGAGGACTCGGAGCGCGAGAAGCGACCATCGTCGCCCTCCTCGCCCCCATCATGGAACTGGAAACCTGCATCGCCGCCACCGTGATCTGGCGCTGTGCCCAAATGGCCATCGAGCTAGCCGTCCTCGGACTCTACCTCGTCCCGCTGCCCTCGCTCAAAACTGCCAACTCCAGCCCTGCTCCAAGCCATGAAGTTTCCCAGCCTGACCAAAAAGTCGCTGCTTGAAGCCCTGCTGCGCTTCGCAAAGGAAAACCTCTGGATCATCGCCTGCCTCGCTATCACAATCGCGGTGTGCGTGGCCCTCTTTTGGTCCGTCGTGGTTCCCTCCTACCAATCACCCATCAACCGCACCTACACCTCCGGCTTCGGCTACGCCAAGCTGAAACGCCAGATGGGCAGCCCTTTCGAGGTAGCCACCGCAACCGTCGAAAGCCGACGTATCCAAAAAGCGATACTGGGGGAAGGATTCGTCAGCAGCCAAACCGTGCTCGTCCCAGTCATCCCCATGGACCGTATCCTCTCCGTGCACGTGGAAGAAGGACAACACATCAAGAAGGGCGACCTCCTTGCCGTCATCGATTCCCGCAAGGCCGACATCAAGCTCAAGTCTGCCCAGCTCGCCCTACGCACCGCGGAGGCCGAACTGGAACGCGTGCTCATCGGCTCCGCCTACGTGCTCGCCCAAGAACGGCCCGAAGCGGACCAGATCGAAGTCGACGCCGTCAATCGCGATCTCGAGCTGCTCAAGTCCAAAGAGGCTATCTACGCCGAACTGGTCGCGAACGGAGCCTTCCCCAAGATCAAGCTGCTCGACCTGCAACGCCAAATCGCCGAAGTGGAAAAGCGCCTCAAGGAAGGCCAGTTCTACTTGGGCATGTCCACCAAAGGCCAAGAGAAAAGCCGCACCATCGCTCGTAACGCTATCGAAGACGCCCAAAACGCACTTACCCAACGCGAGCTGGAACTGGAGAACTACCGCATCTACGCCCCCATCGACGGCATCGTGGAACGCGTCCTCATCCAACCAGGCGAATACAACCAGGACAGCGGCAAGCCGGCCTTCGTGCTCATCGCCGATATGTGGTTCGAAGCCCACGTCGACCAGTCCGCCCTCACCATGATCCAAGAGGGCGACCAAGCTCGTATCCACCTCGAAGCCTACGCCGGCGCCCCCTTCAAGGCTCACGTATCCAAAATCATCCCTATCGTCAGCTACAGCCTGGGCGGGCCGGAAACCAACCGTCCCATCCGCCCCAGCGGCACCGGAGCTCCCGAATGGCCCGCCACCTTCAAAGTTCGTCTCGCCATCGACCCGACCGAACGCCGAGGCATAGCTCCCGGCCTCACCGGCTTCGCCCGCATCACCTCCACCCGCACCACCCTCGCCGTGCCCACGCCAGCCATTCTCTCACGGTCATCAGGATCTGGATACGCCTACACCATCGACAAAGAAAACCATGTTACCAAGCTGCTGATCTCCCGCGGCGTTACCGACAACGGTTGGACCGAAGTAGTGGAAGGCTTGCAGGAAGGACAAACCGTAATCGTCTCCGGCCACGAAACCTTGCAGGAAGGCGACGCCATCGAAGTGGTTCAATGAGGCGGCTCCTCCAGATCTGGCAACGCTTGCCCGCGTTCCTGCGACGCCCGCACCTGCCCTTCATCGGGACCCTTGCTTGCGGTTCCTTCAGCATCGCACTCGCCTTGGGAGCCATCCACTTCCCCTGGCTCTCCGTCCCTACGCCCGCCGCGTCCCTGCCTTCCTACCATGACGCCTCCATCGTGAGCGAGGACGCACCCGTCACCAATGTATTCAAAATTTCCTACGCCCTCCTGTTTCTTTCCACTCTCTGGATCATCGGACTCGGCCCAAAAAAATGGCAAAAGCGAGCCACCGGCCTCATCTGTTTCGCCCTCACCATCCTGCTCTTCGCCTTTCCCTACTCCGTCTGGCAAATCGACTCTCACTTCTCGGCTCGCGCCCAATGGCTGCAAAACCAGCATTACCACCTCACTTGGCTGGGTGGCGACATCTTCACCCGGCAAATGGAAACTTTCGAGGACGACAACTTGGTCGTCTACGTCGTCGACCCGCCCCGCGAAGCCAACGTCGTCAAGATTCCCCTCTCCCTTCCCTCGCTCTTCCAACTCGGACAAATCGCCGAAATCCAAACCTGGCTGGGCTACACCTCTTCCTTCCACCAATTCATATCCAAAGGCTGGATACTCGCTAACCTTAGCTTTTGCCTGCTCCTACTCTTTCTCTTCCGCAGCAAAGGCACGCTCGACCTCCCTCTCGTCCGCTACGCCCTGAAGGTAAGCATCTCCAGCTTCACCCTGCTCTGCGTGCTGGGAATCCTACCCATCGCCCACACCGCCTACCAGATGGGCAAAGCCCACGAGGCCCTGCTCGACGCCGACTACGGTCAAGCCTACGGCCGCATGGAACGAGCCACTTGGAGCATGCCCATCATTCGCGAAGACTCTCGCTTCTTCATGCAAAAAGGCCTCATCGCCTACCGACTCGGACTCACCCTCCCGGAAGCCGACTACTACCGCGCCAGCGTGCTCGAAGCCGACGGATTCTATCAACAAGCCGAAGCGCTCTACCAAGAGATTCTGCAATTCAACGGTTCCCGCGCCGACGTGCGCCGCGAATGCCTGCGTGCCATTGCCCGTGCCGCGGTCTACGACATGAACACCCAGCAGTTCGAGCTCGCCGAAAACAAGTTCCGCAAAGTGCTCGCTTGGGATCCCACCGACCTCAAGTCCAACTACTCCCTGCAAATGGTCCTGCAGCGCAAACGCGACGCGGAAAGCATCGCTGCCCTCACCGCGACCATGCGCCGCATCTACCAAGACTTCGCGGCCAAAAACAAAGCCCCCGTCCTGCAAAACGCGGAACGCAATTTGGAATTCGCCACCTACGATCTCCCTGGAGAAGTCGTCTATGAACAATAGCAAGACGCGCTCTTTTCGCCTTTGGCTCTTCACCGGCCTCCTGCTCGCAACGCTCATCGGACTGGGCTCCTATGTGGTCGCCCAAGCCCTCTTTTCCTATCGCCCCCAACCCGTCGCCACCGAGTGGAATGCCCAGTGGATCAAAGCAAAGGGAGGCGGCCTCTACTCCGGAGCCTTCCGCAAGGACATCTTTCTCACCTCTGAAGTATCGCGAGCTTGGATACGCGTCGCAGCCAAGGATGCCTTCGAGCTAGTCGTAAACGGCGACACCGCCACCCGCTCCTACCTCTGGCGCCCGACTCGCCCCTTCCAAAACGGACTCTCCGAATATGGCCAACGCCTCAATTTCAGCGCCCCGCTGTTGGCTCTCAACTTCCCCCGCGAGTATCAATGGATTGGGCACAAGGAGTATATGGTTCCCGCCTACATCGACGTTACCAACAAGCTCAACAAAGGACGCAACGCCATCAGCATCCTCATTGAAAGCCGCAAGGCCGATGCCTGCGCCATCTTGGAGGGAGAAATCCTGCTCAACACCGGTGAAGTCATTCGTCTGCAAACCGACTCCAGCTGGCACGCCTGGCAAACCGCTCCCGCCACCACCGAGCTCGATTGGATGAACCCCAATCAACTCCCACCAGAAGGCGGAGTCAGCGTCATCGAAGAAAACGCTCCCAATTGGTTCTACCGCACCCTACCCGAAGAAATTTTCAGCGAACCCTTTCGCCCGGAGATCATCAGTCCGTCCCTCAACGAAGACCGGATCTCCTTCACCTACGAAAAGGTTTGGGAGATCGAAAACGACGTATCCACCGCCTGGATGCGCATTCTTACCAATCGCAATATCGACCTCTTCGTCAACGACCGCCGCGTCAATACCGATACCTACGGCAGCAATGACTACACCATGGGCGAATGGGCAATCGGCTCGCAAAAAGCTCTCGACCCGTCGGCTCGTCCTTCCTTGCTCGACCCCGACGAAGTGGGACACGTCTACGCCGGCAAGAAGTTCACCAACCCCCGCCACTCGGACCCCACCGTCAACGATTTCCACCGCTACGAAAACACGCTCAACAAAACCGGCGAAAGCCCCAGCAAAGCCGGCCAGGCCCCCGCAACCAACCCCCTCTTCAACGAACGCCAGCAGATCAACCCGAACGCCGGAACATTCGCCGACTACCTACCGGGAGGACGCGCCCCCGAAGCCCTCACCCGCAACCGAGAAGACTACCAATTCATCGGCTTCGACCTCAGCAGCCTCCTCCATCCGGGACGCAACACCGTCAAGATCCGCCTCAACCCCAAAGACACTGCCTTGCGCCTAAATTGGCTCCCCAGCCTCGCCCTCGACGCAGCGGCGACTGACCGACAAGGCCGCAGCTCCCGCCTGCAAAGCGACGAAACTTGGCTCGTCTCAACCGGCACCCTTGCCAGTGCACGCTTCGTATCAACCCGCAGCGCCATCACCAGCGCCATCCAACTTCCCTCCATAAAGTACCGTGGCTTCATCTATCATCAAGGAGACAAGCTGCTGGCTTGGTTCACTCTCGCTCTCGTTGTCGCTCTGGTGGTGGGCGCTTCGCTTGTATTCAGTTTTTGGAAACAGGATATCAACGACGAATCCCTCTCTTACCTCTCACGCTACCAGCTGCTCTTTCCCACCTCCATCCTCCTCGGCATCGTCATGCTGCGCATCTCTTGGGTCGAGCGCTTCGAGTGGGTTTGGCTGCACTACCCGTGGATCTGGCTCGCCGGAGCCGTGGCAGCCACCCTCGCCCTCGGCCTCGGAACCATCCGCGTGCGCCGCATCCTGCGCGACGATCTGCCGCAAAAGCGACGCGGCCGCATGCTCGTCACCCTCGTCCGCACACTCCCCAACAGCAGGTATTGGAAGTTCATCATCTTCGCCCACCTGCTGCTCGCCTTCGCCCTACGAGCTTACCACATCGATTTCCAAACCATCGACGACGACGAGTACGCCTCCATCCAAGCCTCCCTCGCCATCGCCGAAAAAGGCGTGCCTGAATACACCGCCGACGTCTGGTACACCCGCAGCCCCCTTTACCACTACCTTTCGGGATTCTTCATCTGGATTTTCGGCCCCAACATCTGGGTGCTTCGACTCCCGATGGTCCTCTTCGGAGTCGCCACCACTTGGCTCTGCTACCACTCGTGCAAGCACCTGCTCGGTTCAGCCTGGCTTGGCATCGCCGCCATGCTGCTCTACGCCTTCCACCCCTTCCTCATCTTCAGCTCCCACATCGCCCGCTTCTACCAGCAGCAGCAATTCTTCGCCCTGCTGACCGCCTACTTCTTCTGCAAAGGCTTCGTCAGTGGAGCACAAGAAATGAAGTACCGCTACTACACGCTGTGGTGCTTCCTCGCCGCCATCCTTTCCCAAGAACTGAGCGTTGTCATTGGATTCCAATTACTTTTTGGCTATCTGCTCTTCGCCAAGCGAAAGCCTATGAGCGACGAGCTACGCACCTTGGTCATAGCCGTCTGCGTGGTAGCCCTGACCGCCATCGACATCATCGTCTTCCAAACCCGCACCCTCACCCGCACGGAAGGGATTTCGCCCAATGTCGAAGCCACCCTCTCGCCCAATTTCTCCAGCCCGATGAACTACCTCTCGGTCTTCTTTTCCTACTCCCGCCTGCACCTTTCCCTCAGCGTGCTCTTCTTTCTCGGCCTACCCCTCGCCTTCAAGAATGGCAACCGCAACGTGCTCGCCATGTACTACATGATGTTCTCGGGCGTCATCTTCACCAACTTGCTCGTTACCGCCGATAGCCTTCGTTACCAGTATTGGATCATCCCGCTCTGGATCATGCTCGGCCTCTATTGCGTCAAAGCCATCCTGGACTACCTCGATACCTTCAGCCTGCAAAAAGTCCGCGGAAAATTCCGTCTCGGCCGCACGCGTATCCTGATTTCCACTATCGTCTTCACCGCTATCTTCATTTCCTGGTCGCCCTGGCGAATCCCCGGCTCCTACGATACCAAGATCCTCGGCGACGCGTCAGGTGCTTTTCAATACATTCGTACGCACATGCGACCGACCGATCGCGTCGGCGCCACCGAACCGCACCCTCACGGCATCCTACTAGAGACGGGGCGGGCCGACTACGACATCGCCATGCCGCTGCTCTACGACTTCGTCTACCTCACCGAAGGCCAGCTACGCGACCGCAACGCCGACGCCCTCGTAGTCTCCACCGTGGAACAGCTGCAGTCCGAATTCGCCAAGCACGACCGCGTTTGGATCGCCATCAACCGCGAGAAATTCCGCTCCCGCGGCAAGAACCTCCGCTGGGAATACCCCGGAGCCCGCGCCGAGCTTTTCCTCCGCCAGCAATGCTCCATCGAGTACCAAAGCTACCTCTGGACCGTCTTCCTCTGGGACGCCAACCGCGCCAACTACAAAGCCTTCCGCCAAAACTGGAACCGCTGAGGGCGACTCTCTGATAACGAAGTTTGACAATTTTCGTCATAACGTCAGCCTGCTGTCATGAACGTTTCGCTGACGCCAGAGCTCGAGAAATGGGTACAAGACAAAGTGCAGTCTGGATTATACAGCTCCTCGTCAGAAGTCGTCAGAGATGCCTTGAGAGTCTTGCATCAATTTGAGGCGGAACGAGCCAGGAAACTCTCCACGCTCCAGTCCGAAATTCAAGTCGGCCTCGAGCAACTCAAGGCAGGTAAATCAAAACCCATGGACTCAACCCTGATGAAACGCATCAAAGCTCGCGGCAGAGAACGTTTGAATGGCTAAGAAGCTCGTCATCTCCGAGGAAGCGGAATCGGACCTCGAAGACATCTGGGACTACATTGCGATGGACAGTCCCCTCAAAGCAGATCGTTTCATCGACCAACTTTTTCGCAAATGCCTGGACCTGTCCGAACTTGACGGGGTCGGACGCCAAAGAAACGAACTTTATCAAGGATTGCTCAGCCTCCCGCACAAGAAATTCGTGATCTTCTTCACACGCGAAAAATCGAAGGTGAACATCGTTCGCATCCTCCGTGGATCGAGAGACCTAGACCCATTATTCGAAGACGGGTGAAGTCATCCGCCGGGCAACACCAAAAGGCGCCTCTACACATAAGCCCAACGACGGAACTGATTCCCTAAAACACTAATTTCCTATACTTCGCCGAAGGCATCTCCTAGCTTGCCCGGCGATGTACAAGCTCCGGTCCTACCAGCAGCAAGCTGTTGACAGCACCCTCAACCACTTCCGAAGAAAACGCACCCCCGCGGTCATCGTTCTGCCCACGGGAGCAGGCAAGAGCCTCGTCATCGCCGAGCTGGCCAAGATCGCTCAAGGACGCGTCCTGGTGCTGGCCCACGTCAAGGAGCTGGTGGAGCAAAACCACTTGAAGTACGAGAGCTACGGCCTGCAAGCCGGCATCTACGCCGCGGGCCTCAACCAGAAGGACAGCACGCAAAAGGTCATCTTCGGCAGCATCCAATCCGTCGCCAATGCGGAGCCCGACTTCTTCAAGGACTTCACCTTGCTCGTCATCGACGAGTGCCACCGCGTCGGGCTCGAACCGGACAGCCAGTACGCCCAAGTCATCAAGCAGCTCAAGCTGAACAACAGCCGCATCTGCATCCTCGGCCTCACCGCTACGCCCTATCGCCTCGGTCTGGGCTGGATCTACAACATCGCCCTGCGCGGCGAAGTGAAGACAACCGAGATGCGCTTCTTCAAGCACTGCATCTACGAGCTCCCGCTGGAGTACATGATTCGCAACCGCTACCTGACACCTCCCGTCAAGGTCGACATCCCGGTCACCTCCTACGACTTCTCCGAGCTCACAGAAAACGGTCAAAGCTACACCATGGCCCAGCTGGAAGAGGTCCTGCAGCAACAGCGACGACTCACTCCGCTCATCATCAAAAACATCGTCGACATCACGGAAAGCTACCATCGCCAAGGCGTCATGATCTTCAGCTCCACCGTGAAGCATGCCCGCGAGATCTTGGAAAGCCTCCCGCAAGGACAAGCCCGCCTCGTGATCGGGGAAACCGAAGACAGCGATCGCGACCAAATCGTAGAAGCCTTCAAGCGCCGCGAGTTCAAGTACCTCGTCAACGTCTCCGTTCTCACCACCGGCTTCGACGCCGCCCACGTCGACGTGATCGCCATCCTGCGCCCCACCGAATCCATCAGCCTCTACCAACAAATCATCGGCCGTGGTCTTCGTTTGGATACAAACAAGAAGGATTGCCTAGTGCTCGACTACACCGGCATGGGCCACAGCATCTTCAGTCCGGAGATCGGAGAAAAGAAGCCCGCCGCTGAATCCGTTCCCGTGCAAGTGCCCTGTCCCGAATGCGGATTCATCAACGACTTCTGGGGAACCGTCGACGCGGACGGCAACGTCATCGAGCACTTCGGACGCAAGTGCCGCGGCGGTAAGCAAAATCCGGATACCTACGAATTCATTCCCTGCGGCTTCCGTTTCCGCTTCAAGCTCTGCGAGCAATGCGGTGCCCAAAACGACATCTCCGCCCGCGAGTGCAACCGTTGCGGCGACCTGCTCATCGACCCCGACACCAAGCTCAAGCAAGCCAAGCTCTCCAAGGACGCCCACGTGCTCACCCCCGACTCCATCGAAATGCTGGAGCGCCAGGACAAAAACGGGAACGCCTACCTGCAAGTCCGCTACTACGACTACGACGCCCGCTACCTCTCCGAAAACCACTACCTCAACAATCAGACCAGCCTGAAGAAGTTTAATATCAACTTCCTCCGCTCGCATCTGAAGAAGCCCGAACTGAAACTTGATATAAGATCGGTCGACGAAGTCCTGCAGATGCAACCCCTGCTCCGCATGCCCGCCTTCGTCATCGGCCGCAAGCAAGGCAAGTTCTGGAAGATCACCGAAAAGATCTTCAGCGAAGAGCTGAGATAGATCTGCCCGCCGTGGGAAGCGGCCTTGCGCCGCGATTCCCCCTACCCCAAACGCAGCGAGCGCATCTTCTCCGCCCGCCAGATGTTGAGCAAGGAACCATAGTCCTCGTCCTTCGTCTTGGTGGTGATCACATAGTCGAACTCCGGCCAAAGCTTCACCTCGCCCTTAGCGGTTTCGATGCGACGCGCAATCTCCGCTTCGTCGTCCTTGCCGCGACCGCGCAAGCGCTCGCGCACCACCTCCAAGTCAGGCGGCAAGATGAAGACCGTCACCAAACGCTTGGACAAGAGCTCGTCCTGCTCCGCCGCCGCCTTGATATTGGCCACGCCTTGCACGTCCACGTTCATCACGATGTCGATATGATGATCGAGCTTATCTTGTATCGATTTCTTCAATACTCCGTAACGATTGGTGTGAACCTTGGCCCACTCCAGAAAGGCTCCCGTCTCGATCGCCCGGTCAAACTGGCCGTCGTCCAAAAAGTGGTAATCCACCCCGTCCACCTCGCCCTCGCGCGGCTGGCGCGTGGTGCAAGTCACCACCCGCTCCACATTGTCGAGCTCGTCCACCATGCGTTCGCAAAGCGTGGTCTTGCCGCTGCCAGCCGGACCAGCGAGCACTAACAACAGGGAAACGTCTTCTTGAGGTGCATTCATCAAATAAAAACAATATTGGGAGCCTCTCTTTTTGTAGGAGCGTGCTTGTCACGCGATAGCGTTGCCAAATCAAGGCGCCGTCATCGCGTGACAAGCACGCTCCCACATCGGAAAGTGTATTAAAAAGTAAAGGCCACGCCCGAGAGCAACAGACCGTAAACGGCTGCGACCATGGCCAGCGACTTGCCGCGCGATTCCTGGGCAAAGGCCCAACCAAAAAAGTCGCGCAAGCGAAATGGGGCGTAGGCCAAGTAGAGAGAGAGGGCGATGCCGATGTAAACCGGAACCACCATCAACAAACGCAGCGGCTCCTCGTAGCGCATCCAAGCGCTGTCCACCAGCATGTCCGCAAAAAACAGATACAAGATACAGCTCGCCCGTACGGAGAGGAAATCCGCCGCGTACTTGAAGCTCAAGACCCCTAGGATGCCGAAACCGATCAGGATGTATTGCTTGTAGTCGCCGTAGTCCATGGAGCCGAGGTGCCACACCTTCCAGCCGGTCCACGCCATGGCCAGGATCATCAGCACCTTGCCCGCCTGCTCGGAACGAGGAAAGTTGCGGGCCATCGCCGCAGCGGAGCTGTACTTGAGCAGCAGGCTACCGCCAGCGGCGAGCAGCAAGAGCCCGAAAAAGAGGGACGATTGGGTGAGGCTAAGTTCCACGGTGAGATGAGAAAAGGTTTAGGCGTCGACCCCGGCAAGCACCAAGTCGCCGTAGACCGTACTCGCGGTGGCGCGGTTGATCTTCATGTCCACCAGCTGGCCGATCAGGCGCTCGTTGGCGTCGAAGATCGCGTTGCGGTAGCCCCGCGTCTTGCCCACGAACTTGTCCCCCTTCTTGGCCGGACCTTCGATGAGCACTTGCTCGGTCTTGCCCACCAGTCCTTCGTTGCGGGCCAAGGAACTCTTGTGCAGCAAGTCGAGCAGCACCTGGTTGCGACGCTCCTTCTCCTCCTGCGGGATCTGGTCGGGCATCACTTCCGCGGGCGTACCAGTACGGATGCTGTACTTGAAGATGTAGGCCATGTCGAAGGCGATGTCGTCGAAGAAGGCGGCCGTTTCCGCGAAGTCCGCTTCCGTTTCGCCCGGGAAGCCCACGATGATATCGGTGGAAAAATACATGCTCGGCACCACCGCCCGCAGCGAATCCACGATCTCGCGGTAGCGCTCCTTGGTGTAGGGACGGTTCATCGCACGCAGCGTCTTGTTGCAGCCAGCCTGCAGCGGCAGGTGCACGTACTCGCACAGCTTGGAAAGGTCGCGGTAGGCCTCCACGAGGTCCTGCTTGAAGCCGCGCGGGTGCGGCGAGGTGAAACGGATCCGCTCGATGCCCTTCACGTCTTGGATCTTCTCGAGGAGCTGCACGAAGGGGGACTTGCCGCCCACCACCGGAAATTCGCGGCGGCCGTAGCTGGTCACGATCTGGCCGAGCAAGGTCACTTCCTTGACGCCGCTCTCCGCCACGCGGGTGACTTCGTCCACGATCTCCTCGATGGGACGCGCCCGCTCGCGGCCGCGGGTTTTCGGCACGATGCAGAAGGCGCAGTTCATGTTGCAGCCCTGCATGATGGAAACGAAGGCGCTGACCTGACCCTTCTTGCCGATGTGGTCGCGAATGGTGTTCTGCGAACCTTCCTCCTCATCCAAATCGACGATGGAGCTGGGACGCGGACCTTGGCCGTTGAGGCTCTGGATCAAGTTGTCCAAATGGTCCGGCACGCGGTGAAACTTCTGGGTTCCCACCACCAAATCGAGGTCCGGCAATCGGTCCACGAGGGTGGAACCGTGGTTCTGGGCCATGCAGCCCATCACGCCGAGGACGAAGTTCGGGTTCTCCTTTTTCTTCTTCTTGAGGTAGCCCGCCTTGCCAATAGCCTTCTGCTCCGCCTGGTCGCGCACGCTGCAAGTGTTGAGCAGCACAACATCTGCATCATGTTCAGTATCAACGATGCTGTACCCGCGATTGCGGAGGTCGGAAGCGACTTGCTCGCTGTCCCGCTCGTTCATCTGGCAGCCGTAGGTCTTGATGTATACGCGATTCATGGTGGAAAAGAACCCAAACGCCATAGAGGCGACAGGATTTAGGTCAATCCTAGAGCGAGGGACGCGAGGAGGGACCGGTGAATGTGCCGGCTTCCAGCCTCGGTACCACCCGGTCCGCAACCGGAATCCGCGCCCTCCTTACCCTTTCTGCTCAACCGCTTCCGGCTGATAAGGCTGCGAACGCGGCGGCTTGCCCTGGTTGGCATTGATCATCTGCTGCACCGCGAAGGCGATCCCGCTGGCCAAGAGAACGCTGCCCAAGACCGCGGCCACTACCCATTTCCCGTTTTTCTTGTTTCCCATATCGGCGTAGCATTCAGCGAAAGAAATCTAGCGGATCAACCCAATTACCCTAAAAGCTGGTCTCATTAAAATCCCCTTCGCTTTCGTCTGAATAAACCGTCTTGAAAACAATCGTCCCCGACTCCGGTCCCGTAAACTCAATCGCACCTCTAACCGCCACTGGTAAAGCTTGTTCGACCAGGAGGGCCAGTTGCCAGATATCGGTATCCACGGTCTCGCCAGTGGCTAAGTCCCTCAACCTTACAGACCCCAAGTCGAATCGAATCTCCCCTGCGTTCAGATCCGTCCGATCGTAGGCAATGCCAAAAAAGAACGACATCTCGAGGCCATCTTCAACTTCCACGTAGCTGCCGTAAAACCGGTTCTCCTCCGGTCTTGGACTCAATACCAGCTCATCTTCGAGTTCGATCCAAAGCTGTTGTAGCACCTCCTCTGGCACCAAACGTGGGGCAAACGCTGGAACGTAGCTGATCCTAGCAAAGACAGGCCGCCGCTTATCTACCATCATCGAAGAGCTGACTTCCTCACCAAAGTTTTCCCCGAA
Source organism: Pelagicoccus enzymogenes (assembly GCF_014803405.1). Classification (NCBI taxonomy): domain Bacteria; kingdom Pseudomonadati; phylum Verrucomicrobiota; class Opitutia; order Puniceicoccales; family Pelagicoccaceae; genus Pelagicoccus; species Pelagicoccus enzymogenes. The sequence continues at coordinate 17,209 of NZ_JACYFG010000038.1, forward strand.
CTCCGGTTCGCCGCCCGTAAACCCGTCGCGCAAATCCGTGGCCCAATCGACACGATAAGCCAGATTAGGCTCTACCGGCACCGAAACGGTCCAAATGTAGAAGCCCGGCAACCCTTCTGTTCTGCTCAAAGTCCCCTCAGCTGGAAGTGTCCCGCCCAGTGAAAAATGACAAGCTGCCCCAAGTAAAAACAAGATCCCCAAGAACCTGAGGCGCAATTTATAAACCTGAGCGCTTTTTTTGCTCATAAGATTAAGCATTTGCCCCTTGGGCATCCCGCTAGCAAGCGAAGATTCCTGCACATGGCATCTTCACAGAACCCAGCATAGGGCTCCTACTTCCCCAATCGCGTAAAGGCCGTGGCTGCCGCTTCTTCGTTATTCGAGGCAGCGACCTTGCGCCAAAGCTCCATCGCCTCCCTTTCTCGGCCCAAACCCCACAAGGCCTCCGCCTCCACGAAGTCCACCCACGCGAGATCGTAATCGAAACCTTCGTTGGCCGCCGCAAATTCCCTCAGCCGCGCCGACGCCTCCAACGCCAGCTCCAAGTCATTCGCTCCCAGGGAACTCCACAAAAGCGTCACCAAAGTCCGGCCGCGAATCCCCGGAAATTCCGCCACCCGCTCGTCCGCCAGCACCGCCTCGGCTCCCGCCTTCGCCACCTCCTGCTTGCCCAAGCCGCGCTCCAGCTCCGCCAGCATGGCGGCAAACTTAAGGTTGCCCGGAAACCGCGCCGCCAGCTTGGCCATCTCGTCCCGCGAGGCCTGCCGATCCCCTTCCAGTTCCATGCGGATCGCCGCAAGGTAATACCCTGCGTCCACCTTGCAAAAGAGCCCACCTTCGCCCGCCTCCTTCATGTAGCGCAATCCCAGCTCCCAATCCCCCTTGAAACGCATCAAAAAGGCCAGCGGCTTCAAGTAGCCCGGCGTACGCGACAAATAACAGTTTTGCATGCCGAGCGGCAGTTTCGCGTCGTGGTAATCCGGATACTCCACCACCAACTTACGCATGGTTTTCAGGCTGGAGCGCGACTTCCAAAACGCCGCCCACCAGCGATGGTGGTCCACGTAGTAGATCACCTGCATCAGCTCCACCATCGCCACCGCGAATCGGGCGTCCGGATCCTCGGGATGCTCCTTCAAGTACGCTTTCGCCTCCTCCAAGGCTTCCTCCGCCCGTTCCTCGAACGCCTGCTTCAGCTCCTCGTCCCACGCCTTGTAGTTCTGCATCCAATACAAGTAGCCTGCCTCCAAAACTCCCGGCACCGGCGACTCCGGAAACGCCTCCGCCAGGGAGGCAATTTCCGCTTCCGTTTCCGGATCCATGGAATAGCCCATCTCCAGCACCCGCTCGATGCGCCACCGGTCCACGTCCACGAAACGATCAGCGTCCGCCCCAGCATTACCGCCTAAGGTAAACAAAACGAACAAGAGCAAGCTGCGAAAAGGGAACATAGGGCAAGCAGATGTGATACCGCTCCCTTTGTCCAGCTCCCCGCCCTTCTGTTCCCGATCTGCCCTTTCCTCATTCGTGAGAATGCCAAAACCAGTCTCGCCCCTAGCTTTCCCCGCGAACGCAGCGTAGAGTATACAAAAACCCAAAACAGAAAGCTATGCGATCCCCCCGAAACATCGTCACCCTTGCAATCGCCTTTGGCGGCATCCTCAGTTCCGCAGCCCCGCTCCAACTCAACGAACAGGAATACCTCGAAACCCAAGGACTCAACGTCATGCTAGCCCACGACTACTATCCCGAGGGTCACCAGGGCGGCGTCAGCATCATCCAAAACGGTCTCCGCGTCGCCACCAATGGCGACCTGCGACTCGACCGCACTCCAGGACAGTGGGATCCTATTCCTGCCAAGATCGGCGAACGCAGGGTCGATCCCCAAACCGGACGCATTTCCTGCCGTTTCCAGTTCCCCGACGAATCCAAGAACCGCAAGGGATTCAACCCCATCGAGTATCCAGATCTTGAATTCGCCTACACACTCAGCATCGAGCCGGCGGAGGGAACATCCTTCACGGTGACAGTCGACCTCGACGAAAGGCTTCCCTCCAAGTGGGACGGCCAAGTCTCATTCATGCTGGAGCTCTTCCCTGGATTTCTCTTCGGCAAGACCTACCTCACTGACGAGGGGGACTCCGGCTATTTTCCTCGCCAAGCCAATGGACCCGGCCGCTTCGACGAAACGGGCGAATATCAAATCGACTCCCTCGCGAAATCGAAATCCCTTTCCATCGCCCCCGAGTCAGACGCCCAACGCATGATCATCGAAAGCGTGGTCGGCAGCGAGCTCGAGCTAGTCGACGGGCGTGGTCTGCACGACAACGGTTGGTTCATCGTGCGAGCAACCCTCGAAAAGGGAGCCGTTAAAAACGCCCTGCAATGGAAGCTCTCGCCTAACGTCATTGAAAACTGGACACGCGATCCCGTAATCCAAGTTTCCCAAGTCGGCTACCATCCCGTCCAGCAAAAGTTCGCCGTAGTCGAACTCGACAAGCACGACGCCCAACGCCCCGATCTCGAGCTCAAACGCCTCCATTCGGACGGTACCCTCGAGACCGTCACGGACACTACAATCGAGGAATGGGGTCGCTTCCTGCGCTACGACTACCTGCGCCTCGACTTCAGCGAAATCAAAACTCCCGGCTCCTACCTCGTCACCTACGGCAAACAACGCAGCCGCCCTTTCCGCATCGCGAGCGACGTCTTCGACCGCCACGTCTGGCAACCGACCCTCGAATACTTCCTGCCTGCCCAGATGTGCCACGTGCGCGTCAACGACCGCTACCGCGTTTGGCACGGAGCCTGCCATCTCGACGACGCCCGGCTCGCTCCTCTCGACCACAACCACTTCGACGGCTATATCCAAGGTTCGGATACAAGAACTACTTACCAACCCGGTGGTCACGTACCCGGCCTCAATCGCGGCGGCTGGCACGACGCGGGCGACGACGACCTACGCATCGAATCGCAAGCTGGCACCATCCTCGGCCTCGTGCACGCCTATGAAGCGTTCGGCCAAGACTACGACAATACGACCATCGATCAAGAGAGTCTCACCGTCGAAATCCACCAGCCCGACGGCAAGCCCGACTTACTCCAGCAAATCGAGCACGGGACCCTTTCCGTTGCCGCGGGCTACCGCGAGCTCGGAGTATTCTACCGCGGCATCATCAACCCCACCCTTCGCCAATACGTCATGCTCGGCGACACGATGAACATGACAGACAATGTACCATTCGACCCCAGCGTATCGGATCATCAACTACCTGAAATCGGGCAAGGCATTCCCGGATCGCCCGACGACCGCTGGGTGTTCACCACCCGCCGCTCCGCTCGCCACGAGCTCATAGGCGCGGCGGGCCTCGCCGCAGCAGCCCGCGCCTTGAAAGGCTTCAACCCAGAACTCGCCGCCGAGTCCCTCCGCTACGCGGAAGCCTCATGGGATAAGATCGAGGTAGACGAGGTCGGCCAAAAAGTGCCCCTGGCCACGGAGCTTTTTCTCGCGACCAACGACCCTCAATACCTCCGCTTCATCGTGGAGCAAGTCGACTACGTCGCTGCCCACTTCGCCCAAATCGGGTGGGAGCTGTGCCGCATCCTTCCCAGCGTCAACGATTCGAAGTTTAAAACCGCCATACGCTCCGCCGCCGAAACGCATGCCCGACGCATCCGCGAGGCGGAACGCGAAACGCCCTACGGCGTTCCCTACCAGCCCGGAATTTGGGGCGCGGGCTGGGGCATCCAAAGCTTCGGAGCCAAGCAGTACCACTTACATAAGGCCTTTCCCGACCTCTACTCGCGCGACCTCATGCTCAATGCCCTCAACTTCGTGCTCGGCTGCCATCCAGGATCGAACACGGCCTCATTCGTCTCCGGAGTCGGGGCGGAATCGCTCACCGTCGCCTACGGCCTCAATCGAGCCGACTGGTCTTACATCCCCGGCGGCAGCGCTTCCGGAACCGCCCTCATTCGCCCCGACTATCCGGAGCTGCTGACATGGCCCTTCCTGTGGCAACAAACTGAATACGTCCTTGGAGGCGGCACCACCGACTACCTCTTCCTCGCCCAAGCGGCAGCGAGCATTTTCGACGCGGAGTAGCTCTGGAGGGACGAGCTCCACCTCGTCCGCGGAACCGCAGGAAGCCAATGCCTCCACAAAAAAAGGCGAACCGCCCTCGAGCCGTCCACCTTTTGAGAATAGTTGTCTTGTCTCCTTGAAGGGAGCCTAGTTAGCGCCCGCGGCCAAAGCGGGGTAGCGAGCCATCACCGTTTCCACGCTTTTCGCGAAACCGGAACGGGCCGCTTCGAGGCTGTTCACGAAGTCGTCGGCCGTAAGCGTCTCGATATCGTCCTCGATGTGGGCGAGCAGGTTGGCGACTTGGGTAAAACCGAAGTTGCTGGCCGAGCCCTTGAGCTTGTGCGACTCCTTGGCGATCACCGCGCGATCCGTGCTGAACTCAGCTGCGTCGATTTTGCCAAACTGGCCATTGCCGTCTTCCACGAACTCATGGAAAAGCTCCGCCATGTCCTCGTCGAATTCGTCTTCTTCCTCGCCAAAGATCATTTCCAACTGTTCCCAGTCGATAAGTTCTGAGTCGCTCATTTTCTAATGCTTCCTGATTTGCTGTTGGGATTGTAGTGACCAATCGTGGGATTGTCTCGATCCAGCCTCCTTAGCCGCCGATACGACGATTGCCGTAACCAAGCTTGGACTCAATCGCTTTCTTCACGCCTTTCTTGCCGGGAGTAACGTCCCCCACGAGCCCTTGAGCCTTGGCGAAACCCTCGCGCAAAGCCAAAACCACCTTCTGGTACTCGTCCTTGCTCAGGTGCAGCAAGGCGATGAGCAGCGGATCCGGACCGGGCATGGCAACGCCGCCGAGGCCATCGTCGATGATGGTGCCGATCATGCGCTTGGCGAAGGAGATGAGGCAGGCCATACGCTCATGGTTGCCCGCTTCCGACGGCTCGAACTGGTTGTAGACCGGGACCACGATCTCGTCGGAGAAGCCCCAGCGACGCATCACCGAAGCCCCCACCTTTGCGTGGTTGAGGCCAAAAATTTCCATCTCTTCGGAAGCGATCGCCACGTCCTCCGGGAGCGAGTTCTGGAAGGCGACCTGCTGACCCCGCTTCGAAAGCTCCTTCTCGATGAAGACCATGCCGATGCCGTGCAAGAGACCAATGGTGTAGGCTACGCCTGGATCTTCGCCGTACTTGCGAGCGAGGCGCTCCATGGCAAGGGCGCAAGCCACCGAGCGACGCCAGAATTGCCCCGGCCCGAGCGCGTAGGTCTCCAGCGGCTTGGCCATGATGTCCGAAAAGGCCAGCATGGTAAGGATCTGGTAAACGTCGTTAAAGCCCAGCTGCATGATCGCGTCGTCGATCGAGTCGATGTGGTAGCCGGGATTGAAGTAGGCGCTGTTGGCCGTCTTCAAGATCATCGAACTGAGAGCCGCATCGAGGCGGATCATTTCGCGGATCTCGTCCGGGTTCGTATTGCAGTCAGAAACCATCGCCTGCAGCTGAGGCAAAATCTGTGGCGCGACCGACATCTCCTCCAGGTCGCATACGAGCTCTTCTACATTTAATGGGTAGTTGATCATAGTAGGCCGAAAATAGTTCGTTCTCAATCATCGACCCGTGAGCCGTAAAGTTGAGCAATTCACCCGATGATTTATTCGGGGAGGAGACCGCAGCGCCCTGCGCCGCAATCACCCCGTGGCCGACCCTCGCATGTGAACCTAGAGTAAAATACTCAAATTCCTTCGGCCAATGCCTAAACTCCGCTACTCAGAAACCGATAGTTCAAGACGTGAAAACACGAATAGAAATCCAATTGAACGAAGACGAGTGGTCCATGTTGAACGCCGCGGCCGACAGCATCCAATCCTCCCCAGAGGAGCTAGCGCGCATCTCGCTGATGCAACGCTGCATGGTAATGTCGGTCGACGACGAGATTTGCGACAGCACCCGCGGCATGGTCGGGCACGCATTCTCTCTCAACTAGACCGCAACTCCGACTTCTCCATCTCGAGCGCCTCTAAAACCCCCGTTCGCGAGGCAGCGCCAGCCACGCTTCGTCCTTTGGACTCGCCAAGCTACCGCAGCTGTAAAAGTTTCAGCGCCGAAGCCCAATCGGTGTGAAACGCTACCTCCCCCATTTTCTTGCAGCCCTCTTCTTCTTCTCCCTGCTCGCCAGCAAGTTTGACGCGCAACACGGGTTCAGCGAGCTCGCCGGCTTCGGGCAAGACTACGACCGGCCCCAGATACCCGCGCTAAGGGAACTGGAAATTTACGAAAAGCCAGATTCCACCGGCTACGACGGACAGTTCTACGTCCAAATCGCCCTCGATCCCACCCTCTCCGACCCCGCCCTCGCGGAAGCCGTCGACCACCCGTCCTACCGGGCCCGCCGCATTCTCCAGCCAGCCTTCGCCTACGCCCTAGGATTCGGACAGCCCTGGCTCATCCTGCAAATCCACTCTTTGCTCAACGTCGCCAGCCTCGCCCTCTGCGGCATCCTGCTCCTGCGCTGGCTCCCGGCCGTCAGCTGGGAAAACTTCGCCCGCTGGGCCGCCTGCATCTTTTCCATGGGCGCCCTCGAAAGCGTGCGCTACTCCCTCGCCGACCTCCCTGCCACCACCCTGGCACTCGCCACCATCGCCCTGCTCGACAGCACGCGCGGCAAGCTCGCCGTGGCGGCTAACGCTCTCGCCGCCCTGAGCAAGGAAACCTCCCTCATCAACGCGGCCACCTTCCTGTCGCCAAGCGAGAGCGAGCCTTCCACCTTCAAGAAACGCCTCCTGCACGGTTGCATTGCCGGAGCGATCGCCCTCGCAAGCCTCGGGCTTTGGATGCTCTACGTCTCTTCCGTCTTCCCTCTCACCGTCAACGCTTCCGACAACATCGGAATCCCCTTCGCCGGGATCTACCGCGGCCTCGCCGAATCTTTCCAAGAGCTCGCCGCCAGCGGTTTCTCCGACCGCTACTTTTTCCGCATCCTCGCCATCGCGGGCCTGCTCTTCCAATTCGCCTACCTGCTCGCCAAGCCTTCGCCCCGCAACCGCATTTGGACGCTCGGCATCCTCTACGGCTGCCTCTTCCTCACGCTTGGCGACGCCGTCTGGCGAGGCTACTGGGCAGGATGCCGCATCGCCCTGCCGCTCACCATCGCCTTCAACATCCTTCTCTCCTCCAAAAACAAAGCCTTTTTCTGGTCCTCCCTCGTCCTCAGCAACCTCACCGTGGCCCACGCCATCATCCGCTGGCTCTAGCAGCTTGTGGGTACCGAGCGAATGCGACACTCGAGCGAAGCGGAGACACGTGCTCTTGACGGGCATAGCTCGCCCGTCGAGCGAAGACTGTTGTCACGCGAAACCGTTTCCTTGAAACTGTCTTCGCCTTCCCGGACCTCTCCCCGCAGAACCTCTCCTCACGTGGCCGACAAGATCTCTAAAGCGAAACGCTCCTGGCTGATGTCCCGCGTCGCCAGCAAGCATACCAAGCCCGAGCGGCTGGTGCGCAGCCTGCTCCACCGTCTCGGCTACCGCTTCACCGTCAACGGCCCCAAAAACAAAAGCCTGCCCGGCCGCCCCGACATCGTTTTCCCTTCCCGCAAGATCGCCCTCTTCGTACACGGCTGCTTCTGGCACCGCCACCACGGCTGCAAAACCGCCACCACTCCCAAAAGCAACACCGCCTACTGGAACGCCAAGTTCGCCCGCAACGTCGAACGGGACTGCCAAACCGAAGCCGCCCTCCAACAAAAAGGCTGGCAAGTCATCGTCGTTTGGGAATGCGAGCTCAAGCAGCTCGAGCAACTGGCGGCCCGCCTCATCAATACCCTCCCGCGCGTCGATTCCCTCAACCTCCCCGAGGACATCGACGATAGCCAGCTCGTGGCCGAAACCCAAGCCGTCTACGCCTCCCGCCTATCAAAGTCTCGCTAATAAACGCCCCACAGTTGCCATTTCCCTCGTGAATGGCATTCGATGGTAAGCCTGAGCCGTTCCGCCACCGACCGCATGATCATCGCACCTTTGCCCAACGACGAATCAGACCGCATCGCGGCCCTGAAACGGTACCAAATCCTGGATACCGAAGCGGAGGAATTGTTCGATGACATCTCAAAGATCGCCGCGGCCATCTGCGACGTGCCCATCGCTCTCATTAGCCTGATCGACGAAGACCGCCAGTGGTTCAAATCAAAGGTCGGACTGGAGGCTACGGAAACGCCCCGCGAGTACGCCTTCTGCTCCCACGCCATCCTCCAACCGGGGGAGCTGCTCATCGTTCCAGACGCTAGCAAGGACCCACGCTTTTGCGACAATCCACTCGTGACCGGCGCTCCCGACATACGCTTCTACGCCGGTTCTCCCATTGTCACCAACGACCGCCAGGCCCTCGGAACCCTCTGCGTTATCGACTCAAAATCGAGACAGCTCACGGAGGCTCAAGCCGAAGCCCTCCGCCACCTCTCCAAACAAGTCTGCGCCAACCTGGAGCTCCGACTCGCCCGCAAAAAGCTCGAGCTGCTGAACGAAGCCAAGAACAAGTTCTTCTCCCTCATCGCCCACGACCTGCGCTCGCCCATCAACTCCATCCTCTCCATCGCCGAACTACTGGTCGATCCGAACTCCGGACTGAGCCCAGAAGACGAGGAACAATTCAAAAAACACCTCTACGCCAGCGCCCGCGTCACTTCTCAAACCGCAGAAAACCTGCTGAGCCTCATCCAGTTCGAGCAAGGCCGCTTCAGCTTCGAACCGCGCTCCCTCTCTGTCCGAGAAACCCTCTCCGCGTGCGAAGACTCGATTTCCGGATCCTGCAAGTCCAAGGGGATTCGCATCCTCACCTCCTGCAACCCCGATCTCGTCGCCTGGGCCGACTCGCGCTTGCTGCAGTCGATCGTGCAAAACCTGCTTTCAAACGCTGTAAAGTTCTCCCACCTTTCCGGAAAAATCCTGCTCAACGCCCGCAGCGACGGAGAAACGGTCACCATCACTGTGCAAGACTTCGGACAAGGGATTAAGCCCAAAGCCCTCGACCTTCTCTTCGACTACACGTCCAGCTACAGCACCAGCGGGACCGCAGGCGAACACGGCTCCGGACTCGGACTCGCCCTTTGCAAACAGTTCTCTCAACGACTCGGCGGGGATCTCGTATTGGAATCCGAATACGGAAAAGGCACAACCGCCACCCTCACGATTCCAGCAAAAGAGTAACGCTTTCGAAAGGTTCGGAGCTCGCGCCATTGCGCGCGGGCTCGATACCTCCACGCGAAGCCTACCTGCCCGCGAACTCCTTAGCCAAGGTCAGGCGGTGGATCTTCGCATTGTGCCGCACGTCCACCGGAAACCCTTTGTGCAAGAAGAAATGGCGGATATCAGCCGTCACTTCACATGCCGCAGCTAGAGAGCGAACCTCCCTTAGCAAGGCCTGCTCTTCGTCACTAGACTTTGGATACATTCCCGCAAAAGGCTCCAGCACCAGAGCCGGAACCACCTGCCCGTCGGTCTCGTAGCGAATCAAGGCAGAGCGAAAGATCTTCTCATGCACATTCACCACGCCTTCGCATCGGTCCGTGTAGAAGACGCCATCCACCGTTTCCACCCGTTCCACCTTGCGGCCGCAGAACCACAAACGTCCATCCGCGTCGATGTATCCAAGATCTCCGATACGATGCCAAACCCGCTCGCCATCGACGATCTTGGAAAGACGCGTCGCTTCCGGCAACTGGTCGTAGGCCTTGGTCACGCTCGGCCCCGTCACCACGATCTCTCCAATTTCGCCCGCAGGAAGCGCTCGCTGCAAGTCGCCTACCTCCATGGCCTCGTCCTTCAACGGGAGAATCCGCGCCTCCACGCCTTCCAAGATTCTTCCCACGCACGTTCCCTCTCCCCGAGCCGAGCGTTCCGCTGCGATTTCGAGCACCTCGTCGTCCACCACCGAGGAAACTGGTAACACCTCAGTCGCGCCATACGGAGAGTGTACGTGCCCGTTCGTCAAGATGCGCTTAAACCGTTTCATCAAAGTCGGGGGCACCGGAGCCCCCGCCATCAAAATTCGCTTCAAGCTGGGAAGCTCGATGTCATGGGAATCGCAATACACGCCAATCTTAGCCCAAAGCGCCGGCGAGCCAAACGAGTTCGTAACCCCGCATTGCTGGATGGCTTGCACGATCTTCTGCGGGTCGACGGTAGCCGGCTTACTGGGGTTGATCTCTGGCACCACCGTGGTCATGCCTAAAGCTGGGTTGAAGAGCGCGAAAATCGGCAGCATGGGAAGGTCAACCTCTCCCGGTTCGATTTGGTACTGCCGGCGAATGGCCTCTACCTGAGCTTCGAACATGCCGTGCTCGTAGCAAACGCCTTTGGGAGCGCCCGTCGAGCCGGAGGTGAACAGCACCGCCGCCAAGTCGTCGCGCTGGGTATCAGCAGCCGCCTCTTCCGCAAAGCCGCTCGCCACCCGATCGAGCGGGCCGCCTACCTTCACCTTTGCCCGCACACTGCGAAACGACTTTCTGAATACACGCGAAACCCAAACGGCTAGCGAGATACCCACCAAAAACTCTGGCTGGGAGCGGCGCACGCAGTTAAGAAAGCTCTTCAAGCCCATGCCCGGATCGATCACCACCGGCACGGCCCCTATCTTGAAAAGGGCAAAACAGATCGCGATCAACGGCAAGCCGGGCTTCACCATCAGCAGCACACGAGATCCTTTGCCGATCCCCTTGGCGCGTAAGCGTCTCGCCCATTCGTTCTGCTCGGCCGCCAGCTCGCGGAAGCTCAAGCGAAGGTAGTCGATTTTCCCGTGGCTGTCGCGGCCCCGCGGCACCATCAAGGCGGCGACTTCAGATTGCGTCTGCGCCTTCTCGTCCAGAAAGCGGGATACGTTGACCACCGTCATTGATTTTCAACTACAATTGACCTACGGCTGCGCCTTCAGATCCTCGAGGCAAGGTCCGAGCAATTCTTGCTGCCACGGCAGGAAGCCGCTCAGGTCGTCAGGATCCCGCGCCACTTGAGCCACTTGGCTGCGCGTCGCAATCAAAGTCGGGTCAATGGCAAGTTCCTTCGAAAGCTTGTCGCGAAAGGCCTTCACCGTGTCCTGCCGATCCAGCTCCTGCTGCGAAAGCGGCGCCCGACGTTCCGGGCGCGGCGGACGTTGCGGCAAGGTTTCCACGTCCCGCGAGGCGCCTTGCTTGAGCGCATCCTTCAAGCCTTGGCGAGCGCGGCGCTGGATCCCCTGCGGAAGCCCCTCGAAGACGAACTCCCAGTTTCCTTCGGAGACGCCTTCTGCCAAAGCAATGATATAGTCGTTGCCAAGCACCTTGAAGGGCGGGCGATCCAAGCGCTTGGCCAAGTTTTGGCGCCAGTGCCACAGTTCGTAGACCGCCGCCTGCCCGCGCTCGTCCAATCGGTCCGACCTGGAGATGCGCCAAGAGTTCTCGTCGTTGCGCGGGAAGCCGCTCTTGGCGATGCGGATCTGGTTGTTGCAACGCTGCTCCAACCACGACTCCCGTCCAAGCTCGCGAATACGAGCCATCAGCTTGTCGCGCAGCTCGTGCAAGTAGAGCACGTCCGTCGCGGCGTACTTGAGCATTTTCGGCGTCAAGGGTCGCTGCGACCAGTCGCTCTTTTGGCTGTCCTTGGGAATTTTCACCCCGAAATTTTCCTCCAGCAGCGCCGCCAGCCCGATCCGCTTGATGCCGAGCAACTGGGAGGCGAGCATGGAGTCGAAGAGACTATTGGCCTCGAACTGGCAAAACTCCTCGAAGAGGCGCAGGTCGAAATCGCTGCCGTGCATGATCAAATGCAGCCCGGACAGGATCTTCCAAAAACGCTCCAGATCGAGGTCTGCCGTGACGTCCAGCAGGTAGATCGTTTTGTCGAAACGCAGCTGCAGCAGGCAGAGCTTGGTCTCGAAGTGATGCAGGTTGTCCGCCTCGCTATCGAGGGCGACCTCCGTTTCGCCAGCGAGATGGTCGCACAGCTTTTCCAAGTCGATCTGCTTGTCTACGTAGATAAATCCGTCTTCGTCCATACCGGGAGTGTCAGTCGTTCCAACCCACGAGAAACGCGTCCACCAACTCCGGCAGATCTTCGCTGTAGCCGCCTTCAAGCAAGGCCATGGTCGGCGTTTTGCTCGCCGCCATCCATTGGCCAAGGATCTTGAAATCGTTCATGCGCAAACTCATCTGGGTAATAGGGTCGTGTTCATAGGCATCGAAGCCCGCGGATACAAGAACGAGTTCTGGCTCAAAACTCAGGACCTCCCGCCAAGATTCCTGCAAGGTCTTCAGGTGCTCCGCCGGATCGCACTCCGGAGCCACCGGATAATTGCGGCAATTTCCCCGGGAAACCGTACCCGTTCCGGGATAGCAAGGCACTTGGTGGGCCGATACGTACAAGGCTCCCGCCACTCCCCACAGAAGCGCCTCGGTACCGTTGCCATGATGCGCGTCAAAATCCCAAACCGCCACCCGCGAAACACCGTTGGCCAAAGCCGCCCGAGCGCAAATCGCGGCGTGGTTGAGATAACAGAACCCCATCGCCTGCTCGCGTTCCGCGTGGTGCCCCGGCGGACGCATCAAGGAAAAGGCCTTTTGCCCCTCCAAGGCCGCCATCATCGCCGCCAACGACGCTCCGCAGGCAAGGCTGGCGATCTCGTAAATCCCGTTATAGTAGGCCGTATCCGAGTCAAAATGCTCCGCCACCTGCAAACGCTCCAGATGGGCGACCGAGTGGGCTCTCAACAAGTCCGCCTCCACGGCCGCCTCGAAGGTCGGCCATTCCCATTGCGGGTGACGGGCCCGCAACAAGGCCGCCGTCTCCTTCACGCGAGCGGGACATTCGGGATGTCCGGGAGACTCGTAGGCGATGCAACGCTCGTCGGAAAAGATCAGCATGCCGAAAAACCTGCACCGTTTCCGCCCAAATTGCAATGAGCAGGTCACCGCCCCGGCCCCTCTACAGCTTTTCGACCACTCCCTGCAGAAGCGTCCCCCTTCCTGATCCCACAAAAAAGCCCGACGCCTGATCAGGCGTCGGGCTGCGAAGAAATAGTATCCGCTTAATGGAGTCGGACAGCCGACTAGTAAACGTCGCGGCCGTAGCGGCGTTCCTTGGTCATCTGCTTCACGTAGGCGATGGCGTCTTCTTCGCTCTTCTTGCCGTGCTCCTGCACGATGTCGATGAGAGCTTGGTTGACGTCCTTGGCCATACGGGATGCGTCGCCGCACACGTAGAAGTAAGCGCCCTTGTCGAGCCATTCCCAGAGCTCCGCCCCGTTTTCGCGCATGCGATCCTGGACGTAAATCTTTTCGGGTTGGTCGCGGCTGAAAGCGAGGTCCAGCTTGGTGAGCACTCCCTTCTTGAGATAGTCCTGCCACTCGGTCTGGTAGAGGAAGTCGTAGGTGTAGCGCTGGTCGCCGAAGAAGAGCCAGTTTTCTCCCTTGGCTCCCGTCGCCGCGCGCTCTTCCACGAAGGCGCGGAAGGGAGCGATACCGGTGCCGGGGCCCACCATGATGATCGGCGTGCTGGGATCGGCGGGGAGCTTGAAGTTCTTGTTGCTGTGGAAATAGATACCGGCCTTGGTCCCTTCCTTCCAACTGTCGGCGATAAAGGTCGAGCACACGCCCTTCTTCTTGCGGCCGAAGGCTTCGTAGCGAACCGCTCCTACCGTGAGGTGCACTTCGTTCGGGTGAGCCGAGATGGCGGAAGCGATGGAGTACAAGCGCGGCGAGAGCGGACGCAGCAAGGAGACCCAGTCTCCGGCGCGCAGCGAGGACGGGTATTCCTTGACCAAGTCCACGATGTCGCGGCCCCAAGCCCAGTCTTTCACCGCATCGCGATCCTCCGCCATCTTGAGCAGGTCCTTGTGATCGCAGGCCTTGGCGTACTTCTTGAGGATGACCGTATTGATCGTACGCAGGTCCAAGTGCTTGCGCAGCACTTCGCCGAAGGGCACCGAGAGGTCGTCCTTGAAGGAAACGTTTTCGCGAGCCTTGAGCTTGGCCGCTTCCAGGAACTCCTCCACCAGGTCGTCTGCGTTTTCTGGAATCACTCCCAGAGCGTCGCCCGGCTCGTAGGTGAGGCCCGAGCCTTCGAGAGAGATTTCCGCGTGGATGGTTTCCTTGGCTGAGCCCGTTCCGTTGAGGTTGATGCTGGTGAGCATCTCGGCCTGGAACGGATTCGACTTGCTGTAGGCCGGAGCCATGGGAGCCGCCACCGCAGGTCCGCTCGGAAACGCGATCGTAGCTGCTCCGGCCGCCGGCTTGGCGATTTCCTTGAGCTTGGCGATAGCGCCGTTCGCCCAACCACTGTAGGGAGCTTCGAACTCCACGTCGCACTCCACGCGGTCGTAGATGCGGGTACCGCCGAGCTCTTCGAGTCGCTTGTCGAACTCCTTGGCCATCTGGTTGAATTGCGTGTAGGAGCTGTCGCCGAGACCGAGCACGGAGAAGTTCACCCCGTCGAGCTTCACAGCCTTCTCGGCCATGATCGCATCGTAAAAATCGGAAGCGCGGGACGGCGGCTCGCCTTCGCCCCAAGTGCTGACCAGCACCAGCAGGTTTTCCGCCTTGGCCAAATCCGCCAGCTTAGCGTCGGCCATGTCGACGACCTTGCACTTGAAGCCTTCCGCGGAAGCGGAATCCTTCACGCGGTCGGCGAGCCCTTCGGCATTGCCCGACTCGGAGCCAAAGAGAATCGTCAAGGGAGCGGAACCGCCCGCGGCTGCGGGAACGCCCGCGCCTTGGCCGAAACCTTGCTCGCCAGCGACGAGTCCGGCGAAAAAGCCCTTGAGCCAGGCGGCTTGCTGGGCATTTGCCGAGCCGAGAACCGAGTTCAGCGCAGCTGCCTGCTCCGGAGCAAAAGGAGCGTCGGCAGGAATGATTTGAATAGGCGTGTTGCTCATAAGCGTAAATTAGTCCGTCAAGCTTGGTAGCGCTAGAGCGGCTACCGGAAAATCCTGTCAGCAGGAGCCTTACCAAATGTAGGCGCAAACGGCGAAATCGACCGACAGGGAGGGCAGTAAGAAAGGCAGAGCCCAATTTATGGCAAGCCTCTAATAGAGGGCAGCCCCTACAACTCCAAGTCGTGCCAGTTCTTGGTCAAAAACAGGTGTCCCTGGATGCTGTCCACCAAGGGCGCGTAGCTGGACAAGGGGCCAGCCTTCTCTTCCAAGGTACGCACCGAAACGCCTACGAAGGTGACCGCGGAACGGGCGCTCTCCCGGGCGATCGACTCCAAGGGAGGATCCTTGGAGACTACGATCACCGGCTCCACCTCGATACGCGAATCCTTGAGCAGCTCCGCCATGCCGGCTTCCGCCGCCGCCCGTCCTTCCTCGTCGCGGATGATGCGCAGGATGCGGATGCGGGCTTCCTGCCAAGCCCGATTGCTCTGCATCAGGTGGGCCAAGGTGATCATCATGGAGCCGTTGGCCCGAGCCGACCACCAGACGTCGATCACCGAGTACAGGTGCGAATCGGGCTCCTTGGCCTTGGAGTAAACGAGCAGGTTGGTCTCCATCTCGAGAGCTTGGTGCACGGTGCTGGGAAAGTCATGGTCGCGCAGCCAACCGCTGCCCCACTCGATCATCAGCGTGTTGGGCTGCAAGTTGCCGAGCCCCGAGCCTTGCAGCAGAGAGGTGACGCCTTGCTCGAAGTCCTTGGCCACCACGACCTTGGAGAAAGCCGACATGCGCTCTTCCAAAATGCGTTCGTCCATCTGGCGGGTGAGAGCCTTCTGCCGCTCGAGCGAGTTCTTCCAGTCGCCGATGATGATGTGGGAAAGGAAGAGCACCCCCTTGTTGGCTTCGAGGTAACGGCCGAAGCGCAGCAGCTGGCTGTTCTCCTTCAAGTTGCTCATGAGCATGAGGATGGCTGGACGCCAGTTGCGCTGGTGCTGGCGGGAGGAGTAGAGCTTGAGCAAGCCCATGCGCGCCACCGCGAACCAGAAACCGCTGCGCATATCCCCCCAAGCCGTGCGATAGGAACGCCGGGCCAACACCGTGTAGGCGGTCACGATGAGGGCCACCGCCGCCACCGTGGCCAGCGGATTGAGCAAGAGCATGATGCCAAAACAGGCGATAGCTCCCACCAGCGAAACCAGCCAATGCACCTTGAAGGTGGGACGGTAGGTCGGATTGCTGGTCCAGCTCTCCAGGGCCGCCACCAGGTTCACCGCTCCGTAAGTCGCGAGGAAAAACATGGAGATGAGCGGCGCGATGAGGTTCAAGTCGCCCACCCACACGCATATCACGCTGATCCCGGCGCTCAGCACCAAGGCGATGCGCGGCTCCTTCGAGGGACCGTGCCCCTTCGCCAGAAAACGGGGCATCACACGGTCCTTGGCCAAGGCCTGCATGGTGCGAGGAGCTGCCACCAGGCTCGCCAGGGCCGACGAAAGCGTGGCCGCCCATAGCCCGGCAATCACTAGGGGAGGCGCCACCGAAATGGTCTTCATAACCAAGGCGTTCTCGATCAAATCCTCTCGGCTCGCCCCTAGGCTCAGCCACACCAGCTGCATCAAGTAGACCACAAAGGTCGCCCCTACCGCCCAAAGCGTCCCCCTCGGAATCGACTTCGTCGGATCCTTCAAGTCTCCCGACATGCTCACTCCAGACATGATGCCCGTGACGGCGGGAAAGAAGATGGCGAACACGCTCCAGAAGGACTGCCCCTCGATGTAGGCGGGCTCCGAGCGGGCTTCCCAGCCGTCGCTGATCTGGAAGCCCACGAAGAAGGAAGCCAACGAAACCGCCAGCGTAGCCAAGATCAGGTACTGGGCCTTCACCGCCACGCTGGCCCCGATCCATGCCACCACTGTGATCGCTCCCAAAGTGATCAAAGAAAAGGCGCGAGCGTCGAGGTCCGGGAACAGGTACTGCACCGACTCCGTGAAGCCGACCACGTAAAACGCCACCGAAATCGCTTGGGCCAAATAGAGCGGCATCCCGATCGCCCCGCCAAACTCTAGTCCCAGGCTACGGGAAACCAGAAAGTACGCCCCGCCCCCCTGGGCCTTGGTGTTGGTGGCGATCGCCGACAACGACAAAGCCGAGATAAACGTCACCAAGTTGGCGATACAAAGCATGGCGATCGCCCCCAAGAGGCCCGCGTTACCCACGACCCAACCGGAGCGCAGGAAGAGGATGACGCCGAGGATGGTGAGCACGTTCGGCACGAACACCCCACCAAAAGTCCCGAATTTCTGAGCTGGCTTTTCCATACAAGAAAAGCAGCTGCATCGCGCAAACCCTGAAGCAGAGCAAGCACTGTTGCGGCAGGCCAAAGCGAGCCGCCTCGCATTTGGGCGGCAATAGTCGCGAAATTGTCACGTTTCTCGTTGCCCCCCGCCCTCTGCTCTCTTCTCCTCTCGCCCGTCGAAATGCCACTACGCGGCTAGACCTTCCTCCGTAATCACAAAGCCTTACAATGTACGACACACTGATGCTCCTCCTCCAGGTCCTCGGCGCCTTGGGAATTTTTATTTTCGGCATGAAGCTGATGAGCGAGTCCATCCTCAAGTTCGCCGGCGAAAAGCTCCGTGCCATCATGAGCTCCATGACCACCAACCGGTTCATGGGAATCCTCACCGGACTGTTCATCACTAGCCTCGTGCAATCCTCCTCAGCCACCACCGTCATGGTCGTGAGCTTCGTGCACGCCCAGCTGCTCACCCTCGTCCAGTCCATCGGCGTCATCATGGGCGCCAACCTCGGCACCACCATAACCGCCTGGATCGTGGCCGCCGGCTTCAAGTTCAGCCTCGCTTCCGTCGCCATCCCCATCATCGGCATTGGCGTCGCCCTCAGCTTCCTCAAAGGGCACAAGCGTCGCCACTTCGGCAACTTCCTCACAGGCTTCGGCTTGCTCTTCCTAGGCCTAGGCGAGCTCAAGGGCTCCGTGCCCGACGTTAAAAGCAACGTCGAGATGCTGGAGTGGATCACCAACCTGTCCAACTACGGCTTCTTATCGCTCGTTATCTTCATCTTCCTCGGAACCGTGCTCACGGTCATCGTGCAGTCCTCGTCCGCCGCCATGGCCATCACCCTCACCATGGCCTCCCTCGGCTGGCTCAACTTCGAGCAAAGCGCCGCCATCATCCTCGGCGAAAATATCGGCACCACCATCACCGCCTTCCTCGCCTCCCTGCCGGCCAACGTCGCCGCCAAGCGCGCCGCTCGGGCTCACTTGATGTTCAATCTCCTCGGCGTCACTTGGATGCTCTTCCTCATCACCCCCTTCAGCAGCCTCGTGATCTGGACCTACGAAACCGTGTCCAGCGCCGTGCCGGGCTTCATCCTCAAGGACAACGAGCTCACCACCAAGCTGGCCCTCTTCCACACGATGTTCAACCTCTTCAACATCTGCCTCCTCGTCGGCTTCACCGGCCAGATCGCGAAGCTGGTGACCAAGATGGTAAAGGACCGCCCCGACGCCTCCCGTCAAACCACCTTCCGCTACCTGCGCACCTTCACCCTCGGCACCGGCGAGCTCAACTTCCGCGAAGCTACCAACGCCTTCCAGCGCCTCGGCGACCTCACCAAGAGCATGTTCCAGAAGTTCATCGAGATCTACGAGCACCCCGACCAGGACATGTCCAAGCAGGTCAAGGAGATCGACGCCCTCGAAAAGGAGAGCAACATCCTCACCGACGAGCTCACCGAGTACCTCATTCGCTGTACCTCGGACGAAGTTTCCGAAGAGACCCGCGAACTCGCCTACTCCTACCTCCGCGTCGCTGCCGAGCTCGAGGAGATCGGCGACTGCTGCCACCGCATGACCAACCGCGCCGTGCGCCGCTACAAGAAAAACCGGCTCGTGACCCCCCTCGCGGAGAAGGAAGTCGTGCAGTTCGGCAAACTCGTGGAGCGCTTCATCGACCTCTACAGCTCCAAGCTCAGCAGCGAAGTCTCCGCCGCCGACATGGAGCTCACCATCGACTTCGAGAAAGCCATCAACGAAAAGCGCAAAGAACTTCGCAAGCGCTCCGTCAACCGCATGATCGAGTCGCCCGACAACGTGAAGCCGGAGCTGCTCTACATCGATATCGTCAACACCTGCGAGCGCATCGCCAACCACGCCCGCAACATCATGCAAAGCTTGCCCAAGACCCACGACTAGGCCGGGTAAGCCTGACAAAAGACTTCAAGCAACAGGCCGCCCTTTCGAGAAAAGGGGCGGCCTTTTTCGTTCCTGCCACAGCCGCCACCAGGATAAAAGCTGGCACGGCCGTTCCGCGGACGAGAGAAACAATCCGACCGCAACTGCCGGTCACTTGGCCGGCATCAAGGAAACGCCGCGCACGTTCTCCACGGAAAACTGCTTCTGGACGATCGTCTGATAATCCTCGAAGGACAGCCCAAAACCATTCTCCAAGAGATCCATCACGCACCCCAAGGTCTTAGGCTTGCCTTGCGACTGCTTGAAAAGGCCTACCAGAGCAGACTGCGAGCGGGAAATCCGCTTCAAGCCCAAGACCGCAGCGCGCTCCGCCGCCACGAGAAGCGGCTCCCTCAGGGAAGCCTCGAAACTCGCAGCCGCCTCCAGCAGCAGGGCCTCCGCTTCCTCCGCGTCTTCGCTGGGACAAAACAGGCGTACCTTGATGGCGTTCGAAAGCGGAATCATCTGATGCCCCACCGACTCCACAGATAGGTTACCGGCCCACACCGGACGATCCGCCATCGCCTGCCGCAAGTGCTCCTCGAACAAGGGCGCCAACACCGACCCCAAACGATCGCTCGCGCAGGATTTCTCTGCCACCTGCGGGAACAACAGCGTGATGTTGCCCATATTGCCCGTCATCTCGAAAGTGTCGCGAACCACTCCCGCTTCGCCCCACTTGACCGGCTTGCCGTGGCGGGGCTGCAATACTTTGCCCGTGCGAGCGGGGGCAGAACCGAAGGACTTGCGCACGTCACGCAAAACCGTCCGCGGCATTACGTCTCCGACAACCGTAACTTCGATGTACGCCTTGTTGCGTACGCCAGCGAGCCACTCCTGCATCGAAGCGAACTCGAGGGCTTCCACATCCTCCGACAAGAAGAAGCTGCGCAAGCGGTCGTCCGAGTTGTGAAGCATCGTATCAAGCTTCACCGAACTGTTCTTGTCCAAACTCCGCTCGACCATCTTTTCCATATTCTCGATTTCGTCCTCGTAGGCCGCCTTGTCCAACTTGCCCGTGACCATCCACAGGACCACAACCGAGAAGAAATCGTCCAAATCCGAAGCGTCGCGGCCAACCCCGCTCCAGTAGAGATGGTCCTTCGTCACGCCCGCCTCCAAATTTTCAATACCTTTCGCCTTCAACACCTCGCTGATGGTAGGAGCCTCCACCCCATTGCCGATTTTCGTCTTGAGCATCAAGGTGCGCAGCATCGCCTCAAAAGCTGGATTCGCGTTCTCGAAATCGGAGGTTCCATTGCCAAAAGAAACCATCATCTGAACGCGACCTTGAAACGCGTCGCTCCGGATGAGGTTCATCCGCAGGTTATTTGCGAACTCGTATTTCAAAACTGGATACTCCTCAAAACGGACAATCTCCGTCGACTCAACCATCCCGCCAGATCCGAATCCGGACCCGAAGTTCCAGTCCTGATCCGCTTCGCCCGCGCGCTCCCAAGTAAAGTCGTAGGACTTGCGCATCGCCTTGAGCCGCTTGTTGATCGCCTTCGTGCCGAGAGGGAACCCCTTAGGCAACTCCAAATAGTAGCTCAACTCCTTCTCGCGAAACAGCTGGGCGCAGCGGGCGCGAACATTCTCATGAGTGATGCCGGAAACCACGCCCTGCACGAAATCGGAAAGCTTCGCCCCGTAGCGGAAAGGAATCTGATGCGTCACGCTGCGCACCAAACGATCCGCCACCAATGGGGCCCACTGCTTGGCGCTCGCCTCCATGTCATAGCTGTATCGCAAACTTAAATACTCGGACTTGGCAACCTCGAGATCCTCCTTGCTCACCCCATATTCCGCGAGCCGGTGAACCGCCTTGTCAGCGCTCAACAACTGCTCGAGCAAACTCACCACCGGACCGCGACGATTCACGCTCAAAGCCAAACGGTCGCCATAAACCTCGATCACGCTGTTGGGCAAGCGCTCGCTGTCCGTCGCGTAGGACTGGGCAACCCGCCCGATGAAATCCAAAAGGTAGTAGTCTAACTCGGCGGAACGCTCGAACAAACTCCCCACTTCCGTCACCTTCGTAATCCACAGGCCAGCCGTGCTCGAGGGAGCGTCCGCGATCTCCAAGTCTCCGCCCGAACGGAACTTGTTGTCCTTTGCCGGCAGCGGACGCGTTTCCGAGCTCGCTGCCAAGCCGCCGAACTTGCTCTTGACCACATCCTCCACCGCAGCTGCATCCACCACACCAGTGACGATCAACACCATGCGATTCGCCTTGTACCAAGTCGACCAGTAGCGCTCCACGTCCGCCAACCCAATATTCGGAACCGATTCCTTCAACTGCGCGTCACCAGCTTTCGAATACTGGCTCGAGCGCAGTAGAACCCGTTCGACAACAGCTTGCTTCGGCTCGTGCCTCGACTGCCCCAGCCCCGCGAAATAGTCCAAGCGAGCTTTCGCTTCGGCGAACATCGTCTCGTCCAACAAGGGAGAGGCGACAAATTCATGCAAGAGCCCTACCGAAATGTCTACCGACGCCGGATTCGGCTCCTCCAAGTCGATGCGGTAAACCGTATGGTTCAAGTCGACTTCCGTGAAGGCGCGGCTATGCGGGTCCATGCCGTTCGACAGCTTGAAACGAACCAACTGCTCGCGGTTCACGCCCTTGCTCCCGTAGTTGGACAAGTCAGCCAACAAATCGGCTACCCCCGCCTTTCCCTTCTCTTCCTGAGCCCGGCCCGCCGCCACCATCAACCGCAAGCTCACCGCCTCGGAAGCCGAGTCGGTGGGCACAATCGCATAGCGCATCCCATTGGGAAGTTCGCCCCAAATTTCCCCTGCCCCCGGGCCTTCGCCTTGAGGAAGCGCCGGCCACTGGCCGCCGAAAACGTTGCTCGCGTTCGCAAGAGGAACCAGAGCTAAGATAAAGAGGGGCAGAGAAAGAACAGCTAAAAGTCGTTTACGCATAAAATGGGTATGGGATTGATGGAAACACACTTATCCATCGCTCCAAGAAGACAACCCCCAATCCTGCTCTGTTCCCTCAGCTTCCTGCAGCAACGCAGCTCTCACAGCAACGGTTCGCCAAAAGACTAACGCCGCTTCTTCCAGTTGCCGGGCTGCTTGGCATTGCGTCGCTGCTTCTTGAATACAGGCAGCAAACGCTCCTCCATGTAATCGAAAGCCGCCTGCAAGCCTTCCGTTTCGTAAACCACTCCGATATCCGCCTCCACCTGAGTCGGTTGCCCGAAGGTCGACAAGAACTGGTTGCACGTCATCGCCTTGAAGACCGCCGAACGCTCTCCCAGAGGGATATCCGTCTGGCGCAAAATCCACTCCCGGGCAAACAACGCCAGAACCGCGTCCCCCACCCAAGCCTTCGTCCGTTTCGCTTGTTCTTCGTCCATCGAAATTACTTCAAGTAAGTCCCCAGTCCTGCCGCCTCGAGGAACTGGGTCCCCAGCCGCTCAAAGGTTTCCATCAAAACGCCCGCCGCCGTCAGCTTCCCGTAGCGAACCTCCAACACCGCTCCGTCCACGTAAACTTCGCCCAAGACGCCCTCGATCCGTACCGTGCAACTCGAACAGTCAGACGGATAGTCGACCTGCGTCTCGCCGCTCTCGTCCTCCTCCACCGCGTCGATCACGCGCTCCACCGAGACCTGTCCCGACAAGGCGCAACGCAAACGGTCGAAACGCGGCCCCACCGCAGCATTGAAAGCCGCCGACTCAAGCAAGTCCCTACTGGCCACGTCCTTCACGCTGGTCTCCACCACGTACTCCGCCGGCTCCTCCTCGTCCAACTCGTAGCGGAGCTCCAGCACGAAATCCTTCGTCTCCAAGCGAGCCAGCCCCGATGCCACGCTCAGCGAAATCTCCTTGCGCTTGTAGCGAAAACGCTCCCGCGCCGCCTGAAAAAGCGCCTCCGCCTCCTCGCTCAATTCCTCCTCGCAAAGCTTTTCCAAAAAGGCCTGGGTCGCCCCGCAAACCCGGTCCGGCACCGTGTGACGCTTCTTGTCGAAGGCCGCCAACCGGCGTACCTCGCCCCGCGTCCTCCCCACGATCGCCAATGACCTCACCAAACCTCTCGCTCCAACTTCCTTCATCAGATTCGTCCCGCCTAGCTAAGAATCCCCCCATCCCACGCAACCCAAATCCCCGTTCCCGACGAAGCACCCCATCGCCCCCCCCAACTTCATCCTTCACCCTTCCTCCCTCACCCTTCAACATCCCCCCTAATGCCAACCGTTCCCGAACCCACCGCCCTTCCGCCTCGCTCCGTGCTCGTCACCGGCGTCAGCGGATTCGTCGGCCTCAACTTGGCCAAACGCCTCCTCGCCCAAGGCTGCCAGGTCGCAGGCCTCTGCCGCACCGCCCGCCCCGACCTCGAGCGACTCGGCATCCAGATGATCTACGCCGATCTGGCTGACGCCCCCGCCGTTCGCGACGCCTGCCGCGGCAGGGACACCGTCTTCCACGTCGCCGCCAAGGTCGGCATCTGGGGCAAGCTCGCCGCCTTCCAAGCCGCCAACGTGGAAGGCACCCAAGCCATCATCAACGGCTGCCGCGACTTCGAGGTCAAAAAGCTCGTCTACACCTCCACCCCCTCCGTCGTCTTCAACGGACGCAGCATCGCTGGCCAAGACGAATCCCTCCCCTACGGCGAAAGCATCCCCTGTCCCTATCCCACCACCAAAGTCATCGCCGAAAAAGCCGTGCTCGCCGCCCACGGGCAGCCGCCTGGCAAGCTCAAGACCGTGGCCCTGCGCCCCCACCTCATCTGGGGCAACGACGACCCCAACCTCGTGCCCCGCGTGCTCGAGCGCGCCCGGGCCGGGAAGCTCCGTATCGTCGGCGACGGCGACAACCGCGTAGACCTCACTCACGTCGACAACGTCGTCGACGCCCACCTGCTCGCCGAAATCGCCCTCGACCGCTCGGAAAACAACCCCGGCGGCAAAGCCTACTTCATCTCCAACGGCGAACCGGTAAAGCTCTGGGACTGGATCAACGAGCTGCTGAAAAACCACGACATCCCGCAAATCCACCGCAAGGTCAGCCTCCCCACCGCCCGCCGCCTCGGCGCCGCCATGGAAGCCCTCTGGAAAACCTTCAAGCTCAAGGGCGAGCCCCCCATGACCCGCTTCGTCGCCAGCGAACTCGCCAAAGACCACTGGTTCGACATCTCCGCCGCCCGCCGCGACCTCGGCTACCAACCCCGCATCACCATGGCAGAAGGCATGCGCCGCCTCCTCGAACCATAGCCCCTGGAGGGACGGGTGAATGTGTCGCTCCGCTCGCCACCACCCCGTCCGCTTTGCAGGATCATCCCACCACCCAAAACCTTCAACCATCCAAAAATGCTCCAGCACCTCTACCTCGTCCGCCACGCCCACGCCGAGTCCGACGCTCCCAGCGACGCCCTCCGCCCCCTCAGCCCCAAAGGCCACCGCCAATGCGACCGCCTCGTCAAAGCCTTCTTCCGCAACCAACAAATCCAGACCCCCGCCATCTGGCAAAGCGGACTCCTGCGAGCCCGCCAGACCGCCGAAGCCCTCGCCCAAGGCCTCGACATCACAGCCCCGCTCGAGCAACGCGACGGCCTCGCCCCCTACGACAACCCCAGCGACATTGCCGACCGGCTCAACGCCCTCGACCACAGCTGCCTCGTCGCCGGCCATGAGCCCAACCTCTCGCTCCTCGCCTCCCTCCTCATCGCCGGACACGACAACTTCCAACGCATCGTCTTCCCCAAAGCCTCCATCCTCTGCCTCAGCCGCATGAAAGTCGGGCCCCAAGCCACCCCTTGGCAAATCGAGTGGCACCTCTCCCACAAACACTTCAAGTAGGGCTGGCGCTCGTCATGGATCTTGAGCGAAGCCGAAAGGCTCCACACCGCAACAACCTACCGCGCTTCTCCCAAACACCTAATTCCCTCTCCCCATGAAAATCCTCCTCACCGGTGCCTCGGGACTCCTCGGATCCGCCTTCGCCCAAGCCGCTAAACGACGCGGTCACCATGTAGTTGGAATAACAGGACGCTACGACGGCCCCCTCCCCGGCCCCGCCGAACGCAAGCAGCTCGATCTCGCCGACCTCAACGCCCTCGAAGCCTTCGCGCTCGAGCAATTCCCAGACGCCATCGTCAATTGCGCCGCCATCTCCGAACCCGGCGACTGCGAGAAAGACCCCGCCGCCAGCCGACTCCTAAACGTCGCCCTCCCGGAAAAACTCGCCCTCCTCGCCCGTCACCTCTTCGCCACCCTCATCCACATTTCCTCCGAACAAGTCTTCGACGGAACCGCCGCGCGTTACTACCGCGACTCCCCACCGTCTCCACCAAACGAATACGCACGCCAAAAGCTCGAATCCGAGCACCGCGTCAACGAGCTCGCCGCCGAATTCGCCACCACCCTGAGACTGCCCCTCCTCATGGGCAACAGCCTAGCCGGCACCCGCAGTCTGCACGAACGCCTCCTGCTTAGCTGGTCGAAAGGCCAAGCCACCCCCCTCTTCACCGACGAATACCGCCAACCCTGCCTCGTCGACAACGCCGCCGCCGTCATGCTCGAGCTCTGCGAGCGCTCGGACCTCAAGGGCGTCTACCACTGGGCCGGAGAAAAATGCATCTCCCGCTACGAAATGGGCCAACGCATCGCCCAGCACTTCGGCTTGCCCGCCGAGCAACTCGTGCAAGCCGCCCAGCGGGGCGACGATCCCCGTTTCGCCCACCGGCAAGCCCGCCTCGACCTCGACATCACCCCCCTCGCCAGCAAGCTCAAGACCCAAGCTCAAGCCTTCGCCGACCAGCTCGACGCCCTGATCGTCCCCAAACCCGTCCGCTCCTGGTACCACAGCCAATAACACTCCGCTTCGTCATCTCCTTCTTATTCTTCTTCATCCTCTTTGGATCCCCCACATTGCCTGCTTCCAAAGAGAAGCAGGTTGAGATGAAGAAGGAGAAGCAGAGACCCAAGCCCCTCGCCCCTACGCCCCACCTAATTCATTGACCTTGACGCCCTTTCTCTAACTGTAGCAACCGACACATGGCGCACTCTCTTCACATCATCCCCGACATCACCGGTTCCGCAGCTCAGCACATGGCCTTCGACGCTCTCCTCCTGCAGCGCTACGAACCCAAGGACGCCATCCGCCTGCGCCACTACGAGTGGAACCGCACCGCCTACACTTTCGGCCTCAGCCAACACTACTCCTACATCACTTCCGAAGTGCCCGACCTCAGCGCCGAGATCGTGCGACGCCCCACCGGAGGCGGCCTCGTGGACCACACCAACGACTGGACCTATACGCTCGTCATCCCCAGCACCCACCCCTTCTCCAAAGGCCAGCCCGTCGATTCCTACCGCGCCGTGCACCAATGCATCATCGACGCCATGGAGAAACAGGACCTCGGCTGCGAACTCAACCTAAGCGCCCCCGACAAGATCACTCCCAGCGTTTGCTTCAACAAAGCCGAGCTCTACGACGTCATTCTCAAAGACCTTCCCAGCAAGCTCGCAGGAGCTGCCCAAAAACGCACCAAGAACGGCTACATGCTGCAGGGCTCTATCTGGAAACCGCTCGCCAGCAAAGTGAAATGGGACCAATTCTACAACGATTTCTCCATGGGACTCGCCACCCTTCTGGATGCCGAAATCGAATACGTCAGCTCCCCCTCCTGGCGTCCCGAAGAGGAACTCGCCCTCACAGACCAGTTCGACTCCGAAGAGTGGAACCAGCGACGCTAACAGTATCCTTTTAACGGATACAATTAGAATCGCAACTCTAAGAGTTGCTGCCCGATAAGCCGCGTTTTTGTAGGGTTGGACCTTGGTCCAGACCGCGTCGCGCAGTAAAACGGGTTTGCACCGCCATCTGCAGCTAGCTGCACCCCTGCTCAGAAGAGGCGAGCGGGCGGCCGCACCGCAAGCGACAAGCTAACGCAATCGAAACACCAGCAGCGGCCCCTCGTTCATCGAAACGAGCAACTCGCCTTTTCCATCCCGATCCAAGTCGCTCCAAGCGAGGCGACGCGGGTAGCCATGAGTGCTCAAACCACTCTTCCACGGCAATAAGGCCTCGAACTCTCCCGATCCGTCGTTGAGCAAAAGACTGAGGTGTCCACGCAGAAACCGTTCCGCCCAAAGCTTCGGTGCATGCATCTCGTGGGCCATTACCAAGTCAAGGTCACCATCCGAATCGACATCGACCGCGAGTAGGTCGATCCCCACTCCACTTTGCGCCCAGCGAGGCAAGGCGCGCTTCACAAAGCGTCCCGCCTCCGTCTGCATCAACACGACGCTACGGGTCTCCGTCATATCGTACGCCTTGTACTTGGACAGAAGTTCCGCCGTGAAGATTTCCTCCACTTCCATCTCCGCGAAGGCCGAAATATTTTCGCTGGTCTTGTCCATCAGTCCCGGAAACTGGATATCGTGAACCTCACGATTCTCCATCGGCAAGACACGCCCATCACGCACTTTCGCTTCAATATAAGTGTTTACCAAATATTGATTGTCAGGCGCAAACAAACGAACCGGTTCCTGCTCGCTGGCCTTATACTTCGTATTCAAACCATAGTTACCGAATACGAGATCTATCAAACCATCCCCATCGAAATCTCCAGCGGCAGCAGAACGCCAAACCCCACGCATCGTCTCCTCAGCAAAAGCATCCGCCACCCGCACCAATTGCCCCTCTTCGCTTCTCCAGAGAACGGGAGCTCCCCATATCACAGCCTGAACCAAGTCCAATGCCCCATCGCCATCCCAATCCACAACCAACAGTTCACTGGTATTTCCCGATCTGCGAAACGCTTTAGCGAAAGCGCTATCTTCATCCACGACAAAACCGTCCTCGTCGCGACGCCACACTAGATTGTCCTCGTACTGCGGGTACATTCCTTTAACCGAGCCACCCGCAACGAGAAGATCAAGGTCCCCATCATTATCGTAGTCGATAGCCGCTGTCGCGCCAGAGGCGTAAGGCTCAGAACGCAGCGTACGGCGGCTCGCTCGGTCGAATTTGCCGGCGCCGTCATTGAGGTAGAGACGGTCCTCGTAGAAGTCGTCTTCCGGATCCAATTCAATCCCCCCCGATGCCACAAAGAGATCCAAGTCTCCGTCCCCTTCGAAATCGAAAAGCCGCAAGCTCTTGTCTTCGCTGTCGAAGTCATCTTCAAAGTCGTCTAGCTCCAACCACTCCAGCGATTCGCCGGAGCGATTCAAAAACAAGCGCGTTCCCTGCCCCGTCGCCCCTCCCAAGAGAACGTCCTCATAGCCGTCTCCATTGACGTCAGACACAGCCAACTCCGGTCCATCACGGATCTCCACCGCAGGTATCAACAACTGCATAGGAAACATCTGGTAGTGATCTTCGCTGCTCCACGTTTCCTCAGGAACCCCGATTTCGGAACGAACAAAGAGCGGCTCCTCACCTCCCCAAAGCGGAGTTTCGTCCGCTTGCTCTCGCACGAAATATCGCCGACCCGCTTGCAGTTCGCGAACCGTTTGCGTCGCTCCGCTCGGCCACTCTATTTCCAAGCGATCGATTTCAGAGCCTTTACCCAGGCCGAAATGTACAATCGGCTCATCGTTGGACAAGTATCCACGCGTCAACGACACTTCTCGCGCCATCACTTGATCCCCCACGAACAAGCGTAGCTTGGCTCCAACGCCTCCTCGATTGCTATCCACTCCTTCCAGCTCCACCAACAACCGGCTCCCAGTTGTCGCATTGTTCCGGTAAAGCGTGAGATTGTCCTCCATGTTGCTGAGCACCATGTCCAGGTCTCCATCGCCGTCGAAATCCGCGAACGCAGCTGCGAAGCTGACCCCTATCAGGTCAAGCCCCCACTCCTCGCTGACATCCTCAAAAGCAAAGTCGCCAAGATTTCGATACGCCAAATTCTGCTCGTCGTACTGCGGACTGTTCTTGAAATATGCCATCCGCTGCCAACCCGTTTTCGCCTGAGTTGAACGCTTGCCAATATCCCCATCGTGAAAGGCTCGCGCCATTCCGTTGGCAAAATAAGCATCCAACAGCCCGTCGTTATCCAGATCGGCAAAACGCGTCGCCCAAGTCCAATCGGTCGCGTCCAGACCTAGCAAATAAGACACTTCCGCAAACTGATCCGGACCGATCTTGAGCGACACCATGTTCTTCATGAACTGACTGACAGTATCCGTATCTGCATACAATACCTTGGTCGCAATAGATCCAATCGTCTTGTGATGCTTCACATAATCATGTGTCGCCATCTCCGACACCATAAAATCCATGCGCCCGTCGTTGTTGAAGTCACCGAGATCCGCCCCCATCGCCGAATAGGGAGAACTCACGATGGCTTCGTTGATCACGTCCGTGAACGTTCCGTCCTTGTTGTTCCGATACAGCTTGTCGGCAGGTTCGAAATCGTTGGCAATGTAGATGTCAGGCCAACCATCCTCGTCGAAATCCCACCAGATCGCGGCATGCCCTTGACCAGCTCCCGATATCCCCGCTTGTTCGGTCACCTCCACGAAGGTTCCGTCCCGGTTTTCAAACAAGCGGTCCGGCATTCCCTCCGGAATCCCTGAACGCTGCAAGAAGTTGCACTGGAGATAAAGGTCCAAGTCTCCATCGCGGTCATAGTCCGCAAAAGAGGGAGCATTGGACCCCGTATCGATCGCCAATCCCCATTGTTCCGCCTCTTCGGAAAAAACGCCGGCCCCGTCGTTGATAAACAGCTCGTTGGCAAATCCGGTGTAGGTAACATAGAGGTCGAGGTCTCCGTCGTTGTCGATGTCCAGCAGCGTGCTGCCTGCTCCGATCCCAGCCTTGCCAGCAAGTCCAGCGCTCTCCGTGACATCCTCGAAGCGGAAGTCTCCACGATTCAGATACAGTGCGTTCGGCGAATCCTTGCCCACCGCAAAAATGTCCGGCAACCCGTCGCCATTCACGTCCCCCAGCGACAAGCCGCTGCCAAAGGTGCCCAAAAAATACTGGTGCCAAAGCTGCGTCCAACGCTGCGGATGGTCGTAGCGATTTTCAAAGCGGATCCCCGAATCCTCCGGCACGATCATTTGAAAGAGCGTTTCGCCCTCCGCCTCGTTCGGCGCTTGCAGCGCTCGCCAGCTCACGCTATTGTTATTCGTCTGCGAAAACAAGGCCACCGCTCCCAACGACAGAGCCCCTAAACAAATCCCAACTCTGAATCTACTCATGCCTGGTTAAGATCTTCCGGACGATCGCCCGACTCGTCAGCGAAAAAGCGCATCAATTTTCCATCCGCATCAAAAATTCCATCGATAACACGCCTGAGATTTCACCTTGTACCTCGCCGCAGTCTAGGTAGTAACTCTTGCGTGAATCCATCGCAGATCTATCGGTTTCTTCTTCCCCTCATCGCCCTCGCGCTCCTTCACCCCCTCGCCGGGCAAGAATTCGACTATGGCGACGCGGAACTGTCGCCCACCGAACTGTACGACGAAGCCCTCAAGCACCTGTACGGCGGAGACGGATACAAAATCAACCGCAACGCCGCCATCTCCAAGCTCAAGAAGGCCGCGGAAAAAGGCTACGCCACCGCCCACAACACCTTGGGCTCCCTCCATCTCCAGGGTAACGGCTTGTTCACCAGCCCCCGAAAAGCCCTGCGCAGCTTCGAAGACGCTGCCGCTCTCAACGATCCTCTGGGACACTACAACGCAGGCTACTCCTACCTTGTGGGACGCGGCGCTCAAGCCAACATGGCCACCGCCGAGAGGCACTTTCTCGCTGTGGTCGACGAATCCACCCAGCGAAACCTCAGCCCCGAGGAGTTCGGCACCTTCAGAAACGCCCGAGCCGCCGCCTACTTCTACTTGGGAATCATCTACTCCGACGAAGACGACAAAACCTACTTCGACGCAAAAAAGGCAACCGACTGCTTTCACAAGTCCGACGAGCTCAACGAACCCAACGCAGCCATGCTTCTGGCGATTCGCTACGCCCGCGGAGAAGGGGCCGAGCAAGACCAGGCCAAGTCCGAGGCCTTCCTGGAACGCTACAAGATCGCAGCCCTCAACAAGCTCCACAACTCCATCAGCCAAGTGCTCTTCCAAGGTATGGACCGAGAGGACGTCAAAGCCTCCTTGGACGAAATCATCTCCAGCTACGCAGACCAGATGAGCGAGCAGATCCAGTCGATGCAAACCGCCTTCGGCGTCTCCTTGCTCGACGAAGAGGAACTCTACTCCCCCGAACAGGCCTTCGCATGGCTCAAACCCGTGGCGACCGAGGAGAACCACCTGGCCAGTTCGCGGCTCGCCACCCTCTACTACCGCGGCGAAGGCACCGAACCCAACCTCGAAAAAGCCCGCGAGCTTCTCGAGCATGCCTCGAAACAAGAGGCGATGGCCAAGTACAACCTTGCCGTCATGCTCGCAAAAGGCGAAGGCGGCGACGCCAACCTCGTCCGAGCCAAGGACCTCTTCGAAAAAGCGGCCAAGTCAAGCTGGTACCCAGCGATCCACTACAAGTCACCCGAAACGGCCCCCTTCATAAGCGAACGCGACGCCATCGCGCTCGTCAAGCAACAGGCCGAGCAAAGAGATCCAGACGCCCTCTTCTGCCTCGGTAGACGCACCCTCTGGGGATTGGGCGTCGAGCGAAACTACGACTCAGCCAAGGCCATGATCCTAGCAGCCTCCGAGCTCGGCAACGCTCAAGCCCGATTCTACTACGGCGTCTACATCGCCAGCGACTTCTCCTGGCTCGGCCCATCGGAGGAGGACAAGGCGATCCAAGCCGCCGCGGAAGCCGGCTACCCTCCCGCAATCCACGAGCTCGGCGTCAAAGCGGAAACCTCGAACCGCTATAAAGTCGCCCTCGAAAACTACGAGCGTTCCGCTTCGCTCGGACACATCCCCTCGCTCTACAAGCTTGGCTACTACTATCTCGAAGGCAGGGGCGTGGCGGTCGACTATCAAAAAGCCGTCAGCTACTTCCAAAAGGCGGCCGATACGGAAGACCCCATCGGCATGCTCAACCTCGGCCTCGCCTACGAGTACGGATTCGGCGTCGAGCAAGACCTCAGCAGGGCCTACGACCTCTACAAAGAAGCTCGGCTCCGCGGATCCTACTACGCCGAGTACGCTATCGGCAACTTGCTGGCCAGCGGCAAGATCGGCGAGGCCGCTTGGGAAGAGGCTATCCCCTACTGGGAAAGCGCCGGTGCCTACCGCAACAAAGACGCCTATCTTCGCCTCAGCGAGTGCCATCGCACAGGCAAAGGCGTCAAAAAGAACCTAAGCCTCGCCTTCAACTACTACAATCGAGCCTACGCCCTGACCTACTACGGCGACAACGATACCCAATACGAACTCGTCCAGTTCAAGCTCGACCCCAAAAGCGAACTCTACAACCCAGGGCAAGCCATAAACATGCTCCGCATGCTCGAACTGTCTGGGTACCCGCTCGCCGGATACAAGCTGGCCGAGCTCAACCGCGACGGTATCGGCCTGCGGCAAAACGCCAAGAAAGCCTACAACAAGTACTTGAAGACAGCCGAGCTCCTCGGGACCGACCTCAAGGTCCAGCTCGACTCCGAATTCGATAGCTTCTATAGCAAGGAAACCAATCTGGACAAGGGAGTTCGCCCCGTCGACCGCGAGACCGAAATCCTGCACGAAGCCGCCCTAGACGCCTGCTACCAGATCGCCTTCATTCTGAAAAGCGGCCAAATCAAGAAAACCTCACCGCAAGACTGCGTCATCTGGTACCAAACCGCCGCCCGCCTCGGCCACGCTCCCTCCAAGCTCGCACTCGGAAAGCTGTATCTAAGCGGCCAATACGTCGACCAAGACGAACCCTTCGGCTGGAAACTCGTGCAGGAGGCCGCCGCCACCGATGCGGAGGCGAAATTCTTCGCTGCCAAAAGCTTCTTCGACGGAAAATTTCCCGACCTCGGTCGCGAAGCAGCCATCAGCCTCCTTCGATCCGCGGTCGCTAGCGGGCTGGAAAAGGCGCAGCATACCCTGGAGAAGCACGAAATTTCCGTCGAAGCCGAGAGCGAGCAAGACACAGCCCCAGTCCCCGCCCGCAAAGGCGAGGACGACGGCTTCGACGGTCCGGTCGACCTTGACCTCGCTTGACGAGAGCCCAGGACGGCCCCGAAAAATCTAAGCAAGGGCTCGACTCCTGCCCATAATCGGCAACCCTTTGGGGTACTCCCTTTTTTCAAGAGCGCGTTGAACAAATCGCGAAGGAACGGAGTTTTTCAACACGCTCTAAGACCGAGATACCTTTTATGCCTGGCGAAGAACCGAACAACTGGAAAGCAGAACTCGAAGACAAGCTCGGACGCTCCTTCACCTCCACCGAGCGCCAACAACTGCAGGCCATCAGCGACCTCGCCGAAGAATTCGATTGGCGCGAAGCCCTCTACGCCAAGGACCTCGAACCCTTCGATCCGGAAATCAAAGTCAAGGTCCCCGATCCCGGCAAACCCATCAGCGACGGGATCTGGGTGCAAAAGCCGGAGAGCGAGCTGGAACTCCTGCAATACATCGCCTTCCTCCTGCAGCGCTTCGAGTCGCCCGTGCCCGCCTTTCTCAGCTCCCTAGTCGACACCACCCCCATCGAACAGGCCCTCATCGAGCGCGCCCGCGTGAAGGAAACGCGTCTCTGGCGCAACCGCCTCGGCAACCTGTCCCAACGCAAGTACGTCACCCCCGTTTCCACTCTGGAGATCCGCCTCAAGCTCTACGGCAAGACCCTCAAATGGGAAGGCCGCCAGTCCGAAAGCGAACCCTACTTCAACATTACCGCCAAGGACTTCGGCCAGTGGCTCTCCAAGGACTACGGCTTCCTAGAGCGCTTCGCCCCCCATAGCCTCACCCTCTGCGCCCTCTTTCAGGAATACTACAAGTCCACCCAGCGAGCCCGCATCGACCTCGACAAACCCGAGGACTGCGCCTTCCTCAACAAGCTGCTCCACCACCCTATCACCAAAGACCAGATCGTCGGATCGAACGACCTGCCCTTTCCCGTATCCGAAACCTCCTTACGCTGGACCGGTATCCAAAACGGAATCGGCGACGACGGCTGCTACGTGCTGCAGCTGGAGCTGGAAAACGGAAACGCCGCCCCCTTCCCCCTCATCTACCTCGCCGGAGAAACGCCCCTCTACCTCTGCAGCGACATCCTCTACCACGGACCTCCCCTGCTCCGTCCCAACGAACGCCCCAACAAGCTTTTCACCATTCCCGCCGCCGCCATCGAGGCGCCCGAAGGGCTACTCTTCCTGCGCAACCAGAAGCTGCCCTTGCCCGAATCCGTGGGCGACGACCTCGTCTGCATTCCCATGCAAGCCCGCCTCTATTGCCAAATCCGCAAGAACGAGGAAAAGTGGGCCAAGAAAACCTGGCTCGACTGCCGGCTCTACTCCGTCTCCCCCGACCAGGAATATTGGTTCCTGCTCGGCAGCGACGGCTGGAAACCGAGCTCCAATCCGGAGGACGAAGAAAGCTCCGTCTCGACTCCTCCCGAACGCACCCTATTCGAGCAGCCGCCAAGCGACTACGTGCCCGAAGTTCTAGAAGCCTTCGACCTCGAGGAAGAGGAAGACGAAGGGCTCTGGAGCCGCACCATCGAACAAGGCTTCGCCCGTGAATTCATCGAGTGGATACAAGAAATCCCCGACGATATCCAACTCATCCCCGACGAGGAACTGGACACCCTGGTCGACGGTCGGCCCGCTGGACGCTACGCCCTCACCGTCTCGCCGGACGACAACGCGGACTGGTTCAACCTGAAGCTCGACCCTCAATTCGTAGACACCAACCTCTCCGAAGAGGAAAAGCAACTGGTGATGCGGGCCCGCGGAGAATACACCTACCTCCCCGGCAAAGGATGGAAGCGCTTCGAAAGCGAAGTCGTCGACACCGACAAGCAATTGCTCGACACCCTCGGCGTGCACTTCGACGAGGCAGGCTCCGGTTCCCATTCCTTGCACACCCTTCAGCTCGCGGAAGCGAAACTGGAAGAAACCGCATTCGAGGAGCAACGCGAGGCCATACGCAAGCGCTCCAAAGAACTCAGCGCCAAGACCGCCGCCGCAGTCCCCAAGGGCATCACCTCCGAATTGCGTCCCTACCAGGTCGAAGGCTTCAAGTTCCTCGCCTACCTCGCCCATAACAATTTTGGCGGCGTCCTCGCCGACGACATGGGTCTCGGTAAAACGCTGCAAACCCTGACTTGGCTCACTTGGCTCAAACTCAACCGGCCCGCTGACGAACCTCCCTTCTCCTGCCTCGTGGTCTGCCCAAAGTCCGTCATGCACGTCTGGCAAAAGGAAGTGGAAATCCACTCCAGCGTGCTGAAGATCTCCATCTTCGACCCGGACGTTCACCAAGCCGCCACCTGGCAACTCGACGGCTCCGACATCCTCGTGGCCAACTACTCCCAGCTGCGCATCCGCAAAGACCTGTTCCATCAAGTCAAATGGACGGTCACCATCCTTGACGAAGCCCAATACATCAAGAACCCGACCTCCCAAACCGCCAAGGCCGCCCGCGACCTTAAGTCCGAGCACCGCATCGCTCTCACCGGCACGCCTGTCGAAAACAAGGCTACCGATCTCTGGTCCATCTTCTCCTACGCCATGCCCGGCCTGCTGGGCAGCAAGACTTCCTTCATGAAGCACTACAAGGAGAACGATCCGCAAACCCCGGCTCGCCTCTCCAATCGCGTATCCCATTTCATGATACGCCGCAGCAAGAAGCAAGTCGCCACCGACCTGCCCGACCGCATCGAGGAATCGCTGGTCTGCCAGATGGAGGGCGAGCAAAAGGACCTCTACCTCGCCGAGCTCAAGCTGACACAGCAAAAGGTGCTCGGCATCGACAGCCAATCCGCTTTCGCCAAGGAGCGCTTCAATATCCTCGCCTCCCTGCTGCGCCTGCGCCAGATTTGCTGCCACCCAGCCTTGGTCAGCCCGGAGTACAAGTCGGTCAAGAGCGCCAAGCTGGAGGGCCTCATCGACCTCGTCTCCGAACTGCAGGAAGAAGGACACAAGGTGCTCATCTTCTCCCAGTTCGTGGAGATGCTCAAGATCATCGCCGAGGCCCTCGATGGCATCGGCTGCAAGCACCTCACCCTCACCGGCCAAACCAAGAACCGCGAGGAGCTGGTCGACCAGTTCCAAAACGAGGACGACATCACCGCCTTCCTGCTTTCCCTAAGAGCAGCCGGTTCCGGCCTCAACCTCACCGCCGCCAGCTACGTGGTGCTCTACGATCCCTGGTGGAACCCCGCAGTCGAGGCCCAGGCCATCGACCGTACCCACCGTATCGGCCAAAAGAATACAGTGAACGCCTACCGCCTCATCGCCAAGGACTCCGTCGAGCAAAAGATCCAAAGCCTGCAGCTTAAGAAAGAAAGCCTCGCCAACGAAATCGTGCGCGAAGAAGCACTCTCCGACATCCTCGACCTCGACAACCTCAAGCACGTGCTCAGCCAGTAGGAGCTGGAGGGACCGGTTCCACCCGGTCCGCAGTGCAGGAGCCGATCTACAAAAACCTGCAAAAAGAAGAACGCGCTCTCCCACAACTCTTTCAAGCCCTCCTGCCTCCTTCCCCAAAAAGGGGGTTCGTCAAAATTGTGCGGGAAACTTAGCGCTTTCGAGACCTCTTGTTGTGGGAAGCGACCTTGTGTCGCGATGACAAGCCAAGCGAATCGCGGCACAAGGCAGCTTCCCACAAAAGGATCAAATCGTTAGACAGACACCTCCCCTGCATTTGGTGAGGACAAAAAAAAGACCGCCATTCGGCGGTCCTTCGCAAATAGTACGTTCAGTCCTCTTCCCTGTAATCCGCCATCAGCTCGCGGATGTAGGTCTTGGTCTTTTCTCTCTCCCGGTAAGTCTGCAAGCTGCTTTCGGAGCCGCGGGTTACCATGTATTCGGGGGGGCGTTGGCCATAGTAGCTCCAGAGAGCCAAGGCGAGGAGACGGGGCAGGTAGCAACTCACTTCAACAAGTTCGTTCCGTACACGCTCCTTCTCGTAGTAGGACAAGTTGCGCAAGCCGATCCATTCGATCTTCTTGGCAAGGTCACGTGAGGTGGTCGTATCGGTCATTGGTCGGTGGTTTGTAGTTCCAGATAAGCGACTGTAGGGACCTTGAGAAACTACCAGAGTTCACAAGTATTTGATACCCTAGGCTATCATCGGGGGCGGGCCTAGGGGCGGGGGTCCATACAACTACTCCGTATATTCAGGACGAAGATAGGCAACCAGTAGATTGCGCATATCGAAATATAAAACCGCAGCCTCTTGGGCAGCCTTCGCGTCGAAAGCTTTCACGCGCTCAGGAAAGTTTAGGATGTCCTCGAAATCGCGATCTTCAGCGACCATCCCAACGAGGTTGCTCAGCCAGAAGCCGTTCTCCTTGATGCCGCGTTCGTGTTCCCTGAGATGGGTTTCCCGCACCTTCTGCACGTTCTCCGGACGGGGGCCTTCTTCCTGCAGCTCGATGATTTGCATGAGGCCGAGGCGGACCAGATTTTCCGCATTGCCGGGATCGCAGGAAAAGCCAAAGCCCGACGAGTAGGAACCCTCCGGCAAGCGACCCAAAGATCCGAAAACGCTTACCCCGTAGACGCCCCCGTTGTCCTCGCGCAGCACTTCACGCATGCGAATGTTGAGCAGCCCTCGCGCGAAGGCCAAAGCGTAGCGGTTCTCCGGCGACCACTCGGCATCGCCGTTGAAGAACACCCGCACCGTCGTCTTCTCTTCCAAGCCCTTCTTGATGTCTACCGAGAGACGGCCGGATTTCGGCTTGTCCCCAAGTTCCCGAGCCCGCTCGGGCGGCCCGCCACGCGTGGGCAAGCTGGCAAGGTAGGTGCGGACGTAGTCGCGAAACGGTTCCACCTCGATCGCTCCTACGAATACGAAGACGAAATCGCCCGCGTTCTGGAAGCGGTCCTTGAAGATCTCCAAAGAGAGCCGAGCTTCCATCTCGTCGAGACGATCGATATCCAACGGCTGGTGGCGCGGATGGTCGCCATAGTAGGCCTCCTCGATAGCGTCCTGGAATACCGCGCCGGGCGACTTCTCGCGGTTGGCCACCATTTCGGAGAGCCGGAACTTCACTGACTCGAACGCATTCGCCAGGTCCTTCTCGTTCGGATCGGTGATCTGCAAGTAAACGAGCTTGAAGAACTCCTCCAAATCCTGCGGGGAAGTCGAGCCGCTGAGCGACTCGGATGTGGAACCGATCGAGGGAGAAAGGCGGAGCGTCTTGCCGGCAAGCTTCTTCTCCAACTGAATCGTATTGAAAGGGCCAATACCCGACTCGCCCAAAAGCATCGTCGCCGTCATGGCCGGAATAAACTCGTCGTCCGAAACCAAGCTGCTGCCGCCCTCGCTGTACGCAGACATGAGCACCTGGTCCTTCTTGAAATCGGTCGGTTTCACGATCACCCGAGCTCCGTTCGACAAAGTCCAATCGTACACCCCTACCGCTTCGTGGTAGCGCTCCTCGACAATCTCCCCTGCCTCCGGAATCTCCGCCAGCAGCGGCTCGTCCGAGACGTCGTCCACGTAAGCGCCGAGATCCTTGGACTTGCCGGATTCGAGGGCAGCGAGCAGGTCCTGCTCGCTCGGCAGCTCGTAGCCCTCCGCCTCCGGCGCCGTGAAGAGGATCACGCGATTGCCTTGCTGGCGAAACGCGTCGCCGATGCGGTTCACTTCCTCCAGGTCCAAATCCTTCAGGAAAGCGTGGTGCATGGCTCGCTCGAGCGCGATGCCGGGAATCGGTTCGTCGACCGTAAAGGCCCGCGTATACTCAGCTGCAAACACGCCGGATTGCGTGTTTTCCCGCTCCTCGTAAGCCCGATCCATTCCTCGAATCATGTCCGCCTTCACGCGATCCATCTCGCTTTGGCTGAAACCATCGCGGCTGGCCCGGGCCACCTCCGCCATCAGGAGCTCGATCCCTTCCTGCACCTTCCCTTGCACCAAGCCGACCGACATCACGTAAGCGCGCTTGGAACGCCCCAAGTTGGTGGCTCCAACGCTGGCGCTGATGTAGGGTGGGTTCGCCTCTAAGGTCCGCTCGCTCAAGCGCTTGTTGAGAAGGGAGAAATAGATGCGTTCGATCAGATGGCGGCGATAGTCCTCGCCCGTCTGGTCGCCCACTGGATCGAGCTTGAGGTAAATGCGAGCGGACATCCCCGTGATTTCCGGATCGGAAACGATGGAAAACAGCGTCTCCTCATGGTCCGGCACCTTCGCTTCCACCCGCTCGGGCGCGTCCTCGGGATTCTCCAGTCGTGAAAAACGGGTGATGATCTGCCGCTCCACCTCATCGGGGTCGAAGTCGCCCACCGCGATCACCCCCATCAAGTCCGGCCGGTACCACTTTTCGTAAAAGTCCCTGAAACGCTCCGCAGGGGCGTTCTGCACCACGAACATGGAGCCGATGGGCAAGCGCTTCGCGTAGCGGGAATTGTAGAAGATCAAAGGAATCTGCTGATCGCGGATCCGCTGTCCCGCCCCCTGTCCCGAGCGCCATTCCTCCACGACCACTCCCCTTTCAGCTTCGATCTCGAAGGGATCGAAGGTAATGTTGGTGGCCCAGTCTTCCAAGATCAAAAACGCCTTGTCGATCGACTCCTGATCGTCCCAGGGCACCTCCAGCTTGTAGATCGTCTCGTCGAAAGAAGTGCTGGCATTGAGGTGCTGGCCAAAACGCATCCCAATGCCTTCCAAGAAGTTAACGAGCTCTAGCTTCTCGAAATGCTTGGTCCCGTTAAAGGCCATGTGCTCCAGGAAGTGGGCGATGCCGCGCTGGTCGTCGTC
Source organism: Pelagicoccus enzymogenes (assembly GCF_014803405.1). Classification (NCBI taxonomy): domain Bacteria; kingdom Pseudomonadati; phylum Verrucomicrobiota; class Opitutia; order Puniceicoccales; family Pelagicoccaceae; genus Pelagicoccus; species Pelagicoccus enzymogenes. The sequence goes on from NZ_JACYFG010000038.1 coordinate 57,171, forward strand.
CTCCTGCAGCGAGCCCGCATTGACCACCAAGCGCAAGGAAACCCGATTCTCCGGTCGACCGTTTTTGCGGATGTAGTAGCGAAGTCCGTTGTCCAGTTCCCCCACCCTCACGTCGGGATCAACCGGCAAGGGAGCCGTCATGTCGAAATCCTCGGGCAACTGCGCCCAAACGGCAGGCGACAGTGCGATTAGCAGGTATACGGAGACGAGTTTGATAAAGGACTGCATCGAATCAGGGGACAAAGAAGACAACCCTTGGCCTAGAAAAACGATTTAGCAAATCGTTCCTCCCAGAATCCACTTCCCCGACATTCTCCCTCGTCCTCGCGCAAAAACTAATCCTTCCCTTTCACCCCGCCAGCCCTAGAAACGGAGCCCGCAATGTCCGATTCCCAAGCGCATCTTTCCGTCACTATCCTCTCCGGCTTCCTCGGGGCAGGAAAGACCACCCTGCTCAACCACCTGCTCCGAAACGCCAACGGCGAACGCATCGCCGTCATCGTAAACGACATCGGCGAAGTCAATATCGACGCGGACCTCATCCAGAGCGAGGTCCGCACCTTGGAAGGCGGATCGCAAAACGAGGTGGTCGAGCTCTCCGGAGGCTGCATCTGCTGCACCATCCAGGGCGACCTGGCCCTCGCCGTCATGGACCTCGCCAAAAAAGGCAACATCGACCACATCGTCATAGAGGCGACCGGCGTGGCGGAGCCCACCCAGATCGTGCACACCTTCCTCACCCCCGGCCCCAACGGCAAGTCGCTGGAGGAAGTCGTGCGTATCGACAGTTTGGTGACAGTCGTAGACTCCGCCTTCTTCCTGCGCGAGTGGAAGGCCAACGCCGCCAAAGGCACCTCCCGCGAACTGCTCCGCCAACAGGACGAACGCCCCGTCTTCGAACTCATCGTCGAGCAAATCGAGTGCGCCGACATCCTCGTGCTCAACAAGATGGACGTCGTCAACGAAGCGGAACGCAGCGAAGTCCGCGTCATCCTCGACGAGCTCAACCGCCGCGCCATCAAGCACGAGTGCGAAAACGGCCAGCTGCCCAAAGACGCCATCCTGCACAACGGAGCCTTCGACCTAGACGCCACCCTATCCGGCGCCAGCTGGCTGCAAAGCCTCAATAAGCAGGACCAGGAGTCTGGCCCCGCCGACCCTATCGAAGACAAATCCACTCCCAAGCTCTTCCGCAAAGTCGAAAACTCACCCAGCGCCCTCTTCTTCCCCAGCATCTCCAAGGCACTCGACCCCATCGCCAAAGCCCAGCAAGGGCTGGTCACGCTCGTCTACCGCTCGCGCAAGCGCTTCCAGGCCGACAAGTTCGCCCACATCATCAACACCTCCATCCCCGGACTGCTGCGAGCCAAGGGCTACTGCTGGATCGAAGGCAACGACCAGCAAGTCGGCTTCCTCTCCATCGCCGGCTCCACCACCCGCTGCGACTTCATCGGCAGCTGGTGGATCACCGCCCTCGAAAAGGGCAATATCGACCGCTCGCAAATCCCCGCCGAAGTGGAAAAGAAATGGGAGTCACCTCACGGCGACCGCCGCCAAGAGCTCGTCTTCATCGGCTTCCACCTCGACCGCGACCGCCTGCAAGCCGAACTCGACGCCTGCCTCGTGGACTAGGTAGGAGCGAGCTTGCTCGCGATCCCCGTCACACCCCCAAATAGCGCCCGCTTTCCTCGAACACCTCGCCCGGCACCCCCAGCGCCGCCTTCAGCATCACATCCCGATCCCACGGGTTGCGCACTCGCGAAATCCGCCACATTTGCCCGATTGTCAGGCGAAGTGGATACAGCCAAGGCGACACCATCGGCGTATTCGTCAGCGGATGATCCGTACCGTAGAGCAGCCGCCCCTTGAGCCGCTCGTCCGCCAAAACGCGCGGCAAAAACCGCTTTCGGTTAAACTGGGTCAGGGTCGAAATATCCGCCACCAAATTCGGGAAACGCGGCATCATCTCCAGCAGTCGCTCCACGTTGCACTGCCCCTCGTTCTCGCCCGCGCTCGCCACATGAGCCGCGATCACCCGCACGCCTAAGCGCAAGGGCAGCTCCAGCAGCTTGGGATCCCCCAAGCGATTGTCGGTGCGAGAGAAAGAATCCTCGTGCCCAGTGTGCGTCAGCAAGGGCAAGTCCAGCTCCACCAGCTTCCGGTAATAGGGTGCCAGCCGCTCATCGCTGGGATCGATATTCTGAATATTCGGTAACCATTTTATTAAAACTGCCCCCTTTTCCTTCGACCATTCCAGCTCCTCGAGCGCGTCCATACGATACGGGTGCACGCTCGCTCCAAAGAGCAAGTGCTCGTACGCCGCCGCCGTTTCCCCTACGAAGCGGTTCGGCACCCAGACCTCCACCGCCTCCTCGAAGATTTCCCCGTTGTCCCGATACGGCGCGTCCATCGCCAAGATCACCGCCGCCCTTACATGCTTCGATTCGCCGATCGCCCGGTTGATGCCATCCAAAATGAAGACGTCCCCATGCTGAGCCAGCAGCTTCTCGTTGCAGCCAAAGATCTTCAGGTAGACGCGAAACCGCCAACTTGCCCGCAAAGCCGCCGAGATCCGAGCCTCGCTCCCGCCAGCCCCGATCCCCGCCGTGTGGCAATGCATGTCCACCACCCCCGTCGGCACCTCCTCCGCGACCGGCCCCATCGGCCCCTTCCAACATACGATTCGCCAAAGCTGCAGACCGCCCAGCAGCACCAAGAAAAACAAGAGGAACCCCATCCCAACCAACAAGCGGCAAAACGTCTCCGCGCACAAGCAGCGAAGCCGCCGCAGCTAAAATCTGACGTTACGAAACATTAACCGCCCGCTCGAACTCATGTCTCGCTAAAAACCGGCATTCATCCCTCTATCGCAGCCGTAAGTCCCACACATGTGGGACAACCCCACAGCCTCACTATGTCTTCCCCGCAGAAATCAAAGGCGCCACTCGCCATCCTCGTCCTTGCAGCCCTCGCCATCGCCGGCTACTTCATCTTTCGTTCCTCGGACGCCGATTCCGACGAAGGCCGTCGCGACCGCACGGCCGCCGTCGCCGTCGCCCCCATCGAACGCCGAGCCATCGAGCTGCGCCGCGTCTTCAGCGGTGCCTTGGAAGCCCACTCCAAGTTCGTAGTCGCTCCCAAAGTCGCTGGCCGCGTGCAAGACATTCCCGTGGACATCTCCGACGAGGTCCATCGCGGCGACGCCGTTGCCATCCTCGACGCCGCCGAGTTCGACCAAGCCGTCCGCCAAGCCGAGGCCGACCTAGCGGTAGCCGAGGCCAACCTCGCCGAGGCCAAGAGCGCGTTGGAAATCACCCTGCGGGCCAACCAGCGAACCACCACCCTGCGCGAACGCGGCATCGCCTCCGAGACCGAGTTCGACAACGTGCAAGCCGAGCTCCTCGCCCGGCAAGCCCAAGTCAAAGTCGCCGAGGCTCAAGTCATCCGAGCCGAATCCGCGCTCGAGTCCGCCCGCATCCGCCTGAGTTACACTCGTATCACCGCCGACTGGTCCGGAGACGAAGATCGTCGCGTCATCGCCGAACGATACGTGGACGAAGGCGAAACCGTCTCCGCCAACGAACCCCTGCTCCTCATCGTCGAGCTCGATCCCATCACCGCCGTCATCTACGTCACCGAGCGCGACTACGGCCTGCTCAAACCGGGCCAGGAAGCCCGCTTCAGCACCGACGCATTCCCCAACCAAACCTTCCTCGGCCAGATCGACCGCATCTCCCCGGTTTTCCGCGAAAACAGCCGCCAAGCCCGCGTCGAGCTTTCCCTAAGCAATCCCGACCATTCGCTCAAGCCGGGCATGTTCGTGCGGGCCAACATCACCTTGGACCGCGTCGAAGACACCACCGTCATCCCTTACGCCGCCCTCACCCGGCGAGGGACCGAAACCGGCGCCTTCGTCATCAACGAAGACTCGAAAACCGTACGGTGGCAACCGGTCAAAACGGGCATCCGCTCCAACGATTCCATCCAGGTCCTCGACGCCGACCTCAGCGGACGCGTAGTGGTCCTCGGCCAGCACCTGCTCGACGACGGGGCAGAAGTCACCATTCCCGAAGACGCAACTCTCCCTGAAGCGCCATGAGCCTCTCCGACCTCAGCGTAAAACGCCCCATTTTCACCACGATGGTCACCCTCATCGTGGTAGTGCTTGGCTCCGTTTCCCTCGCACGACTTAAGATCGACCTCTTCCCGAGCATCGAGCTGCCGACCGTCAGCATCAGCACCAGCTACCCGGGAGCCAGTCCCGAGGTCATGGAAACCCTCGTCACCCAAATCATCGAGGAAATCATCTCCACCGTTCCCGGCGTGGAGGAAGTCACCTCCCAGTCCTCTGAGGGCCGCAGCCGCGTGCGCGTGCGCTTCTCTTGGGGAACCGACATCAACGCCGCCGCCCTCGAACTCCAAGCCACCTTGGAAGACGAGCTGAACGAACTGCCCGACGGCATCGAGCGACCCCGCGTCTCCAAGTTTGACGTGGATTCCTTTCCCGTCGTCATCCTCGGCGTCTCCGGCGACATCGACCCCATCGAGCTGACCGATATCATCAACAACGAGATCCGCTTCCGCTTCTCCCGCGTACCGGGCGTCGCCCAAGTCGACCTCTGGGGCGGCTTCGACCGGGAAATCCGCGTCGAGATCGATCGCCAACGCCTGCAAGCCCTCGGCATCCCCCTCAACCAAATCCTGCAAGCCCTCCGCGATTCCAACTTGGACCGCCCCTCCGGCACTATCCAGGAAGGTCGCTACGAGATCGCCCTGCGAGCTCCCGCCCAGTTCCAAAACCTCGACCAGATCCGCAACACCGTAGTGGACACGCGAGACGGCGCGACCGTTACCCTCGAACAAGTCGCCCTCGTCAAGGACACCTACGAAAAGGAAACCCGCATCGTGCGGGTCAACGGGGTACAAGGCATCCGCGTCGCCATCCGCAAGCAGGACAACGCCAACACGGTTGAGGTTTCCCAAGCCATTCTGGAAGAGATCGAGCGTACCAACAAAGACTATCCGCTCATCAACATCGTTCCCGTCACCAACTCCGGCAACTTCATCGAACGGTCCATCGAAAACGTCTCCCGCTCCGTCCTCTACGGAGGAGGCCTGGCCATACTCGTATTGCTTTTCTTCCTGCGCGACTGGCGCTCCACCCTCGTCATCTCGCTGGCCATCCCCATTTCCATCATCGCCACCTTCGCCCTGCTCTACTTCGGGGGCTTCACCTTGAACATGATGTCGCTCGGCGGACTCGCCCTCGGCGTAGGCATGATGGTCGACTCCTCCATCGTGGTCCTGGAAAACATCTTCCGGCGGCGCGACGAGGAAGGCGAACAACCACGCATCGCCGCCGCCAGCGGAGCGCGCGAGGTGGCCACCGCCATCATCGCCTCCACCATCACCACTCTGGTTATTTTCCTCCCGCTCATCTTCGTGCCCGGCGTGTCCGGCATCCTCTTCCGCGAGCTGGCCTACACCGTCTCCTTCTCCCTTGTCTGCTCCCTCGTGGTGTCTCTCAGCCTGGTCCCCATGCTCTCCGCCAAGCTGCTGCGCGGAAAAATCTCCCGAGAGGAGAAGCGAAACAGCCCTTTCCGCCGCCTTTCCGAAACCTCCGAACGTTGGTTCCAAGCACTGGAAGGTGGATACAAGAACATGCTCAATCGAGCCCTCCGCCACCGCCGCTGGGTTCTCATCGGAGCCGGATCCACCCTGCTGCTCAGCGTACTCCTCGCCCCCATGATCAGCAGCGAGTTCCTGCCCCCGAGCGACGAAGGCGAGGTCGGGGTTTGGATGCGCGCCGAAAATTCCACCCGCCTCGAAATCGTGAATTCTCTCGCCCAAAAGCTGGAGGAGATCGCCATTCCCGCCGTGCCGGAAGCCATCTCGCACGTCACCGACGTCCGAGGCGACGGAGCCGGCATCACTTTCAACCTCGTCCCTGCCAGCCAGCGCGATCGCTCCAACGAAGAGATCGCAGAAGAACTGCGCGACCTGCTCGAGGGCAAAATCCCGGGAGTCCGCGCCGGAGCGTGGGCCCCGCGCGGGCAAAACCTGCTCAACCGCCTGCTCGGAGGCGGCGGACAAGGCATCGAAGTGGAAGTTCGCGGTCCCGACATCCCCACCTTGGAAAAGCTCGCCCTCGACGCCAAAGCCCGCATCGAGCAGCTAGAAGGCGTCACCGACGTGGACACCAGCTTCGACGACGGCGAACCCCGCCAGGAGATTGCTATCGACCGCGACAAGATCGCCGACCTCGGCCTCTCCGCCCGCGACGTCTCCGAAGTCCTGCAAACCGCCATCGCCGGTTCCCGCGCCGGAAACTACCAAACCGAAGGCAACTCCTACCGCATCCTCGTGCAGATGGCCGACGCCGAACACCTCTCTATCGACGAAGTGCTCGACCTCACCCTGCGCACGCCCTCCGGCGAACTGGTTGCCCTGCGCAACCTCGTCACCAACGACTTCGGCCGAGCTCCCTCCAGAATCGAACGCCGCGACCAACAACGCCTCGTCACCCTCGACGCCGAATTCGAAAAACGGGCCCTCGGCGACGTCTCCGCGGAAATCGACGCCGTGCTCAACGAAATCCCCCGTCCCTCCGGCTACGTTTTCCGCATTACCGGATCCTGGGAAGAGCAGCAAAAAACCTTCAACCAACTCATCATCGCCCTCGGCCTCGCCATCATGCTGGTCTACATGGTGCTGGCTTGCCAATACGAGTCCCTGCGAGACCCCACCATCGTGATGGTCGCGGTCCCCATGGCCGCGATCGGCGTCATCCTCACCCTCATCCTTACCGGCACCACCATGAACCTGCAGTCCGGCATCGGCTGCATCATGCTGGGCGGCATCGTGGTCAACAACGCCATCTTGCTCGTCGACCAAGCCAGCCAGCTCCGCCTCGAAGGCACCGGCGCCCGCGATGCCGTGGCGGAAGCGGGGCGCCGCCGCTTGCGCCCCATCCTCATGACGACCTTGACTACCGTGCTCGGCTTGCTTCCGCTGGCCCTCGGAATCGGCGAGGGAGCCGACGCCCAAGCCCCACTCGCCCGGGCCGTAATCGGCGGACTTGTCGGTTCCACCGCTATCACACTCCTCCTCACCCCCATCGTCTATTCCATCGTCCACAGCAAGCGCAGCAGCAGCGACGCTCAATGAAACCCTCCCTCTCCATTTTACTCGCCACCGCATTGCTCAGCGGCTGCGCTTCCGTCTCCCAAACGCCTCCACTCGATCCTGTAAGCGTCACGCCAAGAGACGAGGACCGAAGCGTCACGCCCTACATCGAGTGGAACCCACGCCCTCTTGCCCGCTCCGGCGACCAGCTAACCCTCTCCGTAGAAGAAGCCATCTTCACCGCTCTCGAGCGAAACCGCGAGCTGCGTATCCAAACCCTGGAGCCCGTCAAAGCAGGCGCTTTCGAGCTCATCGAACGCGGCCAGTTCCGCCCCGAGCTCTACGGCGTACTGCAGGCCGGCGAAGAGGAAGTCTCGGAAAATTCCCGAGCCACCGGCGAACAATTCAGCGTTACTGGACGCGATGCTGGCGGCGAAATCGGCATCCGCCAGAGCCTCGCCACCGGCACCGACATCGAGTTGTCCATCGAGCAAGACCGCTCCATTTCCAGCCGTACCCCCGAACAGCAAGAAGCCCGCCTCGGCCTCAGCGTCACCCAGTCCCTGCTGCGCGGCTTCGGTCCCGCCGTTAACCTCGCCTCCATACGTCAGGCTCAACTGGATACGCTCGCCAGCCAATACGAACTTCGCGGATACACCGAAGCCTTCGTAGCAGAAGTCGAGTCCGCCTACTGGCAATACGTGCTCGCTCGCGAAGAAATCGCTATCTTCGAAAGCTCGCTCGAGTTGGCCCGCCGCGAACGCGACGAAATCGAGGGCCGCATCGAAGTCGGCGCCCTCTCCCAAACCGACGGCGCCCTCTCCCGCGGCGAAGTCGCCCGCCGCGAAAGCGCCCTCATCGACGCAAGGGCCTACCTGGACGAGCAACGCTTCCGCCTCGTCCGTCTGCTCAACGCCAACCTAGACGGCTCCCTCGACTTCCAAATCCTGGCCACCAGCCAACCGGACGTCGACCACGAGCCACTGCACGAAATCGAAGCCCGCATCGAGCTCGCCCTCCAAAAACGGCCCGACCTCAACGAAGCCCGGCTCCGACTCGCCCAAGACCGCCTGCAAACCGCCGTCACCAAAAACGGACTACTGCCGCGACTCGACCTTTTCGTTACCCTCGGCAAAACCGGCTACGCGGATACCTTCCTCGACTCCTTCGAAAACATCCAAGAGGACAGCTACGACGTGACCGCCGGCCTGCGCTTCAACCAGTTTCTCGGCAACGCAGCGGCCCGCGGACGCGATATGCTAGCCCGGGCCAATCGAGCCCAAGCAGCCGACGCCGTGCTCAACCACGAGCAAATCGTCCGTCTCGACGTGCGCCTCGCCGCCAACGAAGTCGAGCGGGCTCGCCAACAAATCGAAGCCACCGCCCAAATCCGCATCCACCTCGAGGAAACCGTACAAGGAGAGGTCGAACGCCTAGAAGTCGGCTCCACCACTGCCCTGCAAGTTGCCGAAGCCCGCCGCGACCTGCTCGCCAGCCGTATCCAAGAAGTGGAAGCGCTCATCTCCTATCGCCTCGCATTGATTGACCTTTACCTCGCTGAAGGCAGCCTACTCGAGCGACGCGGCATTTCCCTTTAAACCCCGCGTCCTCTTCATTAACCCGTCCTAAACCCCATCACCACCATGCCCCACAAGCTCCTCCGCAGCTCATTGCTCCCCCTCGCAACCTCATTCCTCTTGCTGCTCTCCTCCTGCGCCGACAGCGAGAAAAGCTTCGTAAGCATCGTCGACCAAGACGGACGCTACGACTTCGCCACCTCGGACGGCAAAACGCTGCTCAGCTACCAACACGCCGTCTACCCCGCCCCCGAAGGCGTCGATCCCGCCTTCGCCCGCAGCGGCTTTATCCATCCCGTGAATACGCTCGCCGGACAACTGCTCACTCGCATCCAGCCCGACGATCACTACCACCACTACGGAATTTGGAACCCCTGGACCCACACCTCTTTCCGAGGCAAGGAAGTCGACTTCTGGAACTTGAAGAAGAAACAAGGCACCGTCCGCTTCGCCGGACTCGAACAGCTCAGCCAAGGCCCAGAGTTCGCCGCCATCACCGTCTTGCACGAACACGTCGCCTTCAACGAGGACGGGAGCGAAACCATCGCCCTGCTGGAAAACCAACGCATCCAAGTGAGCGCCTCCGAGCGCCCAGACCGCTACTACCTGGACATCAGCAGCAGCTACCAGTGCGGAACCGACGAGCCCTTCACCATCGTGGAATACCGCTACGGCGGGATGTGCTGGCGCGGCCCCGCTTCCTGGAACCACGAAAACAGCAGCATCCTCACCTCCGAAGGCATCACTCGCGAAGGCGCCGACGGCAGCCGGGCCCGCTGGGTTCTCGGCCAAGGACCGCTCGACGGCAAAACCGCCGGCATCGCCATTCTGTCCCATCCTAGCAACTACAATTCCCCCACTCCCTTGCGCGTCTGGGAAAAGGCCAACCACTACGGCGAAACCTTCATCAACATGGCTCCCACCAAAACCCAAGATTGGCGGATGGAACCTGGAGAAACCTACACCTTGCGCTACCGCATGATCGTCTATTCGGGCGAAATCACCGCAGCGGCGATCGACGCGGAGTGGGAAACCTTCGCCTCCGAGGCCCCCTAGAGCCAGCGAGAGCAAGCGCTGAGGCAAAAAACCCAGCGCATAAGCCTTTCTTCGCTATCGACTTGAACCTGCGAGTCCCTAAAAAGAAAGCCTAACTCTTGCTCTAGCTCGCTGACTCTTTCGATGAACCTCTTTCCGCGTGGAATAAAGGCCGCCTGCATTTTCGCTTGCCTCATCACAGGCTTGCTCGGGTCGCGAACCCATGCGGAGCCGATCGAGCAAGATACCGTGGAGGCCGCCATGACACTCCAGCTGCTCGGCTTCACCGAATGGCCGGACTCCGGCGATAGAGACGACCAGGCCCCTCGAACCATCGGGATCATGAACTCCAGCGCCAGCTACCTCGCCTTCGAGGCCTTGCTCAACGATCCGCGATTCAAGGGCCGTTTCGTCATCGTCCCCGTCAACGGCCAAACCCCAAACGAGGAGCTCTTCCGCTGCGACGTCCTATTCTTCAGCGACCCCGACCCCATCGAAATCCCTCGCCTGCTCAAACGAATCGAAAAGCGCCCCATCGTCCTGATCGGCACCTTCGAGGGATTCCTCGAACAAGGCGGACTCGTTAACCTCGTCAAGAAACAGCGACGCCTCGGATTCGAGGTCCACTTGGACAACTCGAAACGCCACGGCATCGAATTCCGCGCCAAGCTCCTGCGACTCGCCAGCAGGATCGTGCAAGAATGAGCTCCCCCGAATCAGGCAACGTTAGCCCGCTGTTCCGCTACTACCAAAGCCTCTCCATCCGCAAGAAGCTGGTGGCGCTCATCTCCGCGGTCGCAGGATTCGTCACCATCGCATCCATGCTCACCTCCTTCGTCATCGAGCTGACCTCCTTCCGCATGCGCCTGCTCGAGGAGTACGAAAGGACCGCCCGCATGACCGCGAGCAACTTGGAGACATCCATCAGCTTCCGCGACGAGTACGACGCCCACGACATGATCTCCGTCCTCTCCCAGAGAGAGCAGATCGTTTGCGCCGTCGTATACCTGACCGATGGATCCGTGCTCGCCCAGTTCCAGCGACAGGACAGCAACGAGAAACCCACCAGCCTCGTCTCTATGGAGGAGGATACGCGGATCTCCGGAAACTACATCACCGTCAACCAACCCATCTCCCCCAAGGGAACCTTGGACGGCTACCTCGTTTTCAAGGCGGAACTCGGCGAACTGAAAGACTTCATCTTCGCCCGCTGCCTGATCTTCTTTTCCCTCATCGTCGCCTCCCTCGGAACTGCCATCATCCTCGCGAAACAGCTGGGCAGCCACGTCTCGAAGCCCATCATCGAACTCGCGAACACCGCCGAGCGCATTACCAAAGACCACGACTTCTCCACCCGCCAACCACGCCTGAGCGAAGACGAAACCGGACAGCTAGTCGACGCCTTCAACGAAATGATGGCGGAAATCGAAAACCGCTCCGACGAGCTCGTGCAGGCTCGCGACAAGGCCGAGGCCTCCAGCAAAGCGAAAGACGACTTCCTCTCCGTCATCAGCCACGAGCTGCGCACACCGCTAAATCCAATTATTGGATACGTTGAAATCTTGCTCCGCAAAGCGAAAGAAGCGGAAGACCGCAAGCAACTGGGCCTAGTGCGCCAGTACGCCGAGCACCTACAAAGCCTCATCGACCGGGTCATCGACTACAGCCGCTTCGAGCGCGGCGCCGTCAGCCTTAACCTCGACCCCGTCAACTACCAGCGCCTCTGCCAAAACGTGGTAAACCTCATGCAGCAGCAAGCGGACGAGAAAGGCATCGCCCTAAGCTACTCCCACACCTTCGAAAACGAGGAGATCCAGAAATACACAACGATCTCCACCGATAGGGTTAAGCTGCAGCAGGTCCTGCTCAACCTCGTGGCCAACGCCCTTAAGTTTACGAACAACGGTAGCATAGAAATCCGCAGCCACTTGCGACCCTGCGACCAGCAACAAGCATGCCTGCGTATCGAAGTTCAGGATACTGGAATCGGCATCGATGAAGCGAACCGAGAACATGTTTTCCGCCCCTTCTCGCAAATCGACGTCAGCCTCACCCGACAGTACAGTGGAATGGGCCTCGGGCTCGCGATCACGCAAAAGATCGTCAACGCAATGGGTGGCCGAATCGACTTCGAGAGCAAACAGTCGGTGGGCTCCACCTTCTGGCTGGAAATTCCCGTGACCTTCACCGAGGGCAACGAGCCAGATCCGGAGTCCGCAGAGGGGCTCAAGACCATCGACTCCAAGCAATCCTGCAAAGTGCTCCTCGTGGACGACCAAGCGGTGAACCTCGAACTCGGCGAATTCATGCTCAGCAACAGCGGTCACCAGGTCACCTGCGCCCGCAGCGGAGAGGAAGCCATCGAACTGGCCCGAAAGCAGCGATTCGACCTGATCATTCTCGACATCAAAATGCCCAAGATGAACGGCTACGAAACCGCTCGAGCCTTGCGCAAGCAAGAGCCAGCAGGACAACGTACCCCCATCATCGCCATGACCGCCCACGTCAACTCGCGCGGCATCGAGCAATGCACCGAGGCGGGAATGGACGACTCCCTGCCCAAGCCATTCAACACAGATCGACTCAACGAAATCATCCGCAAGTGGCTCGCTTAGGCAGCGCTTTTCTTCTCAGACGCCGCCGCAAAAGCGCTCCCCATTTCATCGGTACCCTCATCAAAACGGCCGTCCGCGGGTAGGGAGCATGCGACACTCGCGCCTTGCGAGGACACGCGCTTGTCACGCGCCACCCAGCGTCACCCAAAAACGAAAGGAGCCCCTAAAAGCGTATCCCAGCCTTAATCGTCAACCCACGCCCCGGACCGATATGCCCTCGGTTTAGCAACAGCCCGTTGATCGGATTGCTCGGGTAACGAATCTCCGTGTCGAAGACATTGTTGAGGTGGAAATTCAAATAGAGTTTTTCCCAAACCTGCTCCCAACGAAGGTTGAAATCCATCACCACGTAGCTGTCTACCGGATCGCCAAAGTAGCCATCTTCGAACATCGGGGTCGCCTCTTCATCCACGTTGTAGAAAGACAGCATGTCATCCACATAGCGGCCGAGGACAGCAGCCGAGAAGTCGCCGCGCTTGTAGGACAGCTTGGCATGGCCGAGAAAATCCGGGGAGTAGCTCAAACGCCCCTCTGGAGTCTCCATCGACTCGGAGTGCTGCATCGTCACACCAAACTCGGCCCGCAGCCCCTCGGAAAAATCCTTGATCAACAAGACTTCCACCCCATCTGTATCCACTTTTCCACCACGCAGCAGGTCGGTATCGACCAAGCCCGACGGCTCGATTTCCAAGGCTTCGATCAGGAGATCGCTCAGCGAGTTGTGGAAGAGGCTGGCGCTGAGGTGGAGATTCTCCGAGGACCAGCTGTAGTTGATCTCGCTGGTGCGCGAGCGCTCGGACTCGAAACTCGGGTCGCTGAAATTCGGAATCTTCGTTGCGTCGCCAACCATAAACTTGAGCACTTGGGACTCGCTCGGCTGGTAGATGAGCGACACGCGCGGCGTACCGTTTTCAAAACCGCCCTTCGCGCCGCTTGGCAAAGGCGTTCCGGTGTCCACCGGCTCGTTGATGTAAACGAAGCGATCGAATCCGCTCATTTTCTCGATGCGGTACCCTGCCACCAAACTCCACGGCTCGCTCAACTGGTAGCTCACCTGCCCAAAGAGCGATCGGATATCCCGATCGTCGACCACCACCGATTCGTGAAGCAAACCCACCGCCGGCACGTGCGTGTACTCGTAGAAATTCTGCATCCGCTGCAGGTTCACCCCTCCCAGGATGCGCAAGTCGTCGGAGGGCGAGTAGGTGAGCAAGGACTCCAGCTCCCAGTTGTCGAAGTCACGCGTGTTGACGCCCACGAAACCGGGAAACAGCGCGTCGTAGTTTTCCGCGCTGTAGAAAGAGGTATAGGTCAGGCGCGTATCCAAGCTGAAGGCGTCCCCCAGCGGCACATCCACGCCCGCCGATATGCGGGCTTCCTCGCTAGAGCGACGGTTTCCCTCGTCCACCGCAGGCAAGCCAGAATAAGACTCCACCTCCGCATCGTTCAGGCCTAGCTCGAAGTAGAATTGTTTCCAAGCCGCGGAGAGCTGGAAGTACTCAGACCGCTGCTCCAGACGCCCCGCCAAGGAGGTATTGTCCGGAGTCACCCCGTAACTGGAAAGCCAATCCCTGCGATCCTCCCCCACCAGCTCCAGGAGGTCATGATCGTAGCCGTCGGTCTCCGAATAGCCCGCATTAACGATCACATGGTGGTCCTCGCCAAACTCAGACCAACGCCCCGCCGCCCGAGTCGTGCCGCGGGCTCCATAGGAAACGCTGAACTGGTCGTCGCTGTAAGATCCGTTGGTAATGATATTGATGGCTCCGAAAAAGGCTCCGTTGCCATAGATCACGCTGTTCGGACCTCGCGAGACCTCGATCCGGTCGATCGCCTCCACCGGCACTCCCAAGCCTTCCATGCGAGTCGCGAACAAATCCTGCCGCATCTGCGGCACGCCGTTCACCAGAATCGCCACGCTGCTGTTTTGCATGCGCCCATTCCAGTAACCTCGGATGCCGAAATTGCCGCTTACCCCCGTATAGTTGTCGATGTTGTAGAAACCGGGGACGTTCTCGAACACCTCCGTCAAAGTCGTGTACCCGAAGGTTTCGATGTCCTCCCGGCCTATCAGGTAAACGCTGGCAGGCGTATCCCGAATCGCCTCCGGGACCTTGCCCGGGGTCGTGACCTCCACCTTCATCAACTCGTCCAACGAAAGCGAAGCCACGTCCAAGCCCTCTCCCCAAAGCAAGCCGCTTCCGCTCAAGCCCAAGAGAGCGACGAGCCGCATCTTCGAAAACGTGCTTGGAGAGCTGACAATCATTCAGGAATGGAAGGGAGGATCGTGTAAGAGAAACGGCGAAACAACATCAGAACCAAAGCTGAAACCTTTTCAAGACCCAGCTACGATCCTGCAGTTGATGACTAAGTATCAGACGCGCCCGCGTCCAATGTTAACGCGCAGGAAACGCCTCCGACGGCCTTCGCCACCCGCACAAGCCTAGCCACTAACCAAAAATTGCAACCTAATTAAGTATAAACCCTCAGTTTTTATCCCAGAATTCGCCTCAGCTCGCCCTCCGGAAAACTCGACAGGCCAAGCCGCCTCGCCTATGCAAGGAGGCTGAGCTTTCTCCTAAATCCAACCCAAGACTGAAATGCTACCCATCGTCCTCATCCACGGCTACTCCTCCGAAGGTTCCGACAACACCGCCCAAGACATCTACGGTACCTTGCCGGCAGACCTCCGCGAGGAGTTCGGGGCGGAAACCCTCGACATCAACCTCTCCCGCTGGATCTCCCTCAGCGACGGGGTCGCCTTGGACGATGTCAGCTTCGCCATGGAACGCGCCCTCGCAGCCCACGCCGACACCCTGTCGGATGGCTTCCACGTCGTCATCCACAGCACCGGAGCCCTCGTGGTCAGAAACTGGATCAAGCGCTTCAGCCCCAAGCCCTGCCCCATCCAAAACCTCGTCCACCTCGCCGGAGCCAACTTCGGCAGCGGACTCGCCCACATCGGCCGCGGACAGCTCGCCCGCTGGGCCCGTTTCTTCCAAGGCACCGGACGCGGCGTCAAAGTCCTCGACGAGCTTGAATTCGGAGCGACCAAGACCCTCGACCTGCACAGCCACTTCACCGAAACTGGCAACGACATGTACAAGGACTACCAAGTCCAGGAATACTGCATCATCGGCTCCCAGACCCTCTCCGCCATGCGACACATCCCCGTGCGCTACATCAAGGAAGACTCCTCCGACAACACCGTACGCACCTCCGCCGGAAACCTGAACTACAACTTCCTGCGCGTCTCCCCAACCGACGCCGCCTACTCCCTCAGCGTCGACGATCTCCAATCCCTCATCCAGCAACGGCAAGACGACGAGATCCTCGACACCAGCGACATCTACCGCTTCGACCTGAGCGACGTCGCCTCCGAACGCCAAGCCGTCCCCTTCGCCATCGCCTACGAAACCGCCCACTTCGGCGACGAGATCGGCATCGTCACCGGCTCCGAAAACCGCGACCAAATCGTCCCCCTCGTCAAACGCGCCATCGCCACACCGTATTCCCAAACCAACTACGCAGCAGCCGTACTCGCCTTCGAGGCAGCCCGGCAGAAGACCTTCCAGCGAGCCGCCAAGCTTCGCTCCAGCCCGCTCGAGTGGAACAAGCAAAGCCAGTACGAAGGGCACGCCCAACTCATCTTCCGCCTGCGAGACCAGTTCGGCGCCCCCGTCGAAGATTTCGACATCACCATCAAGTCCACTCCGCAAAATACCTCCAAGAACAAGCTGGAGCACATGATCGAGGACAAGCACCTCAACAAGAAAACCAAAGGCATCATCACCTTCTACCTGCGCACCCAGAGCTTCAACAAGCGCTCCAAGAAATGGAACGAGCTGCTCGACAAAGTTACCACCGTGCACCTCGAAATCACCGCTCACGAAGACAAGTCAGACGACATCGCCTTCGCGCCGCTCAGCATCAAGCTCACCCCGAGCAAGATCCAAGCCCTCATCCAAAGCTTCCGCACCACCATCGTGGACGTCACCCTCCTGCGCCTCCCCACCACCAAGGTCTTCGAGCTCAGCAAGTAGAGCCTCGAAAAGTGTGAGCCGCAGGCGACAAATCCCCTACAACCTGACCTTGTTCGCCTTCACGCCGCGGCGGCCCGGCAAGTAGCTGGAGGCGGCATACACCAGCCCCAAGCCGAGCGTCAGGACCGCGTAGGTTTGCCAGTCGAACGGCTCCACCTCGTAAAGCCAAGCCGACAAGAGCCGACTCGCCTGGGACGCCAGCAAGACGCCCAAGCCCAATCCTACCGCTGCCAACCTCAAGTCTTGCCCCACATGCTCGGCAACCACTCGCCCTTCCGTGGCGCCGACCGCCATACGGATCGCAAACTCCCGCAAGCGCTGGGAAACCCGAAACGACGAGGCTCCATACACTCCGACGGCGCTCAAGACGAGGGCCACCAATCCCAAGCCCATGCACAACCACAACAGTCCCCTTCGTCCCGACAAGGACTGCGCGATAACCGCATCCAAACTTCCACTACGATAAAGCGGCATCCCCGCGTCCATGCGACTGACCTCGCTGCCTAGCAGCTTCAAGGCTGCGATTTCGCTTCCCTGCGTTTTCACGAAAACGCTAAACTCGTCCACCCAGCTTCCCTTGAGAGGCAGGTAAAGCATCGGCATTCCATCGTCGCCATCCAAAGCGGTCTGCTTAACCGATTCCACAACCCCTACCACAACTAGCCAATTGTTCTGGTTTCGCGGACGCCGCCCCAAATTCAACCGCTTCCCGAGCGCGCTTTGCCCCGGATACAGCAAACGGGCAAAACGCTCGTCCACCAAGACCGGCGTTTGCCACCCGAAGGAATCGGTATCCAAAAAACCACGACCTTCCAGCAAAGAAATCCCGAGCGTTTTCAAGTGCCCATCCGAAACGTAGCTCACAAAGGTTCGCTGAGGCTTTTCGCCATCCGCAGCATCGCGCTTCACTACTAACTGGTCGGGAAAACCGAATGTAGGAATCGTTGAAGAAAGAGAAACAGACTCCACTTCCACACTCGCCTCCAGCCTTTGCAAAAGTTGCGCCTTGAAGGCTTCTTTCCGCTCGCCTTCTTCGTATTTCATATCCGTGAGATGAATACGCCCTGTAACCACTCCATTCGTCTCAAACCCGTAATCCTGATTCGTCACCAAATAGAAGCTCTTCACCAACAGGCCACCCCCAATCAAGAGAGCTAAAGTGAAGGCCGTTTGCCAAACCGCCAAGCCTGAGCCCAAAACCTTGGCCCTTCGGCCCGGCGTAGTTTGCTGCCCCGAGCGAGCGTTCTCCGCCTGCTTCGAAGCCGCGACCGCTCGCTGGCCGACCAAGGCGCCGAGAGCCAACATGCATACGAAAGCTAAACCTGCCCCATAGGCTACGGCTTCCACTCCGAGAGACACCGTTCCGCTTTCGCGAAACAATTCGCTCGAATACCCAGCTAGGAATTGAATACCCGCCATCGCAATTCCCAATGCCGCCAGCCACGACAAGCCCACCAGCAAAACCGTTTCCGCCACACATTGACGCACCAACCGTCCACCACGAGCGCCCAACACCCGACGCATCCAGTACTCCTCGCTCCGGGCATTCGCTTGAGCAAGCAAGAGGTTCGCCACGTTCACGCACCCGATGAGCAACACGAGCAAGGCCCCCGCATTGAGCAACAACAAGCGCGAACTCGCCCAACTTGAGCGAACCTCCTGCACCGGAACCACCTCCCAAACAAGCCGCTCCCAGTCGTTGCTTTCTCGATACAAGGAACTCGCCCGTTCCTGAAACTGCCTTTCTAGACTCACCAGCCTCGACGCCGCCTTTTCAACGCTGACCCCATCCGCCAAACGCGCCCAGACCACCCCCGCGCTCTCGCTGCGAAGGCCTTCGTCAAACGGATCCGCCAAGGCTGCCGCGCGATCGACCTTGAGGAACAGTGAAACCTCGGGCACCACCCGCTCCGCTTCCTCCGGAGCGATTCCTAAGATCCGGTAAGGCCGTCCATCAACTTGCACCACCTTGCCTAAAACCGATTCGTCAGCGGCGTAAGCCGACTCCCAAAGCGATCGAGCCAACCACGCGGAACCGTCGGGGGTGGCCGCCCCCAAAGCCTCTCCCCGCTCTACCGACACCCCCAAGGTTTGAAAAAAGGTGTCGCTCACCCGGAGGGCATTTCCGCGAAAGCCATTTCCTCCAATCTGCAAGTTGGACCACTTCCCACCGAAAAATGCTACCTGCTCAAAGAGGTCTCCCTGGGCCGCGTATTCGTTCTTCAACGACAGGTTTCCACCTCTCTTGCTCGAGCCATCGCCCCCTTCGCTCCGGTAAATCTCCACTAGCCGATCCGGCTCCTTGAACGGCAAGTCCCGCAAAACCATTTCTTGCAAGCTCGCGAAAAACGCCATGTTGGCGCCCAAGCACAAGGCCAACGTCACCAGCACGCTGGCCGCAAAGCCTGGACGGCGACCCAGCATACGCATTCCAAAGCACAGGTCTCGCCAACAGTCCCCAAACCAAGCCCACCCCAGTTCCTCGCGCAGTTCTTCCCGCACCGCGTTTCCGTTGCCAAAAGCGAGAACTGCCCGCCGCCGGGCGACCTGCGGATCCATCCCCTCCGCCACGTACTTTTCCGTTTCCATCTCGATATGGAAACGCATCTCCTCCTCGAAATCCCCCCGCGTCGCGCGATTCATCAGCGCCCCCCGCAACCGACGCATCCACTTTGCCGCAAAACTCATCAAACCGGCCCTAAATGGTCTCCAAGATCAAGTTAACCACCCGCGAATAACGTCGCCACTGCTCCGTCTCCTCCTCCAACCGCTTTCGGCCGGCAGCCGTGAGACGGTAGTACTTCGCCCGGCGACCGTTCTCCGTCACCCGCCACTCCGTTTCCAGAAAGCCTTGAGTGCCGAGTCGCACCAGCGCCGGATACAAAGATCCCTGGTTCACCATCAAAGCCTCCTCTCCGATTTGATTGATACGCTGCTGAATCCCCCAGCCATGACGCTCCTCGTCGCGCAAAGCTCTCAATATCAACAGGTCCAAGGTCCCCTGCAGCAGATTCTTGCTTCCTTTGTCCATAGCTTCTCTAGATTGACTAGAGAAAAGAAGCGTTCCTCTAGATTGTCAAGAGAAGAGCAGGACCAACTTCGTATGTCGACCTAATGGGTCGCTTCCGGCTCGCCTAATCCGGGGTCGGAGCCAAGGTTATAAAACATCCAACCGCCTTGTAAAACGCCGCTCTTCTGGCATGTTACCAGCCCGCAAAAGCGCACCGCGCCCGAATCCAGTGAAGACCTACCGATCCACCGTAAACGCCTATCTCCTCGCCTCCGCGCTCGTCGTGACTGCGACTTTGCTTGGCATGCTGCTGGAGCCGCTCAGGCCCTACCGGGACGCCCTCAGCAACACCCTCGGGCTCCCCCCCCAACTGCTCTGGATCCTCGTCGCCCCCGTCTCCCTCTCCCTCCTTTTCGCCCTCACCGTCCAACTGAAAAAGAAGCTCTGCGCCCCCGCTCAATCCCTCAGCGAGCAGTGCGCCCTCGGGGCCGTCGCCCCCGATACCGCCTACGGCCAGCTCAAGGAGCTTCGCATCATCCGCGATTTCGTTTGCCTCACCCAAGAGCGAGCCAACAACCGCGCCGACCAAATTTCCCGCATGGAGGAAGAGCTCCACACCGCCCGCAAGACCGTCGAACGGCACCTCCGCAAGATCGAGGAGCTGGAGGACCTCGTGCACAGCTACGGCCGGATTCGCAATGAGCTCAACTACGACCTCGGCCTCCTGCGCCAGGAGAACCGCAACCAAGTCCACCGCATAGCTGCTCTGGAACGCGAGCTCGCTAACCAGCAGACGCACGCCGACGTCCCCTACCAAGCCGGACACTAGGAGGAACTGTCGTCCAGTCCCCCTGTCTCACCTCGTTCCGAGGCAACAAGAGCCTGCTCAGCCGGTCGAACCCACCGACGCGTCGCTCCATTCCCCTAGGTTTGGATGCATACCGTCTTCCCGTTTGACCTTTACCTGCCGCAGATTTGCTCTAGCGACAGCTAACACGCGAACGTTCCAGCCACACAGCAGCAAGTGAAAACCTCCAAGTCCATTCTCGCGCGGCACGCGCTCCTCATCCAATCGCTCACGGTTCTGATCGTGGTGGCCATCGCCTTGCCGCCTCTCGATCCCTACCGCCAGCAGCTGGCGGAGCTGAGCCAGCTGCCCGTCTCCGCATTCTGGATACCGCTGCTCGGACTGCTGCTGATTCTCAACGCCATGCTCTTCCGCCGCATCGGCACCCACCTCGTCGACCCCTCCGAGGAACTGGTCAACCAAACGAAGCTCGGAACCGCCTCCATCGCCTTCAAGAAGAAGAGCAAGAACTTCGAGGAAGACCACCTCAAGCATTTCATAGAGAGCCAAGCCCTCCGCTCCGCCGATCTCGAAAACGAAGTCAGCCGCATGGAAGGCGAAATCGAACGCATCAGCGAACTCTCCAAAGTCTCGCCCGAAGCGTACGAAGCCCTGCAAGCCGATCTCAAGGCGAGCAACGAGGCGAAGGAAAAGAGCGACTCCCAAGTCATCGCCGAGCAAAGCAACGTGGCCAAGCTCGAGAAAGAGCTGCTGCTCCTGCGCCGCGAGCTCAAGCAAGCCAACCGCGAGCTCGAAACCGCCCGCGAGGAAAGCGAGGCCCAACTCCTGCCCGACACCCAACGCGGCACCCTCTCTTCCATTCTCGTCGAGCGACTCAAAACGCCGCTCAGCCTCATCAACAACCTCGCTTGGCGCCTCGCCAAATCCTGGGCCGACACCCCGCCCGCCCAAGTGCGGGAAGGCCTGGAGGAAATCACCCGCCAATCCCAAGAACAGCTAGAGCTGCTCAAGCGCTACCAGTCTGAGGAGGAAGAGGAAAACGAAAAGCAACGCGACGCCCAGTAGCGCCCGCCGCCCCTACGGCCACGTGAGGCGAGCCGGACCCATCCGAGCGCAACAAGCGCTCCAACGCCGAAGCCGACTTGACAGAAGTCGGCTTTTTCGTGCCCCTCCCTCACCAGTTTTAATCCTTAAACCTTCATCCTCCGCAAATGCCTTTCACCACCCTGCTCACCCATCCCGGTTCCGCCCACAAGGACGACCTGCTCGCCTGCTGCCTGCTGCTGGCCAAAAATCCCGTCGCCATCGAGCGACGCGAGCCCGCCCCAGACGACCTCGCCAATCCGGAGACAGCCGTCGTCGACGTGGGCGACCTCCATCAACCCGAGCTGGGCAATTTCGACCACCACCAGTTTCCCCGCGACACCCCGCCCACCTGCGCCCTCTCCCTTGTGCTGCAACACTACGGGCTCTACGAGGACGCCAAAGCGTTCTGCGAATGGCTGGAGCCGGCCGAATGGTTCGACTGCCGCGGACCCAACCACACCGCCCAGTGGCTCGGCGTCGAGCGCGAGGTCATCGGCAAGCTCAACTCCCCCATCGACATGACCTTGCTGCGTCGCTTCGCCGCCTCGAACCTGCACCAGCCGGGCGAAGCGATTTGGGAAATGATGAAGCTGGTAGGCGAAGACCTCGTCAGCTACCTCACCAGCACCCGCGCCCGCATCGATTTCGTCGCCGCCCACGCCCAGATCTGGGACTGCGACGGCCTGAGCTTCCTCTTCCTCCCCCGCGTGGAGACCGACCTCGACGACCCTTCCGCCGGCATCGGCCACTTCCTGCGCGAAAAGGGAATCGAGCAAAGCGTGGCTGGCACCATCTACCCCGACCGCCGCAACACCGGCTACGGCATTTCCCGCTACAACGACCACCCCTCCCTCGACTACACCCAGATCGAAAACGAGCCGGACGTTCACTTCGCCCACAAAAGCGGTTTCGTGGCCAAAACCACCGCCACCGATCCCGATCGCCTCAAGCTCCTAGCTGCCCGAGGCATAAAGCGCTGAAATGCGCTCCATTAGGACTGCTTAACAGCGCCCGCAAAAACCCACTTTTTTCCAAAAAAACCAAAAAAGTCTGAACAAATTCCGTTCTGCTTCGTCTTTCCTAGCAGATCATCGCTTAGCGAGATCTATTTGGGGTAACAAAGAAAACAAGTGGCGGATCGCTTAGGGGTAGGCGATCCGCCTTTTCTTTGCCCAGATGGGAAACGGCCCTGACCGGCGCCATCTAGACACATCAAGGTGGAACGGCCGCTCCGCGGGCGTATTCTCCCGAGATATCAAGGTGGGACGGCCAAAGACGCTTCGCTTTGTCGTCGCAGAAGTCCCTCGGTACCGCGGGCGGCGAACTCCGCTCGCTTCCAGGTGGCGCGGCTTCTCCGAAGACGCCGAGTGAATATCTTCGCCCCCAGCCCTACACCAGCGCCGGAGCCGTCTTGCCCTCGGGAACCGTCAAAATTTCCGGTCCCTTTTCGCCCACTAAAACCGTGTGCTCGAAGTGGGCGCTAGGGCTGCCGTCGGCGCTGAGGGCCGTCCAGCCATCTTCGCCCATGGCGATCTTGTGCTTGCCCATGTTTACCATCGGCTCGATGCAGAGGACCATGCCGCGCTTCAAGCGTTGGTAGTCGTTGGGGCGACCGAAATTCGGGATCTGGGGCTCTTCGTGCAAGGTCTTGCCGACGCCATGACCCACGAAATCGCGGATCACGCTAAAGCCCGCGCGTTCCACCTTCTTCTGCACCGCGCTGGAAATCTTGCCGACCTTGTTGCCGGCCACCGCATTCTTGATGCCGTCGTACATGGACTCCTCCGTCACGTCCAGCAAGCGCTGCAGCTCGGGATCGACACGGCCCACCGGAATAGTCCGGCAGTTGTCGCCGATATAGCCGTTGTAGCGGGTGCAAACGTCCACGCTGATCACGTCGCCCTCCTTCAGCACGCGCTCCAAGGTCCCGATGCCGTGCACCACCTCGTCGTTAACCGAAAGACAGGTCCAAGAGGGAAAGATGCGCGAGCCCACCTTGTACTGGTAGCAAGCGCTCTCGCAGCCGATTTCCTCCATGAAGCGGCGGCCCGCCTGATCCAGATCGTAAGTGTTCATGCCGGGCACCACCAAGGCGCACATGCGGTCCAGCACGGTGGCTGCAGCTTGGGCGGCTTCCTTGATTGCGTTGTATTGCTCTTCGTTGCGTACGATCATGGCTCAGTCTATCGAAACTTTGTTCTGCAATAGAGAATCGGTTTCAAGGACAAAACCTGATGCCGCCAACGCTGGAGGGACGGCTTCCACGCCCTCCGCCCCGGCAAAAATGAGACATCACAAGTCGAGCTCGCCTGGACAGCGCCGCTAAGCTTCGTCCTTCAACTGCCCTTCCTCCAGCACCTCCTCCGGCAGAGCCTTCTTGGCCTTGGCCCCCAGCTCCTTGAGCCGCTGCACTTGGTTGACCAAGTTTCCACGTCCCGTCGCAAGCTTGTTCATCGCCGCCTCGTAGGCATCCCGACTGCGCCCGATCTGCTCGCCGATCTTCTGCATGTCCTCGAAAAAGCCTACGAACTTGTCGTAGAGCAGTCCGCTCTTTTCCGCGATATCGATGGCGTTGCGCGTCTGTTTCTCCTGTCTCCAAATATTGGCTACAGTACGCAGCGTCGCCAGCAAAGTCGACGGCGTCACGATCACCACGTTCTGACGAAAGGCGAAGTCGAAAAGCGTGTCGTCCGCTTGCATCGCCATCACGAAGGCCGGCTCCACCGGTACGAACATCAAGGTAAAGTCCGGAGACTCGATCCCCGGCAAGGCATCGTAGCGTTTCTTGCTCAACTCCTGCACGTGATTCTTCACGCTGAGCAAGTGCTCCTTCAAGGCCGCATCCCGCACCCGCTCGTCCTCTTCGTTCACGCAGCGTTCGTAAGCCACCAAGCTGACCTTCGCGTCGATGACCAAGTGCTTGCCTTCCGGCAAGTTCACCAACACGTCCGGCTGCTGGCGCCGGCCTTCCTCCGAAGTAAAGCTGGCCTGAGTTCGGTACTCCCGACCTGCCACCAGTCCTGATTTTTCCAATACAGTTTCCAGCACCAGCTCGCCCCAATTGCCTTGCGTCTTGGTCTGCCCCTTTAACGCCGTCGTCAAGTTCCGCGCCTCCGCGCTCATCTGCTGGTTCAGCTCGCCCAATGCCTTGAGCTGAGCCACCAGTTCCGCCCGATCCTTCACGCCCTGGTCGTGCGTCCGGTCCACCCGCGTCCGAAAGTCCGTAATCTTCTCCGCCAAGGGCAACAGCAGCTTGTCCAAGCTCTCCTTGTTGCGGGCTACGAACTTCTCCGAGTTCGCGTCCAGCACACGCGTCGCCAAGGACTCGAATTCCGCAGTCAGCTTTTGCTGCAGCTCCGCCAGCTCCTTCTTCTGCTCCTCGATTCGCGTACCCATCGAACGAATACGCTCGTCCGCAGCAGCCAACTTCCCGCTCGCCGCTCGATGCTCCTCGCGCTGCTCCACGAGCTCGACCTTGGCCTCGCCCAAGGCCGCGTCCAAAACGCGGCAGCGCTCTTCCAAGACCGCGCTTTGCTGGCCGGCCGCCGCCAAACGCTCTTCCAGCTCCGCCCGTTCTTCTTCGGGCAAGCCCTTGGGCGTTCGCAAGCGATAAGCCTGTACCGCCCACCCAGCCGCAAAGCCGGCCACCAAAGCGATCAACCAAGCCCACTGCTCGATCAAGGGGCGACCTCCAACTCCACGCTGATCTTGCGGGCCGCCTCGAAACCGAGCTGACGCTTCGCTCCGTCGCTGAACTCCAGCGAGACCACCCCCGCCTGAGGATCGCGGCCCGAAACCAGCAAGCCCCTGCCGGGAGTCAGGCCATTGCTCTCCAAGTACTGCAGAAAACGGTCTTCCTGGTCCTCGATGCGACCCACCGTCACCCTCTGGCCCTCCTCGCAGTCGACCAGCGGCAACAAGTCGCGCTCGGCGATTACCCCGCTCTTGTCCGGGATCGGGTCCCCGTGCGGATCCAGCTCCGGATGCCCCAGCAACACGTCGATCCGCTCCAGCACCCGGTCCGAAATCACGTGCTCCAAGGCCTCCGCCTCGTCGTGGATCTCGTGCCAGTCCATGCCCAAGACCTTCACCAGGAAAAGCTCGATCATGCGGTGCCGGCGCAAAACCAGCAGGGCCAGCTCCTTGCCCTGCTCCGTCAGCTGTACTCCCACTCGCGGAGTGTAGCCCACCAAGCCCGTCTTGGCCAAGGACTTGACCATGGTCGTGGCCGTCCCCGGAGTCACCTCCAGCGACGAGGAAAGCTCGCCCATGCTCACGTTCCCGCCCTCACCCTGCTCGAATTGCAGGGTGTAGATATTCTTGATGTAGTTCTCTACCGTACTGGTCGCCATGGTCTCAAAGGGGTTCGCCGCGCCTCCTCCTCGAGCGGCGCTTGAGAGCGCGCTCTGAGACAGTGCTCACGCTGGCGCTCAGAAACCGCGGCTCGATGCGAAAAGGGGCAAAAACTCCCTCCTATCGCTGACCCATCGCCTCCCGATTGCAAAGCCTTTTGTGACCGCCCGAAGCAAGTCGCAGCTCACAGCCCCACTCGCCCCCACGGCCCGCTCGCTCCCACGCCCCGTTCGTAAAACAAACGTTAATCCCGCGGCGGCTCGCACATATCCGCATAGAGTGATTCACTCACGAAGACCTTATCCGATAGACCGAGAATACAGTAGTATGAGCAGCCAATTCAAAGTCCACATTGTCGAAGACGACAAAACCACCCGCCGCCTCCTCGAAAACGTCACCAGCATGCTGGGATACGACATCAAATCCTACGAGAACGGCCAGCAAGCGTGGGACGCCTTTCAAGTGGAACGGCCGCACATCGTCATCAGCGACTGGATGCTTCCCGAAATGGACGGGCTCGAGCTCTGCCGCAAGCTGCGCGAAAGCATGAAGGACAGCTACACCTACTTCGTCCTCATCTCCGCCCAGAAGCGCTCCCGCCCCAACCTCGAGGCCGCCATCAACGCCGGCGTGGACGACTTCCTCAAGAAGCCCATCGGCTCCGACGAGATCTGGAACCGCCTCCGCGTAGCCGAGCGCATCCTCAACTTCAACCAGCAGGTCAAACGCCTCGAAAGCCTCATCCCCATCTGCTGCTACTGCAAGAAGGTGCGCAACGACGGCGACCTTTGGGAACAGATCGAGCAATACGTCAACGAGCGCACCGGGGCCGACTTCACCCACTCCATCTGCCCCAGCTGCATGGACACCCACGTCCGCCCGCAGATGGAATCCTACAAGCAGTCCCTCAAGGACAAAGCCCGCGCCACCGCCGAGTAAGGCCCAGGTAGGGCCCGCTGTCCCAGCGAGCCGCAAACCGCCTCCCAAAGCAGCGAAGTCGAAAGACCTTCGACCCCATCCACACGTCCCGCCCCCCCGTGTCCGATGAGCACTGCCTCAAGGTAGGGCGGACTGGCCCAGTCCGCCGCAACGCGCGATCAAGCAACAAGCCCGCCCCCCCCCCCCCTTTTCCCGAGAAGAAGCAGACGAAGAGCGCCTTCTCCCTCAGCCCTTCACCCCCTCCAGCTCCACCCAAGTCGCGCCCCAGCCCCCGCCCGTCTGGTCGCACAAGCCGAAATCCTTCACGCAGGCGATCTTGCGCAGCTGGGCGTGCACCAGCTCCCGCAAAGCGCCCGAGCCCTTGCCGTGGATCACCCGCACCCGCGTGATCCCCTTCTCCAGGCAAAGCTCGAAATAGTCCGGCAGCAACTCCTTCACCTCCCCCGGGCGAAAGGTATGCAGGTCCAACTCGTCAGATATCGGGAACTCCACAGGCTCGTCTTCCATAATTTCGTTAAAACAACCCCTTTCCTCCTACGAATCCACTAAAACCGCTAGACTCCCCGTCGAATTAGAAGATATGACAGGAGGCAACTCCCTGCCATTCCCACCCATGTACCGACTCGCACCCAGCATCAGCGCCGCGCTCAGCCTCCTAGCCGCCCTAGGACTCGCTTGCCGCGCCTCCGCCCAGGAGCCCAAGAGCGACGAGCTCATCCCCCCCGTCGCCATCTACAAGGTCGACCCCTCCCACCCCAGCGAGCTCTACGACCGCGGCATCGAAGGCGAAGCCATCATCATCGCCAACGTCGACGTCTTCGGCACCGTCATCGACCCCGTCGTCGACCGGGCCACCCACGACGAGTTCGGCCTCGCCGCCCTGCTCGCCGCCTCCGAGTGGATCTTCGAGCCCGCCACCAAGAACGGCGTTCCCCAAGCCGTACGCGTCAAGATCCCCTTCACCTTCAAGATCGCCTTCGAGCACAAGCTCAACGTCGAGATGGGCCGCGAAGTCTTCAAAGAGATCGACGTTCCCGTCACCCCCTCCTTCGAGCTCGAGCAAGCCCCCATGCCCAAGTTCATCCCCGCCTTCGACGAGTTCTACCCCGAGGCCTTCCTCAACACCGGCAAAAGCGCCGCCGTCAGCGTCGAGTTCATCGTCAATCCCGACGGCAACGTGATCAACCCCCGCATCGTCTCCATCTCCACCCCCGGCTTCGAGGAAGCCGCCATGCGCGCCGTGGCCCACATCCAGTACAACACCATCCGCGTCCAAGGCCAGCCCGTGCACGTCTCCATCATGATGCCCATCCAGTTCTCCCCCTAGCCGGAGAGAGACCGCTGCCACGTCGCCCCCGAGCAGCAGGAAGCGACCTCGCCAACAACACCGAGCCAGCCGAACCCGCGCCGCAATCTCGGCCCCTCACCCATTCGCCCCAAGGCGGCACGCCCGTGGGCGCTTCGCTTCGGCGGCAAGCCGAGATACCGCGTGCGTTTCCCCCCAGTTCCAATGCCCCCTCGCGCGTCCAACACCGAACGGGAGGGACAGCTTCCACGCTGTCCGCGCTGCAGGAGCACCTCCCCGATTTCACGCAAAAGCAGCGAATATCGCCAGACCTCCGCCTCCAAGAACGCATTCCAGTCCGCCAAGTCTCCGCCTTCATCCCGGATCCGCCCTCCATCCACTTCTCCTTGAGCCCCCCTCGCTTTGCGCAGCTTTTTAAAGGAGCTAACACGACGCAATCTTCAGTCTTTACGTATTTTCCTAAGCTAGATACACCTAAACCCAACACCCCCCAAAGCTCAGTCTAGCCCAATCCAGCCCAAGTAATCCCTAAATAATAACCGATAATGTTGTCGCTTTTTCCGAAAACAAAAACCGGCAAATTTGTCGCTCAATAAGACTTTCGCAAAAAAGAGATGACGACATTGAAGGCAATGTACCTATTGATAGACTTGGCTCTCTTGGTTGCCAATGCCGCATTTGCATTCATGGCTGCAGGACAAGCAAAAGAAGGAATCAATTGCTTCGATAAGCGATACCAATGGAATCCTCTAAACCTAGTGACTTTTCACCCTGAAGATCTGAATACAAAAGGAAAGAAATACAGAAAAATACATTTCGCATGCTTAGCAGGATTTGCCCTTTGGACCATTGCTGGACTCATCCTGCATTCCTACATTTCAACTTAAAAAAATAGTGCGAACCAGGCATCGCACACAATGGCGGCAGACGCTCGCCTCTTTAGTAACGACCACATGAATACTAACCTCAACAGACTTGGAACATCAACCGAAGCCGCCATCGTTTGGATTTGACGTTACCCAGAAAAAAATGCCCACGAAACCAACAATCACTCAAATTGAAAACGCCTTTTCCCCGGCAAAAGAAATCGATGACCCCCAAAGGTTTGCTGGGCGAAAAAAGTTTGTTGAGGACAGTTACTATGCATTGATATCCGAGGGAACGAACATCGCCGTAATCGGAAATCGCGGAATCGGTAAGACGTCTTTAGCTCGCCAGATAATAAACATTGCCACCGGTAGAAATGAATTGCTCAAAAAGATAAAAATAGAAACGGATCAGGACTTAGATTTCCTTTCGATCTACTATACTTGCGGTAAGACGACGGAAACTCACGAGCACTTGTTAGAAAGCCTATTAACCAATAGGACTTGCTTGCTCGATTGGATATATGACATCCCGAAAGCAAGAAGAGCTGCAGACAAATTTAAGCCGAAACTAAATGTCGGAGCTTTTTCGCTTGAAGGCGAAAAAGGCTCTGAAACGACTTACGAATCCTCTGTTTCAAATCACGGAGTAGAAACTGTCTTTACGAATGTCGTAAGCGCCATCACCGAACAGGGAATGACGAAGGATGGAGTTCTTTTTGTCATCGATGAATTCGATCAGATAAAGAACAAGCAGGGATTTGCAACCTTCCTAAAGGCGTTGGCTACAAATGTTCCAAATGTGAAATTCTGCATAGTTGGAGTCGCTCACGATGTGCAGGAACTGATTGAAGAGCATGAGTCATCTGATCGATTGTTTGCTGGAGGGATTATAGATCTACCCTCAATGTCTGACGCCGAACTCGAGCAAATCATATCTGATGCCGAACAGAGTATTGATTCTTACATTCGTTTCGATCCCAATGCTAAAAAGGAGCTAGTTCGTCTGTCTCAAGGACACCCATACATGACGCACTTAATCGGGAAATATGTGCTACGTAATGCCTATCGAGAAAGTGGACGAGACATTGGAGGACCTGATATTGCCAAGACGTTGAGAGCTATTGCCGAATCGGGTATCGACCCCATTCTGGAAAGCAGATACAAAAAAGCAGTAGCATCATCTCGCCAGAGGGAAATAGTATTGAGGGCACTTTCCGATGTTCAAAAGGACAGCGTTGAAATCCACACCGCAGATGCATACAAAAGAGCTCTAGATGAGGGGGTAGATAATCCTAGTCAATTCGTTGGGCATCTTGTTACAGAAGACTACGGTGCTGAAATCGTGAAAACACGAGAAAGATACTACCGCTTCAGAGATTCTCTTTTTGCGGCATACGTCTCAGCAAGACCCAGAGTGTTCAAAAAGGAAAATTTAGGATAACCAGTCGGTGGATACAACCGTGCGGCCAGCGCTCCTCGCTGATCCTCGCACATCGCCTCAAAGTTAGCAGAAACTAAAATGGATAAACAAGCGAAACAATGGGCCACCTTCCTTGAGTCACGTATCAACAAGTTTAGGACTCTGAGAATCATTGTTGTCAGTCTAGTCATAGCAATCTACGGAATCTACGAATACTTTCAGAAGGATGACGCTTTGTACGTTTTGATTTCAGTCCTAGCCCTAGCTTACGGCTCTCAAGCGTTGGCGAGATATGGCTACATTCTCAAACTAAAAGAACTAGAACGAAAAGTTGAAGATGAGGAGCAAAGCTAGAAGTTGAAAGATTGTGCCAACAAGGCATCGCACACAATGTGCGGCAATCGCTCGCCTCTTTGAACCAGCCCCCCTGATAAACAACCTCCCCAGAACCTTTTACCACAGATCGGGCCTTGTCGCCTGAGCTCGAAGATATGAATAAAACAATTACTGTTTTAGCGATTTACACATTGGCTATCACGGGCTGCAAAACAACTGATCGCCCAAAGAATGATGAGGGCTACGAGACTCCAAATCCCATGCTTAAAGATCGTCCCTCCGAGTTGAAAGACGTAGATATAAAGCCAACAATCATTCGCACAGGCGATCCGAAATTACCAATAGAGTTCCAGGGCGAAATCAACGCTGTGGTTAGTCTCATCGTCACGAGAGAAGGCAGACCACTTAAACCACACATAGACAAAACCAATTACCCAGAATATAATTCTCTTGTTCTAGCATTCGTAGACACATTCGAATTCAACTCCGCAAAGCACGATGGAAACAGTGTAGCTGTCTGGGTGCCCGTCCCGATCATTTTAAGCAATTAATCATATCAAATCGAGCTATACAATTCACTACAGTCGCTCCGTACGTACGCTCAGGTATCCACTCACCCTTGGCAGAAACTAAATGAATAGATTTGCAGACTACTGGAACTGTTGGCGAAAAGGTATCGTCATCCTCATGGCTTCGTTTCTGGTGCTCTTTTTGGCCTTACTACCTTTTCAGTTAGTTTCGATCTTCTACGACGGTCCCAGGAGCGAAACAAAGGACAATATTGTAGCTGTAATCGCTGCATTAGCATTGATCATCGGAGCTCCCATCTTGGCCTACAAGATTTTGTTCGAGTGGCTTGAGTGGACAACTCAACATTTGTTGAAAAAAGTTGGATACGTAAAAAAGAACGATGATCAAACTGGTTAAACAGAAAAGACTATAACCACCAGACGATGCATACAATTTCGGTAAACGAGCACAAGCGCTCGCGTCTTTACTCGACCTAGAAAAACAATGGTAGACCCAAACGAGTTCAGCACGTTGTTGAAATCTGGAGATAAAGAACTCGTGAGTCATTCGATTTGCGACATCGCCGAAAGCATTTTCTAAGATCAAGGACCAGAAGCCATCCCATATCCCTTGAAAACGGTCTTTGCTGTAGAGACATTCTATGGTCAAGTAGCGAACGGCGGCATCGAACAGTATCTAACGAATGGACATGAGTCATTGGCAGTTTACACCGCTACAGCACTTGAGGAGGTTGGCCTCGAACTGCCTGCGAAGGTTTTGCGGGAGGTTCTAGAACTGTTCCCAGCAGATATTAGGGAATCAAATGAACCAAACTACTTAGACTACCTTGATGAAATAGAAGAGCAGAGAGGACCTGAATACATCGAAGAAAATATCGAACAAGAGTTTTGGAATTGGTACCACGACGGAAACAAAGAAGCCATCCGACGCAAACTACACGATTGGATCGTATCCAACGAAACAAAATTTATAAACCAATGCTGACAAGAGCAGCTTCAGCATGCGATCCCTCTCTGGCACCAATGTTTCTACAATCTGCATCGCTGACTGAGGCGCCTTCCTCGCCGCACGCGTCCCGACACCGTCGGGGCAAGTTTGACCTTGCTGAATCGGGAGCAAACGAATCCTCTGGGAGCTCGGAGCTTGTTGGCTCCGCCCCGAAAAAACGAGATCACTTTCAGATTCGATAGTACCCAGTTAAATGAAGTTCCTGCGTTACTTCCTGCCCATCGCGATCCTAGCCGCCTGCGGCTACTTTACTTGGCACCTGCTCTCCTCGCGGCCGGAACCGGCCAGATGGAACCGGCAACCCTTCGAACCGGAGGTAGAAGTATCCACCCTCGAACTACAGGACTACCAAATCGTCCTGCAATCCCAAGGCATCATCGAGGCCCGCACCCAGAGCGCCCTCATCCCCGAGGTTCGAGGCCGCATCCTGAGCGTTTCGCCGAGCTTTCGTCCAGGCGGCTTCTTCGAAAAGGGCGAACTGTTGGTGGAAATCGACCCTAGCGACTACGAAACCGAGCTAGTGGTCGCCGACGCCACCCTCGCCCAAATGGAGCTGCGCTACGCCGAGGAGAAGGTCCGGGCCGACCGAGCTGCCCTCGACTGGAAGCGGCTCGGCAACGAGGACGAGGCTCCCGAACTCGTGCTGCGTCTCCCCCAGATGCGCCAAGCGGAAGCCAACCTCGCCTCCGCCCAAGCTCGCGTGAAGGCGGCCCGCCTCAACCTCGAACGCACCAAGATCGTCGCCCCCTACGCCGGCCGCATCCTGGAGAAGCAGGTGGACGTCGGCCAATACGTCTCCCCCGGCAACCGGCTCGCCACCATCTACGCCATCGACTTCGCCGAAATCCGACTGCCCCTTTCCGAAGCCCAACTGGGTTTCATCGATCTGCCCGAGAGCTACCGCGACTCCGAGACCGATCCGAAAATCAACAAGGACGTCCGGCTGCGCGTCAAGATGGGCGACCAGCAGCACGACTGGAGCGGCAAGCTAGTGCGTGCCGAAGGAGCCTTCGACCAACGAAGCCGTCAGCTCTACGTCGTTGCCCAAATCCCCGACCCCTACGGCAGCACCGCCGACGGGCGCCCGCCGCTCAAGGTCGGCAGCTTCGCCATCGCCCACATCCCCGGCAACCTGCTGCGGGACGTATTCGTTATTCCGCGACGCCTGCTTCGCGAGAGCAGTTACGTAATCCTCATCGACGGGGAGGACCGTCTGGTGCGCCGCCACGTTTCGCCCATCTGGGCGGACGAGGAGAACATCGTAGTGGGAGACGAGCTGAAGCCGGGCGAACGCCTTTGCCTGACCCCCGTCAAGTACGCGACCTCCGGCATGAAGGTCCGCATCAAGCTCGGCGCCGCCGAAGCCGAGGCCAAGGCCGAGCGCGACTACGCCAACTTCATCAAGCTCGTCGAGGGCCTGCCGCAAGACTTGGACCTGCCCATCCATCTCGAAATCCAAATCAAGGCCCTCAAGGCAGGGAAGGACAAGCACCAGTCTTCCGCCCTCACCGCCGAGCTCATCCGCTGGGCCAGGCAAAACGACATCGAGATTCCTAAAGGCATCGAACGCGGCGAGCCGGACCGCAAGGACAAGACCAAGGTCGCCAAGCAAGCCTAAGCCGCTACGCCCATGAAATCCGCAATCGCTTGGTTCACGCGCAACCCCGTCGCCGCCAACCTCCTCATGGCCAGCCTCATCATGGCTGGGGCCTACACCCTGCAGAACCGGATCCTCTTCCAGGAATGGCCCGACTACCCGAGCCGCGACATTTCCGTGTCCGTCTCCTACCGCGGCTCCACCCCCGAAGAAATCGAGGAGAGCATCGTCTCCCGCATCGAGGAAGCGGTTTACGATATTCCCGGCGTGAAACGCATGACCGGACGCGCCAGCGAGTCCTCCGGCAGCGTGAACATCGAGGTGGAGGACGGCTACGAAATCGAGCGCGTCTTCGACGAAGTGAAGAGCGCCGTGGACGGGATCACCACCTTTCCCACCGAAGCCCGCCCCCCGCGCGTGCGCCGCCCCCAGTGGCAGGAACGCGTCATCACGGTGGTCATCGCCGGCGACCTGAGCGAATGGGACATGAAGAAGCTCGCCGAGCAAGTACGCGAGGAAATCACCAACCTGCCAGGCGTATCCCTCGCTGACCTGCTAGCCGCCCGCCCCTACGAAATCGGCGTGGAAGTATCGCCCGGCCGCTTGCAGCAATTCGACCTTACCCTCGAGCAAGTTTCCCGCGCCATCCGCTCGTCCTCCATCAACCTCTCCGCCGGCAACATCAAGGCGGACGGCGGGGACATCCGCCTGCGGGCCCAGAACCAGGCCTACGTGCAGGAGGACTTCGAAAACATCGTGCTGCGGGCCGACGACGGAGGCAGCCGCCTGACCTTGCGCGACGTGGCAACCGTGACCGACGGCTTCGACGAAATCCCCATGGTCTCCCGCCACAACGGCGAACGGGCCATCGCCGTGAACGTCTACCGCACCGGCCAGCAAAGCGCCATCAAAGTCGGCAAGACGGTCCGCGCCTATATCGAGGAAGCCCAAAAACGCATGCCCGAGGGCATCACCCTCAGCCACTGGAACGACGACTCGGAACGCATTATCCAGAGACTGGATACGCTGGTGGACAGCGCTTTGATGGGATTCGTGCTGGTGCTCTGCGTGCTCTCCCTTTTCCTCCGACCTCAGCTCGCCTTCTGGGTCAGCCTCGGCATTCCGGTCGCCTTCGCCGGCGCCTTCATCGTACTGCCGCTGCTCGGCGTCACCATCAACCTGATCACCCTCTTCGCCTTCATCCTAGTGCTCGGCATCGTGGTCGACGACGCCATCGTGACCGGTGAAAACGTCTTTCGCCACATGCAGACGGGAGCCAGTCCGCTGGACGCCTCCATCAAGGGCACCCAAGAGGTTTCCATCCCGGTCACCTTCGGCATCCTCACCACCATCGTCGCCTTCTACCCGCTCTCGGTCATGTCCGGCTGGCGCGGCAACATGTTCGCCCAGATCCCGCTGGTGATCATCCCGGTGCTGCTCTTCTCCCTCGTCGAATCAAAGTTCGTCCTGCCCGCCCACTTGCGGCATTGCAAAAACATCGGCCAAGGCAAAGCCACTCGCGGCAACCTCAACTGGTTCCAGAAAATCCAACGCAAGGTGGCCGACTCCTTGGAGACATTCGTCAAGCGCGTCTACAGCCCTAGCCTGGACGTGCTGCTCCACCACCGCTACTCCACCCTCGCTGCCTTCATCGGCCTGCTGGCGATCTACGTGGGACTCATCGCCAGCGACTCCCTGCAGTACCGCTACTGGCCACGCATCCCCAACGACACCCTGCGGGCTAACCTGACGATGCCTACCGGCACCGCCTTCGAGACAACCCAAGCCCATATCGACCGCATCGAAGCGGAGGCCCTGCGACTGAAGGACGAGCTCAACGCAGCCAGCGACTACCCGATCATCACCGACGTTTTCGCCACCGCCGGCGGCCAGCCCTTCGGACG
Source organism: Pelagicoccus enzymogenes (assembly GCF_014803405.1). Classification (NCBI taxonomy): domain Bacteria; kingdom Pseudomonadati; phylum Verrucomicrobiota; class Opitutia; order Puniceicoccales; family Pelagicoccaceae; genus Pelagicoccus; species Pelagicoccus enzymogenes. The sequence goes on from NZ_JACYFG010000038.1 coordinate 92,733, forward strand.
CGGCTGGGGCGGATCTCGGGCCGGAGTCGCAGAGCGAGGCGAGCTCGTAGTTGCCATGTCACTACGGGCTTCCAGCGAAAGCGAAATGGATACCGGAGACCTGTCCCGCATCCTTCGCCTGCGTATCGGAGAGATTCCTGGAGTGGAACGCTTTTCCCTCTCCTACTCTGGCGGCGGCGAGGCCCTCTCGGTCGACATCCGCAGCCGCGACTTCGCCAGCCTCGTCGAAGCCTCCAAGAAGCTGCAGGAACGGCTCAAGGAATTCGGCGGACTCTTCGACATCAGCGATTCCTTCGAGTCCGCCAAGGACGAGTTTCAAATCAAGCTCAAGCCGCAGGCGGAACAGCTGGGCCTCAGCGCCAGCCAGATTGCCGGACAGATTCGCCAAGCCTTCTTCGGCATCGAGGCCCAACGCATCCCGCGCGGGCGAGACGACGTGCGGGTGATGGTTCGCTACCCGCTCGAGTACCGCAAGTCCTTGGCCACTCTGGAAAACATGCTCATTCGGGCAGGCAACGTGGAAGTACCCTTCTCCTCCGTCGCCGAGCTGGTACCGGGCAAGAGCTTGCCCAGCATCTACCGCATCGACGGCAAACGGCAGATCACAGTTTCCGCGGACGCCAACCCGGTCGAGGTCGACCTGGAAAGCATTCTCGCCGAGCTGCGCGAAAGCATTATGCCGCAAATCGCAGCCGACTTCCCCGATCTCGAATACGAGCTCAGCGGCGATTCCCGCGACCAGTACGAAGCCGAAAAGGAGTTTCTCAACGGCATCTGGTTCGTGCTCATCGGCATCTACATTCTCTTGGCGATCCCGCTGCGGAGCTACAGCCGCCCCATTGTAGTGATGTCGGCAATACCGTTCGGCATCGTCGGCGCATTGATCGGCCACCAGCTGATGGGCTTCTACGATCAAAACCTGAACATCCTCTCCATGATGTCCTTCCTCGGCATGCTCGCGCTCTCCGGCGTGGTCGTGAACGACTCTCTCGTGATGGTCGACTACATCGGCAAAAAGCAGAAGGAAGGCACGCCCATCAAGGAAGCGGTCCGCCAGGCTGGAGCCCGACGCTTCCGCCCGATCCTGCTCACTTCGCTGACCACCTTCTTCGGACTGGCCCCTCTGATGTTCGAGCAAAGCCGCCAATCCAAGTTCATGATCCCCATGGCCATCTCGCTCGGCTGGGGCGTCATCTTCGCCACCTTCATCACCCTTGCCCTCGTTCCCGTGATCACGCTGGTGTTCGACGACATCGCGAAGTTCTACCAGAAACTGTACGGCAAGCAGAACGACGACGAAGAGGAATCCTAACTAAACATATTCATTGTAGGAGCGAGCTCGCTCGCGATTTGCTCGGCCTAGAATCGCGGCGCAAGGCCGCTTCCCACAAAAACAGCGTTCCCTACAAATAGAAAGAAACCACCGCGCGGATCGCCTCCACCCATTTGTCATACGTATCCGGTTTCCTCACACAGGCATTTGCTCCCGCCCGATAGACAACTTCTGCATCTTCCAGGAGGTCGCTCGAGGAAAACACGACAATCGCCAACTCATCGAGCGGAATATCTTCGCGCAAGATACGCACCGCCGAGCAGCCGTCCAAGACGGGCATGTTGACATCCATCAGAACCAAATCCGGCAGCCGACCTTCCCGCTTCAAAGCGGTCAGCGTCTCCACCGCCTCTTTTCCATTGCGAGCCACCGCGCAACGAATCCGCGAGTCGATCGCCCCAAAGGCCTCCCGAAAGAGTACGATATCGTCGTCGCTATCGTCGGCTAGAAAAACGTGAAATCCCTCAGGAGCGAGGCTACCACCCATATTAAGCGTATCCAACTTACAACTATCGCGAAAAGGTTATCGTAAACTTGGAACCCCCGCCGCTGCGCGGCTCGTACCAAGCGTCTCCGCCATGCTTGAGAGCAATCTGCTTGACGATGGCAAGCCCCGCTCCCGTTCCCTCAACGTCTCGCCCCACCGCTCGCTGGAAAAGCATGAAAATACGATCGAGACTTTCTTCCGGAACGCCCGGCCCCCGATCCCGTACCTCGATTCCGACAAAGCGGTCCGCATCGCTCACGAAAGGCGTGATTTCGATATCTGGAGCCTCGCCGGGATTAACGAACTTGAGCGCGTTGCTCACCAAATTGGAAAGCGCCTGCTTGGCGTAGGTGTAGTTGGCCTTGATGTTAGGCAGATCGCTTGAAACCACGACCTTGGCCCCCGTCTTCTGGATGGAGTCCTCCAAGCTTCTGAGTACGGACTGAACCAGTTCCGACCCGGAAACCATTTCAGAATCCGTATCCATCTTGTTTATACGAGACAGGCTCAGCACATCGTCAAGCAAAGCGGTCATGCGAACCGCAGCCCTTTCGATGCGATCCAAAAAGTCCTGTCCCGAACCTTCAAGCTGGTCCCGATAACGTTCCCCGAGCAAGGCCGAGAAGCTTTGGATGGCTCGCAATGGCTCGCGCAGGTCATGGGAAACGACGTACAACAAAGTTTCCAGGTCGTTCTTCTTCTGCAGCACTTGCTGCTCGCTCCACTTGGTCTTGGTCTCATCCCAGAGGATGCCGCTGATCTGCCTCACCTCCCCATTCACGCCGCGATAGACCACCGCGCGGGTGGACAGGTAGCGAAACTCTCCATCGGAAGCGACGAAGCTCCAGGAGTCCTGAATGGCGGCATCGCTGCCATCCTTGGAGCCTGGCTCGCGGGATAGAAATCGCTCCACCGTGAAATCCACCTTCTTGAGAAATGCGTCTCGGTCCTGCTTGCTGCCACCCGCGAAGCCAAAGAAACGCTCCACCCGGGAATCGCACTCGAAGCTGCCCTTCGTCACGTCGAAGGTCCAAACCCCGAAGTCCGCGGCCTCGAGGGCCATCTGCAAGCGGCGACGGCTCTCGGCGACTTGAGTTTCCGCCTGCTTCAAGTCGGTGATGTCAATCAGGGCGATCACAGCGCCCGTCACCTCATCCTTGCCTGTCCTGAAAGGAAGGATACGCACCAGCAGCAATACCCCCGCTTCCATGCGGGCCTCCGTTTCCATTCCCTTTCCTTCTTCGATCACCCGCCTAGTGTCGCTGACCAAGCTTTTATAGCCGATGAGGTTGTGCGAAATGTGGTCGATCGGGCGACCGATATCGGTGGGCAACAGATTCAAGATGGCGTGAGCCGCTGGAGTGAATTTTCGGATACGCAGGTTCGCGTCGACGAAGACCGTGCCAATCTCGGTGCTGCTGAGAAAGTTGTTGATATCCTCGTTCAAGGAAACCAAGTCGCGGTTCTTGCTCTCATACTCGGAGTTGACCGAGAAGAGTTCCTGGTTCACCGAGTGCAGCTCCTCGTTGGTCGTCTGCAGCTCTTCGTTGGAAGTGAGCAGCTCCTCGTTGGCCAATTGCAAGTCGTGGTTGCTGGTCTCGAGTTGCCTCACCGTTTCGCTCAAACGCAACTTCATCAGACGCAGCTCGTCCCGCAACTCCGTTTCCGAATCAGGACCTTCCTTCCCCTTCAGAAAGCTTTCGTCGATCGGCTCAATCACCGATTCTGCCTCGCGGAACACCTGCTCGTCTCCGAAAATCGCCAAGACGCAATCTTCGAACTGACGAATGCCCCGCAATGGCTCCACCGAGAGGCTTAGCTGCTCCGCTTCCCCTGAAGGTCGAACGATGGTGCAGCGGCAGGCCACCTTGGACTGCGAATGCAAGGCTCGAGAGCGCAGCTGATGCAGGGAGAGCTTAAGCTCTGGAAGCACCCGATCCTCGTAATACAAGCTGACGCGTCCGGTCATCGGTCGCAGGTAGGCCTCGCAATCTCCGAAAGTGTGCAAAATCTCGCCCAAGTCGTCGATCACGATGCTGGGGGGCATGAAACGCTCCATGATAGCGTTGAGCCCACTGATTTGCGACGGCTCCGACAGGTTGCTCGTCGGAGCGAGGGAAAGCGAATCCACATTGAAGCGAGTAGCAGAGGTCGGCGAGAGAAGGGTCGGCGACAAAAAGGTGTCGCTTTTTTTCAGGAAGATCCGGGCTTGGTTGTCGAATGCCTCCAGCTGACCGTGGTAGCTGTTCGGGGTCTCGGTCAACCCAAGGCATAACAAGCCTTGCAGCTGCAGGGAAAAGAGCATCATCCCGATGGCCTTCTTTTGGGCTGCCGGCTTCAGATAGGACACAAGGTTCCGGCAGCAGACCAAGTCGAGACGGCTGAAGGGCGGATCGCGCAAAATGTCGTGCCGCGCGAATACGACTCGCCGCCTCAACTTGGGAGTCACACTAAATCCTCGCTTGGTCCGGATGAAAAAACGGTCGATTCGCTCGCTGGAAAGGTCTTTCAGGGCAGCGTCCGGATAGAAGCCCTTCACGCTGTCTTTCAGCGAGGTCGTATGCACGTCGGTTGCGAATATCTTGAAGTTTGGCGACTCGATCCCCTGCTCCGCAGCGTGTTCCTCCATCAGCATCGCCAGCGAATAGGCTTCCTCGCCGGAAGCCGACCCCGCCACCCAAATGCGAATCTCGGAGCCGTCCGCATGCCGCTCGAACAGCCTGGGAATCACCTTCTCAACGAAAGCCTCAATCACCTCCGCGTCCTTGAAGAATCGCTGGCTGCCAACGATGAACTCCTGGTAGAGGGCCTTCGGCTCCTCCAAGTCGGAACGAGCCAGCTCCAGATAGTCAGCAAGCCCCTCTAGGTTCCTGCGACGCACGCGGTTGAAGACGCGACGCTTGAAGACTTCGCTCTTGTAGAGTGAGAAGTCCACCTTGACCTCCTCCGCCATCAGCTCGAAGAGGCTGCGCAGCTGGGCCTGTTCCCGCTTTTCCTCCTCGGATACGGAACTCTGGGCCATGCCGAAGTGCTCCCGCAAGGCTTCTTGCATGGAGACGACCGAGAGGACACGGTCCACCCAAGCCGAATCCTGACCCGCTAGCTCCTCTCGCTCCTCCTCCAAAACCAAGCCGCCGCAACGACGAAACTGATTCAGGCTCGCCGACTCCAACAACGGCGTATCCGCGATCGACACCAAGGCCGCCCGATCAGCCTTCTGCGAAAAGGCCGTCAACATCAGGGCTAGGGTTCCGCGATTGCGCAGGTTGCTCCGGTTCGCCTCCACCGTGAGCTGCTCGCCAACCAGCGCGACCTTGGTGAAGCCGGGACACAGATAGATGGCGTTCGGCTCGAGCTTGAGCGTCGAATCGACGGCGTAAACCGGCAGCATGCTCACGCTTTTGAGCAACTCGTAGATGCGGATGGAATGCCGCAAGGGCAGGTCCGCGCAAACGAAGTAGCAAACGCCGGATTTGGGGTCCGCCTCGGCAAAAAAGCGTTCCAAGGACTCCGTGTTTTGGTAGCCGCAAGAGAGAACAACGTAACCGGAAATTCGAGTCGTTTCGGACATTGGGATTCCTAATTTTGTCGACATGCAAACGGCGTGGAGCGGCCTGAGATCGCATCCTCTGCGGAGCACCCGCTCGTGCCCGCTCGCCAGGGGTTCGTGAAAAATCTTTTAGAAACGCATTTCCGTTGGGCAGCCCCTTGAAAAAACGGCCGATCGGAAGCATAAGAGACGAAGCGTTCCACCCAAGCCTTCGAGCAAGAGAAGAAAATCCATGCAAGCTGACCAAAGAAAAATCCTGCAACAGTATCAACAAGCAGCCGAGCAACGGCAGCGACTTGCTGAAGTGAAGCAGCGCTTGCGCGACTTGAACGCGATTTTTGAATACGCGCCACGGAACGCGCAGCGGATCGACGGAAAACGCCGAGCCAGCTAAGCGCTACCCAGTCTCGCCTCGTTTGCTTCGGCACGCCGCTAGACATCTTCAGGTCGGGACGGAAGCGTAAAGGAAACGCAGGTACCGATACCTGGCGTGGAATCCAAGGAAATCGTTCCCTTGTGCTTGAGAGCGATGCGTCGGCACACCGCCAAGCCCACGCCCAATCCTTCCGGATGCTGCTCCGGCTTCTCCTGATAGAAAATCTTGAAAACCGTATCCTGGTTCACCGGCTCGATCCCGCGGCCGTTGTCGCGCACGGAAACGAGGGTCTGACCGTCCTGAGCCTCCGCTTTGACCACAATGCGGGGCGGTCCCGCTCCGACGAAGCAAAGGGCGTTGTCGATCAATTCGGAGAGCAGGTACACCACGAACCGGCGTTCGCCGTAGACAATCAAGTTGCATGACTCGCTCACCACTTCCGCGCCCTTCTCCTCCAAGGCTACCGTCTTGGTGGCCAGGACTTCGTTCAAGGCGCTCTCCAAGGAAAACTCCTCGAAATCCGCGGCCCGCGTTTCGATACGGGTGTAGGTGAGTAGGCCGTTGATCATCTCCTTGAGCTTGAAGGCTCCGGAATGGGCAAACTCTAGGTACTCCTGCAACTCTTGGTCCTCCCCTTCCAAGCGCTTCTTCAAGAGGTCCAAGTAACCGCTGACGGCGCGGAGCGGCGTTTGCATGTCATGGGAAACTGCATACGCGAACTGCTCCAAGTCGAGCTTCGCGTTGCTGAGAGCATCCGTGCGCGACTTGAGCGCTGCTTCTGTCTCCTTGATCGCTGAAATGTCCACCAAAGTCAGCACCGCGCCCGCCGATTGCTCGCGGCCCGTCATGTAAGGATAGATACGCATCAGATGCCAATTGCCCGAACGGTCGCGCGCTTCCCTGATGATGGGCTCGCGGCTCTCGATAACCCGGTCGACCAATTGCGAAATGTTTTCGCTGTCCACCAGATTGAAGGTGATATGCTCGAACGGACGCCCAATGTCCATCGGCAGCAGATTGAAAACCGACGCGATGGCTGGAGTGAATTTTCGGATACGCCTTTCGCTGTCGATAAACACCGTTCCGATCTCCGTGCTTTGCAGCAGGTTGTCGATATCAGTATTGAGCAGGATCAGCTCGTGGTTCTTCTTCTCGTATTCGGTGTTAACAGTGAAGAGCTCTTCGTTCACCGACTGCAACTCCTCGTTGGTGGACTGCAGCTCCTCGTTGGAAGCGAGCATCTCTTCATTGGTCGCCTGCAGCTCCTCGTTGGTGGTTTCCAACTCCTCGATCGTCGCCTGCAGGTTTTCTCGGGTGTACTGCAACTCCTTCTCCAAATCAAAGATACGACTGAGCGATTCGGCATCCGCATCGAAGCTCATCTCCGAAACGTCGTCCGGCGTCGTCTCTGCCCCTCGACGTTCCAGGAACTGGACCAGCAAGTACTGTTCGTCCCTCAGCGGCTTGACCGTAATGTCCAGCAAGACCCGCTCCTCAGCGTTCTCGTCGAGCGGCACGTTGTTCAAAGTGAAGGCGACCCGCTTGTTTTCCACCCGCTTGAGAGCGGTGCTGACCGCCAGGCGCAAGCTGCCTTCGATCATGTTCAACACGTCCAGCGAAGTCCTTCCCCGCGGAGTCCGAATATAGTTCGAGGCATCCCCGAAGATCTGGATCAACTCGTTCTTGGGCCCCACCAGCAAACTCGGCGGCATGTACTCGCCCAGCAGCGCATCGTAGACATGCAAGAGCTCCACGTCCTCCCTGCGCTGCCGCGATACGCCAAAGAGAGAACTGTTCTGCCGATTCCGTTCGCCGGAACGGGCGGCGATATCGACTTGCTCCGGCAGGTTGATCAGCGGGGCGATGCGCACGTCCTTGCGCTTCACATACATGTTCCAGGTGCGGCTGATGCTGTCGAACTCGCCCTCCAGATCGCCCAAGGTTTCGCTGGGGCCGAGAAAGAGAGTGCCTCCCACGTTGAGGGAAAACAGGAACATGGAGATCACCTTCTTCTGGGCTAGCGGCTGGAAGTAGATGAGCAGGTTGCGGCAGCTCACGAAGTCCATCTTGGTGAAAGGCGGATCCTTCAACAGGTTCTGCTCCGCGAATACGATCATCTTACGCAGGTCCGCATTCACTTGGTAGGCCTCGCCGTGCACCTTGAAATGCCGCTCCAGGCGAGACTTGGAAATGAGCTCCAAGCTTTCCGGCGAATAGATTCCTGCAGCGGCAAAGGTTACCGACTCCGCATGCAGGTCAGTCGCGAAGATCTTCACGTCCAACTTCAAATTGAAGCGCTCGATGGCCTCCTGAAAGAGGATAGCGATCGAGTAGGCCTCCTCGCCGGTGGCGCAGGCCGGCACCCATATGCGCACTTGCTCGCCACTGGACTTGCCTCGCACGATCGAGGGTATGACCTTGTCCTCCAACAAGGCAAAGGCGTCCAGGTCGCGGAAGAATTTGGTAACGCCAATCAAGAGGTCTTGGTAGAGCAGGTGAACCTCCTGAGGCTTGCGATCCATCACCGCGACGTACTGCTCGAGCGTATCCACCTTGTGATGCTGCATGCGCCGCTCGATACGCCGATTAACGGTCGTTGCCTTGTAGTAGGAAAAGTCAGTTTTGAATGCCGAACGCAAGCGCTGGAAAATTGCCAAGTACTGGTCCATCTGCGTCTTGGGCCCCGGGGCGGCCACAATTCCAGGGTCCGATACGGACCCCCCAATGTGCTCCAGCAGCACCTTCGGCATTTCCGTGGGCGACAAGACGAAGTCCACCAGGCCGGTGTCGGTCGCGCTGCGCGGCATGCCGTTGAACTTGGCGGACTCCTCGTCCTGAGCGATCACCAGCCCTCCCGCGTCATGCACGTCCACGATGCCGCGCGAGCCGTCCGACCCCGTGCCCGAGAGCACGATTGCGATCCCCTTGGCCCCGATGTCCTTGGCCATGGAGGTGAAAAACACGTCGATCGGCAAACTCAGGGAACCACGCGTCTCCTTGTCCTTGAGATAGAGGCAGCGATCCGACATCTCCATCTCCTTCTTGGGCGGAATCAAGTAAACCGAGTCCGCCTCCACCTCCACCTTGTCCTCCACCAGATGGATCGGCATGTCCGTGTGCCGCGAAAGCAGCTCGTCCATCACGCTCTTGAAATCGGGCGAGAGGTGCTGCACCACCACGAACGACAGCCCGGTACGCGAGGGCATTTCAGAGAAGAACTGAACAAGGGCTTCCAAGCCACCCGCCGACGCTCCAATTCCAACGATATATTCTGGTTTCATTCAAAAACGTTAATCAGGCCGCAACCGTATCTGTTTCTTAGATACATCAACAATTGCCGCAAAAAATCTACGAAGTCGCCTTGCCGACATGCAAGACCGCAGCCTTCAGTTCATCAATTTTGAAGGGTTTGCTCAGGAAGGCCGCATCCTTTTCCTGCACCCATTTCGGATCGAGCACACCTGCCCCGTAGCCGCTCATTACCACGATGCGCAGCCCTTCGCGCAAGTAGACCGCCCGGTTCGCAAGCTCGATCCCACCCAAGAGCGGCATGTTGATGTCGGTCAACAAAACGTCGCAAGGCTGAGTGATGTCTTCCAAGTACTCCAGCGCGTTCAGGCCGTTTTCCGCGCAGCGGACCTCGCAACCGCAAGCCTCCAGCAAGCGAGCGATGCTGAAGCGAATGATCGGCTCATCATCCACCACCAGCACCGTGGTCGATTTCCCGATCGCCTCCTCCGGCTTCGCCGCCTCGGGCGCCGCCACCGGCTCCTCCTTCACGGGCGCCTCCAGTTGCTCCACGTTCTCGAGAATAATGCGAAACTCGGAGCCGCGGCCCTCCTCGCTATCGAACTCGATCCAAGCGCCGTGCTCCCGCAGCAGGTTGCTCACCACCGACAAGCCCAGACCGCGACCCGCCTTGGTATCCTTGGTCGTGAAAAACGGCTCGAAAACCCTCAGCTGGTTCTCCGGCGAAATCCCGCATCCCTCGTCCCGCACGGAAATGCAAACGTGACGAGCCCCTTGGCGAGCGCGCGCCCGCTTCAGCTTGCTCGATTCCATCAAAACCGGGCGGATACGCACCCGCCCCCCATTGGGCATCGCGTCGCAGGCATTCGCCACCAAGCCCGCCAGCACCTTGCTCAAGCTGCGTTCGGATATGCTGATGAAAGCGGGTTCCATATCCAAGACGAGATCCACCGAGTGCTCCAGTCCCACGATCGACTCCAGGTAAGGTTCCCAAGACCTCAGGAAGGACACGACTTCCACGGTAGTCTCCTCCGTGTTCGCTTGCTCCTCTTTCCCGTAAAAAGTCATCAGCTGCCTCACTAGGTTCGATCCACGCTCGCAGGCCATCTGCAAGTCCTCGATGTGAGCCGCCCAAACCGGATCCACCGTGCTGAGCGTTTCCAGAAAGTCCGCCTTGGTGCGGGTCATGGCCAAGAGGTTGTTGAACTCGTGGGCGACTCCAAAACAAACCCGGGCCACCGTCTCGAGCTTCTCCCCATCCGCAGCCCTTCGCTCCATGTCCTTGCGCTCCGTGACGTCCATCACCGTAACCAAGCGGACCGCCCGGCCTCGCCATTCGGACTCCGTGGCCCGCACCTCAAGCAACTTGTCGGCTCCGCTCGCGACTCCAAAGGAAACCTCGCTCATTCCCGAACGAGGAACCGGCAGCAAGCTGGAGGTACCCTGCAAGTCCTTGCTCTCGTATTCAAAAATTTCACACGCTGCCTCGTTGCAGTGGACGATCCGGTTTGCCTCGTCCAAGACCAGCAGCCCGATCTGCTGCGTATCGAGCATGAAGTCCAGCTCCCGGGTCTTGTGTTCGAGCTCAGTCGTTCGAGCATGGCGCGCCACCGCGAAACGAATCGCCTTCTCCAGCTCCACCGAGTTGTAGCGCCCCTTGACCAGAAAGTCCTGGGCCCCCGACTTCAAGCAACTCAGCATCATCGCCTGGTCGTCGTTCCCCGTCAGCAAAACGATCGCCGCCGCGGGAAAGAGTTTCCGAGCCGCCTCCAAGGTCCGCGTCCCAAAGCTTGGCCCCAAGTCCAAGTCCAGTAAAACCACGTCGAAGCCACCGCCCACAGCCAAGGACTCGGCTGCCTCCAAGGACTCCGCCGTACGCAACTCTATGGGAAAGGAAAATTCCTTCACCCGCTCCGAAACCAGAAAACGATCATCGGAGCTATCGTCTACAAGCAAGACGCGGACGCGTTTGTCTAGAGCGGCAGAGAGGGACACGGCTTCAGCTTACAGTTTATCCGAGAATCGCAAACCCCTAAGTGAAATCTTATCTAATTCCTTAGAGGATTTGCATTTATGAGTAATTACACTCTATTGGTAGCCGAACTCTAATTCGCATGTTCGCGCGCGAACGCTAATGACGGATCCAACTCCATCCTCGAATCAACTAGAGCGAGCCTTGACCGTGCTCATCGTCGACGACAGCGAATCCGACGCGGAAATCGTCGCCTACACTCTGGAAAACAAGCAACTGCGCCGCAGCTACCGTACGCATCCGGCGAGAGACCTCGCCACCGCCCTGCAGCAACTCGAAGCCCGATCCTTCGACATCGTCCTGCTCGACCTCGGACTGCCCGACTCCCAAGGAATCGCCTCCGTCAAAAAAGTCCTCGAGAGCGCCCGCTGCCCCATCGTCGTGCTGAGCGGACAAGACGATGAAACAGTGGCCATCCAAGCCGTGCAATCCGGAGCCCAAGACTACCTGCTGAAAGACGAAATCACCGCCCGCTCCCTCGAGAAAGCAATACTGTATTCAATTGAAAGATACGCGCTGCAAACGGAGCTAAGCCTCTCGAAGGAAAAGGCCGAAGCCGCCAACCAAGCCAAAAGCGACTTCCTCGCCGTCATGAGCCACGAGTTCCGCACCCCCATGAACGGCATCATCGGCAACCTCAACCTGATGCGCTCCCTGGACCTGCCGATCGAAGCCTGCGAACTGCTCTCGGACATGGAAATGTGCGCCAACAGCCAGATGGATCTCATCGACGACCTGCTCGACATATCCAGCATCGAGGCCAGCAAGCTACAAATCGAAGCCGAAGCCTTCGACCCCCATCAGCTCATCCGTTCAGCCGTCAAGATCGTGAGCTTCAGCGCCAAAAGCAAAGGGCTGGACCTGCTCACCTCCATCGATCCCAGCATTCCCCAATACTTCGTCGCGGACCAGCACCGCCTCCGCCAAATCCTCATCAACCTCCTCGGCAACGCCATAAAGTTCACCCACAAAGGAGAGATACGCCTGAAAGCGCAACGCTCCGCTCCCAACGAACTCTTCATCTCCGTGCACGACACCGGAGTAGGAATCGACCCCGACAAGACCCACACCATCTTTGACGCCTTCACCCAAGCGGACTCCTCCTACGACCGCCCCTACAAAGGCAGCGGACTTGGCCTCACCATCTGCAAACGGCTCGTGGAAATTATGGGCGGAAAGATCGGAGTCGAGAGCACTCCGGGAGTCGGCTCCGTTTTCAGCTTCACCGTCGTCGACCACTCCCAGTCAAAAGGCAAGAGACCCCAGCAAGGAAAACTCAACCCCGTTCCCATCCCACACATCTCCGTCTTGCTCATCGAAGACGAACCCCTCAGCCGCAACCTGATGGTCGCAACCCTCGAATCCCGCGGCATCACTCCACTGGTCGCCCAAGACGGCTTGGAAGGCATACAGCTCGCCCTCAACTACCACTGCGACCTTATCCTCGTCGACTTGCGCATGCCCCTGCTTGACGGATACGAAACCACCCGCCGCATCCTCGCTAGCCTGCCCAGCTCACGCCCCCATCCTTACATCACCGCCCTCACCGCCTGCGACTCAGATCGCGACCGGCAAAAGTGCAAAGAGGTCGGCATGGACGACTTCATCCCCAAGCCCGTGCGCGACGAAGACCTAAATCGCGTCCTCTCCGCCGCCGCCCAACGCGCCCACGCCCCCCACGAGAAGCCAAGTCCCGACCGCTCCACTCACTCTCAAAAAGCTTCCAGCTCCCAATTCCGCTCCTGGCCCTCAAGCCACTAGAGCAGGCGACACAACTCCAACAAAAAACCGCCACTCGCGGAGAGTGACGGTTTTAAGAAAATGGTACCCCGTAGGGGATTGGTTCGCTACGCTCAGGGCTGCGCCCCGACCTGAAGGTCGCCCCTCTCCGCTCGCAAGCTCGCTCCGTCGAACCCCTTCCACGGGCTTCTCATCCCCGAACCGCAGGCGACACAACTCCAACAAAAAACCGCCACTCGCGGAGAGTGACGGTTTTAAGAAAATGGTACCCCGTAGGGGATTCGAACCCCTGTCGCATGGATGAAAACCATGTGTCCTAGGCCGGGCTAGACGAACGGGGCGTTAGCCAAGAGTCGCGGAAGCTAGGACTAAGTCCCTCCCATGCAAGCAAGTTTTACCAAAAAGTTCTCCTTTCCCCGAAACCGACACCTAGGCCCCCTTTCCATCAGATCCATCAAAACCAATCTGAGAAATCTGTGGTCCCCCTTCTTCGCCCAACAAAAAACCGCCACTCGCGAAGAGTGACGGTTTTAAGAAAATGGTACCCCGTAGGGGATTCGAACCCCTGTCGCATGGATGAAAACCATGTGTCCTAGGCCGGGCTAGACGAACGGGGCGTTAGCCAAGAGCCGCCGAAAGTAGAAATCCGACTTCCCTGCGCAAGGCTTTTTTTCCAGAAAAACCTATCTATTTCCCAATCAACAGCTTTCAAACTGTTCGAAACCGCCCTACCCGCTCTTGCCATCCCCCGAAACCGTCCCCACTCTCCTCCTCGTAGCCAACCTTCCCGCCTTCCTCCTTATGGGCTTTCTCGACTTTTTCCGTCCTAAGATACGCCTCGCCATCGGCGACTGCTCCACCCGCACCCTTAGCCAGGCCGACAGCTTTCCGGTCAACCTGAGCGGTCGCAAGAGCGACGGAACCAAGTCCCCCCTCTGCCGCATCCACCACCTCGACGGCGACTTCTCCCTCGAACCGCTTTCCACCAACGTCCCCCTGAAACTCGATGGCCAAACCGTCGCCCGCGAAACTCCCCTCAAAGCCAACCGCAACTACGGACTCGCCCTCGACACCCACCTCATCGTGATCCGCATCACCCGTCGGCCAGACCGCCTGGGCGACGGCTTTAGCGAGGGCAATTGGGACATCGCCCCTCGAGAAAACCCCGACGATCGCGAAACCCTCCCCCCTTCGCAACTCAGCGCTCAACGCCTCTCTCATCACGTCAAGCACACGGAGGACTACCTCGCCTTCCCCACCTACGGCGACACTTGCTTCCTCCTCTCGGACCTCGTCGCCAGCCTCGATCCCGACACCGCCAGCCAGTCCCAAAAACCGGAGCCCAGCCCCGCACAAGCTCCCCCGAACAAGGCTCCGCTTCCTCCTCGCCCCGCCCCCTCAAGCTCCCATGGAATGCAGCCCCGCCCGAACAGCGAAGCGCACGCCTGCCCCTACTGCTGGAAACCCTTCGCCCCTGGAGACGCCCTCAACATCGCCGTGCACGAATCCCTCACCGGCGACCCCATCCTCGGCTCCCACGTAAAGCTTCGCTTCGCCGCCGAGCGCTTCAATTCCCTCGGGCAAGCCCTCGACTCCGAGGGCACCCCCTGCCCCGACCTCGCTTGCCCCCACTGCCGCGGACGCCTCCCGCCCTCCTTCTTTGCCCAACCCCAGCACATCCTCTCCCTCGTCGGCGCCCCCAGCTCCGGCAAATCCTACTACCTTTCCGTCCTTCTCCGCCAACTCCCAGAGGACCTCATCCGCCACTACTCCGCGAACCTCCAAGATGGCGACCCCTCCGGCAACGCCCAGCTCAACGAGATGAAGAACCGACTCTTCTCGGCCACCAACCCAGAGGACGCGTTTATCTCCAAAACCGACTTCGAAGGCGTCATGTACGAACGCCTCTACCGCGACGGCAAACTCGTCCCCCTGCCGCGCCCCTTCGTCTACTACCTGCAAAACCTGGAAAACCCGGACCAGCGCGCATCCCTCGTCTTCTACGACAACGCCGGCGAACACTTCAAACCCGGCATCGCCCTCGACGATTCCCCCGGCGCCCTCCACGTGGCCGCTTCCGCCGGACTGCTGTTTCTCTTCGACCCCTCCTCTTCGCCCCCCTTTCGCAAGCTCCTCCGCCGCAAGCGCGACCCGCAGCTCCGCACCGACGCTACCGACGAGCAAGACACCATTCTCTCCGAATTGGGCGTGCGGGTGAAAAAGATGAGAGCACTCGAAAGTCACGAAAAAGTGGATACACCGCTCGCCATCCTCGTCGGAAAATTCGACCTCTGGCAAAGTCTGCTCCCACCCGACACGCTCCACCTTCCCGAGGACCGCCCGCTTACCAGCGAGGAAATCGCCCAAAACTCCCGCCACGTACGCAGCTTGCTCGCCCAACTCTGCCCCACCATCGTAGCAAACGCCGAATCCATTTCCTCCAAAGTCACCTACTTCCCTCTCTCCTCCCTCGGCCACTCCCCCAAAGAAATTGCCGAAGGCCCTCTCGCCGGACGACTCGCCCCCAACCCCAAGCGACTTAACCCCGTCCTTCCCACCACGCCCGTCCTGTGGATTCTCTCCCAGCAAACACCTAATCCTTTGGAGGGAACGAGCCACCAAGCCTGAGGCACGACCGACACCGATTCCGGCCCTAGCTTCGATCCGGTCCTAGCCATCCTCCGCCCTCCCACCGAACCTCCTTTTCACTCCTCCAAGTGAGCTTCCAATACATCCACACCAGCGCCAAACGCGGACTCGAACCCGGCAAGTCCGGCTTCTGCTGCGTGGCCCGCGATCGCAGCCTGCCGCCCGATCTCATCGCGGAGCTGGAAAGCCAAAGCCGCTACAGCGTCGACTCCCAAGGCACCCCCCCGCTTATCCTCCGCCACCGCATCGTCACGCTACGCTCCGGAACCTACCACATCCTAAGCCGTATCCAGGAATCGGGCACCGACTACTCCAAACGCAACAACCACATCGCCCATCACCTAGCCTTCTCCCAAGACGACTTCCCCGGCCTCCCCAACCCCGCAGCCATCCTGCTGAACTGGCGCGGCTGGCGAGACAAATGGGTCGAGCCCCCACGCATCCTCGAGCCCTTCGAGACCTTCTACCTGCAAGACGTCGAATCCTTCTGGTCGACCCCGTCCCTCCCCGACTCCTTCAAAAACATCAGCCACAACGGACAACTCATTAGTCGCATATTCAAACTTTCAATCCACGAGGAACGCCTTCTGATCGAGCACCTGCGCCGTTCCCTAAACGACTTGCCAACCCCTCAACACTGGCAACACACCTTCACCAGTTGCCTGCTTCCCACCGACCAACCACACGACTACTCCTGGGCCGGCTACTTGCCCAGCCTTCCCCTCCCTTACGAACTGCCCACTGAAAACATCCCCCTGCTCGCGCCTCCCGCCGAACCAGAGCCGCCCCCAGAGCCCCCCAAGCCCTCCCAAAAAAAGACAACCAATCCGTCGAGCAAGGACACCATCGCGGAACAAGGCGAGACGACCTCCGAAGCTCCCTCCCCCGCCAAGCAAAAAAAATTCGCCGCGCCCGTCGTCGAGATCCCCAAGGAATACGACCACCGCAAACGCAAGCGCCCCAAGCGACGCTACGGCCAGCGCGAATTCACGCGGGCCATCAATATCGCAATCGCCGGCAGCGCCGTCATCTGCATCGCCCTCATCGTCTTTTTCGTGCAAACGCACCGCAGCAAGAACCTGGACCACTACACCTTGCCCAGCCCCAGCGATACCACACGGGCCTTGCAGGCACGCCAAAACGTGTGGAAGCAATTCGCCGACGCCGGCTATCCCCGAGCGGAACTCGAAAACGCTCGAGCCACGGCCCAATTCCTCGCCAAAGCCGGCGAGGACGCCCCCCTGCAATCCATCGCCTTCCTCGAGCGCCTGCTCGACACCACAAGCGATCAGCCAAACCTCTACATACCCGTACCCAAACCCTTGATACAAAGCCAAGGCACGACCTACGAACTTCCCCTCTCCACCGTCAGCTACCCCGCCCTTACCCGCCTCGCCCTGCTGCCCCAAGCGGTGGCCGCCCAGCTCGACTTCCCTCCGCTCGAGCAAACCTTGGCTCCGCTCTCCACCCTGCCGGCAGCTACATTCTCCCTGGAAGCCTTCTCCCAATCGCTCGACGCCTACCTCCTGCTCGCCGATACCCCCTACGACAATCTGCCGCAAGCCACCCGCCAGGCCATGCAGTCCTACTTCGCCCAGGTGCGTGAGCTCCAAGACAACTCCCAGTTCGCCCCTTTCCTGGATTTTCCCGAATCCATCGGCCTCGGCTCCGAATCCGCCTACATCGCCATCAATTCCGACGGCCTGCTCATTCCCGGCGCTCCCATGAGCCTCTCGCAATACCTGCGAGAGCTCTTTTCCTCCCTCGTCCAAAGCTCGAAAGACCAAGCCCTCCAATCCACCGCCTTCCAAACCGCCCTCGCAAACCTCCAGGCCAATACCCGATCCACCCCCTCCGAGACAGCCAACCAAATCAGCGCTGCCCTCGCCGAGCTCCCGCTGCAAAACCGCAGTCCCGAGGATCCCCTGCGAAAACTCCGGGCCCAGTGGCAATACACCTTCACCCACCCCGACCTCATGGAGCAGACCATCATCGGCTATAACCTCGAAGCCCTCGAAGCCGCCAAGCTCCGCCTCGCCGAAACCCGCAGCCAGTTCAGCCAAGCCGACCTCGCCCTTCACCTCGCCAGCCGCGAGCGGGCCCAGCACGCAGCCACCCTCAAAGCCACCGCCAAAGAAGCAGTATCCAGCAAGGATTGGATTGTCATCAGCAAGCAATCCACCAAGGTTCCAAACTCCCTGCCATGATCGCCTCCGCCTAC
Source organism: Pelagicoccus enzymogenes (assembly GCF_014803405.1). Classification (NCBI taxonomy): domain Bacteria; kingdom Pseudomonadati; phylum Verrucomicrobiota; class Opitutia; order Puniceicoccales; family Pelagicoccaceae; genus Pelagicoccus; species Pelagicoccus enzymogenes. The sequence continues at coordinate 110,370 of NZ_JACYFG010000038.1, forward strand.
CCAGAAGCCAACCGTCTCGCCTACCGCATCCGCACCGCCATAACCGGCGAATCCACCGGACTGGAAACCGCCAAGCTCGCATGGCAGCAAGCCGAAGCAGTCGACCGAGCCAACGCCGCTCTGAAGCAAGCAGCCCAACTTCTCGCCGAAGGAACCCTGCTCGACTGCCTGCTTCTCGAGAATCGCCACCCAAAACTTCTGGAGACCGCCCGCTCCCTCGACCACCTGATGGTCGAGGCCTGGAAACAACGCTGCGAAACCTACGCCTGGCGCCTCACCGCGCCCGTCGATACCGACACCGTATCCAAAATCCAAACCGCCATCGACGAGCAAGGCGACCTGAAGGACTGGCTCTTCAAGCAATACCGCACCGCCGTTCGCTCGAAAAAAGAAAGCGGCCGCGCTTACCAAATCATCGAGCTCATCGCCGATCGCTTCCCCGAGGACGCCAACGCCCGAGAAGAAGTCGCCGCCAAAAGAGCCCAAATGGTGGAGCAAGCCGCCGCCGAGGTGAAGGACGCCACCGAACAGCTCATTCCCGCCGAAACTCCCCAAGCCGTCGCCCATCGCTATATGGCCCTCGGCCTGCCCCTTTCCGACAGCCACGACTCCACCTTAGCCAGCACCTTGGCGGAAGCCGCCGCCGAACACCTCAAGGCCCTCGCCGAAAAAGCGAGCGCCGTCGTCGACAAAGCCAAGGACCTCGAAGAGTCCGGCAACTGGCAGGAAGTCGAGCGAGCCTACCTCGCCTGCGACTATACCCTCGCCATCCACGAGGCCCGCGGCGAGCTGTCCCCAGATCTCCGCGACGCATTCGAACAGGTCGCCACGCGACTCTCCCGTATTCGAGCGAAATACGAATCCAGCATTTCAATACGCCTCGCCATCGCCGAAATCCGCAACGGCAAGGAAAACAAGGGCAAACCCGTCCCCATCGCCAACCGCGTCGCCAAGCTCAAGTCCCTCGAAAGCCAAGCCCTCAAAACGGGATCCCAAATCCCCGGAGACCTGCAGGAAGAGATCAAGGCCGCCTACGCCTTCGCCCGCCGCAAACGCGTCCCGCTCTACGGAGGCGCAGCTGCCGCCCTCGTGATCTTCGCCGGAGCCTCCTTCTTCTACCTTCAACAAAAGGAGCAAGAGGAAGCAGCAGCAGCCCAGCAGGCCGAAGCGCTCGCCGCCCTCCAAGCTACCGAGCAATCCAGCAACACCGCCCAAGTGCGCGAAGCGCTCGAAAGCTGGGAAAGCCAAATAGCCATCGCAGAACCCAACTCCAGCTTGGCTAACCAAGCCTCCATACTACGAGAGTGGCTAGAGCTGCAAGCGTCCTTGGAAGACGAATACAGCAAGGACGTCGCCGACTTGCAAAAGCTCGCCAGCAGCCCCGACTCCCTCGAAAACGCGCCCGCCATCGAAGTCCTCGCCAAGGACCTGCGCGAAGCGCGCGGAGACCTCGCTCCGGACCTCGGAAAGGAGGAAGACGCCAAACTTGCCGCCTTGCTCGCCGACTACCAAAAACGCCAGGCCGCCGCCCTGGAGCAAGACCGTCGCGAGCTCGCCCGCGTGGAACGCGAGCTGCGCATCGCCGCCAACAACGCCACCCAAGCAAAAAGCCGCTCCGAATTCGAACGCTTGCAAGGCGCCGCCGAATCCCGCGTGCAAACCCTCAACGCTCTGCTGCAGGAAGACTTCGCCGCTGATCGTCGTAGCCAGCTCGCTCCGTTCCTCAAAAGCGTCACCCAACAGCTCTCCGCCATCGAAACCAAATGGGCAGCCCTGGACAACGCGTGGCTCCAACTCGCCCAAACCAAGGAACTTAAGCCTTACCTCGCCCAACTCGAGCGTATCCACAGTTTCGATATCCTTCCCGCCGAACAGAAAGCAGCCCTCTCCCAAACCCTTCGCCTGAAAGACGCTTTCGCCAACCTGAAAAGCAGCCAAAGCATCTTCTCCAGCGCGGAAGCCGCAGCCGCATTTCCCGGAAACGAAAGCTACCTCGACACCAACGTGGAGCTCAGCGCCGAGGAACGCGCCTACCTCACCCGCCTGCAAGACCTCGATAGCTTCGCCAACATCTACCAATCGACAGTGCAGTACTTCGAGGGCGACGCCGATCCGCAAAGCGAATACCGCATCTACCTCGTCGAGCCAATTTCCAAGTCCGACTCCGAGCAAACGGACTCCAGCGTGACCTTCACCTTTAGCGTACGCGGCTTCGACGAGTTTGGAAATCCCGAACCTGCGCCACGCCAAATCCAATTCATCAGCCGCGCGGACGGATCCTTCTGGGGCTTCTTCTACAAGCCTTCAACTCTGTCACCAGAATCCGAATACTATCAACGCTCGATATCCAACACCTTGACCCACCTGCTAGGCGGAGCAAACCGGCTCGCCATCCTCGACCAGCTCGCCGACCTGGAAAAGCAAACGGACCTTAGCCCCGCTTTCCGCGTCTACTGGCAACAGCAATTCGTCAACTTCACCCAGCTGCACCCCTGGAAGTGGGGGCTCGCGCTTAGCCCCACCCTCAAGAAGCACGCAGCCCAACTGGAAAAGCTTCCCCGGAGCGAGGAAAACGAACGGCTCTGGCTCTCCATCATTGAACAAACCGTCCCTTCTCCCGATATCAGCATCCTTGCCAAGAAGGAGCTGGGCGAACTACCACGCAAAGAAATCACCGCCCTCTCCAAACTCTACCAAAACGCGGCCAACGGACAGTATCTGCTCGCTGGATACGTACTCGCGGACGGCAAGGTCGACCTCCTGCAAGGCACCGACTCCAATGCCGCCCTCTGGAGCGTCAACGCCCTCACCGGCAGCATCGATCGCATCCAGCCGGACCAGAAGCTCACCCCCTACGCCCCCGTGCTCGTCTACGCTCTCGCCGGTGGCGACACCCCTCAAAAGCAACTCGAAAAAGCCGCTTTCGCATCCGGCCTCAAGCTGCGGGAAGCCCCCTACGCCCAACTCCTTCCCGCCCTCTACCGGTAGGAGCTGGAGGGACCGCTTCCACGCGGTCCGAACCCCGATCCGTCGGAAGCGACCTTCCCAGGGGCACTCAGCTCGCCGAACGCGTACCGCGGCACGCCATGCAAGATCCCCTCACCCTTTACTTCTACCACCGTTCCGGAAAGTGGAACGGAAAGCACGGCGAACGCTACACCGTCTTCGACTCCACAGGCGTCACTCTTGCGGAAGGCCTCGGCCGACAAAAAAGCTTGGTCCTGCAACTCGAAGTCGCCACTCCTGCCGGCCCGCTGCGCTTCAACAACCAACTCCGCAAAACCTTCGCCTTCAGCGGCAAGGTCGACGCCCTCCTTCCCGACGGTTCGCTTTCAGCAATCGTCACCCGCAGCCTCAAGGTTCTCGGAGCCGACGAGGAAGAGCTGCTGCGCCTGCAAGATCCCACCAGTTGGAAGGAAAACCTCGCCGAGTCGCTCGTCGACGCCCTCGGCAACGCTCTCCTTTCCGGCGGCGACACTCCCGGCGGAAGCGCTCGCCATCGCTACCTCCTTCTGCGCAACGATGCTCCCTGCGGCGCCTTGACCCGAGAGAAACTCCCTTTCTTCCCCCAAGCGCCCCGCGAGCCAGGCCCCCTTGGCAAACGCCTACGCAAACTGCTTCCCAAGCGCTGGACAGCGCCCCAAACGCCTCACGCCTGGAGCCTGAGAATCCAATCGCCTGACACCCTGCGGATCTCCGAGCCCGCCCTCCTCAATTCCTTGGCCACGCTTCTTGAGCTGATACGCTGGTCCCGATAGCTTCCGCTCAAATTTCTACCCCGTTCAGGACCGATTTCGATCAAATGTATGAGCGAGATCGATACAAGGCGGCCAAGCTGTCAAAAAGTCGCGAAGCGGTCCCTATCAGCCCCTCCGGCGCGAGCGCTGCTGAAAAGACGTCCAACTCTTTTTTCCCATGCAAGTGCTCGAATCCCAGTCCCAATCCCTTTCCAAACGGCTCGAGTCCCTTATCGCAGAGATCGAACGTTCCGCCAAGATGGCGAAAATGGTTTCCATGAACGCCAGCGTCATCGCCGTGCGCAGCCGCACCGACTCCAGCGAGGCCTTCGCCTTCGAAGCGGTCGCCTCCCAAATCATGGACATCAGCGAAGCCTCCCTCAACCGCATCGAAGGCCTGCGCGAAATCCTGCGCGAGATGGACAGCCTCACCTCCATCATCAACAAAGCGGGCCGCCAGCGCATGCTCTCCCAACGCTACATGAAGCTCGCCCTCACCGCCCGCCTCGCCGGCGACTCCCAAGCAAACGCGGACCAGCAAAAGTTAAGACAGCTCTTCGAGACCAGCTTGCGCGAGCTGCTGCAGTGCCCGCTCAATAGCCAGCAAGTCACCCAACAACTGCAGCACACCCAAACCTGCTGGGAATCCTTCTTGCAGAGCATCGAGCAAAACGATTTCGAAGCCGCCACCCAAAAGAACGAAATCGTGCTCACCGAGATGAACAAAGCCGTCGTCCTCTACGAAAAGCTCGTGCACGACAAGTAGAGGCCGCGACCTGTGTGAGCGTGCTTGTCACGCGATTCTCACCGAACCACTGTTGGAGCCTTGTGGGAAATGGCCTTGCGCCACGATTCTCACCTTTATCGCGGCGCAAGGCCGCTTCCCACGCCAACAGAACCATGCCATCCCCCACAATCCGCCCCGCCACCGACAGAGACGGCGCCGCTATCGCCGCCATCTACAACCACTACATTGCGAGCACCGTCGTCACCTTCGAGGAGCTCGCAGTCGACGCGACAGAGATGGCCGCTCGCATTGCCAAGGTCCAAGCCGCCCACCTCCCTTGGCTCGTCGCCGAGGAAGATGGCGAGGTGGTGGGATACGCCTACGCTGCGCCCTGGCATGTCCGCGCCGCCTACCGCCACTCCGTCGAAGTATCCGTCTACCTAGACCATCAGGCAACCGGCCGCGGTCTCGGCAGCCTGCTCTACGAAGCCCTCTTCCCCATCCTCAAATCCAAGAAAATCCACGTCGCCATCGGCGGCCTCACCCTACCCAACCCCGCAAGCGAAGCCCTCCACCAAAAGTTCGGCATGCAAAAGGTCGCCCACTACCACGAAGTCGGCCGCAAGTTCGGCCAATGGCTCGACGTCGGCTACTGGCAGACAAAAATCTCGGAAGCCGAGTAGGGCTGGCGTTTACGCCACGTCGCAAGTCCGAGAGAAGCCCCGTTTTAGGCTTCCGTATTTGTACCGTAATTGGTTTCAACATACCAATGACCCGTGTTCCCCTGCTCTCAACGCTCTTGTTTTCCATTGTCTTGACCTGCCTAGCCGAGGCAGACGATAGCGGCAGCAGGGACGCAGCCGACCGTTTCTGGGATGCCTGGAGCACGAAACTCGGGTTGAGAATAAGCGACCAAACCGTGTCAGAGCTCGCAGAACACTATCGAGGAGCTGGAATTCCTGAATCCGCCCAAAAGGAGATCGACGAGATCGAGCAAGCCGCCCGCGAACGAGTGGAAACCTACGACACATTCGCCCTCAAAAGCCTCCGAGAAAATCTCCCCATCGAGCATTTCGAAATACTTCATGCGCTCGCCAACCAGGGCTCACGGATAGCCGCGCTCCGCGGCCCCAATCCTTACGAAATCGAGCTCGACCGGCTGCCAACCCGCGAGAAAAAACCAACCTTCCCAGGAGACTATTCCAATGAACAAGTCGAACGTACGTTGGAAGCCTACAAAGCAGTCCTAAAAACGGATCTCACCCCCGCGATGCAAAGCCTCTTCCATTACGTGGAAGATCGCTTCCATCCGGCCCTTCTAGAGGTATTCGATCAACACGACCCTACCGCCGTCTATTACGGAGCGGAAAAACCGATTCTCATCGACAACACCCTTACCTTGCTCACGCCACCCCTGAACCCAGTCCGTGAATACATGGAGGAAAACGGAATGGAGGAGAGCTCTCCACTGAACATTGACACCAGCGACTTATTACCGCGAACAGGCGACAGCGTGACTGCGCTGGTCTCCCAAGGAAAACACACCGCAGACGAGCAGTGGCTCGTTCGGCTAACCGCAGTGGAAAAGAACGCAGCTGAAGAAGCGAGAAGCAGTTCCACAAGACCTATCACCCTCTATACTTCCACCGGAAGCTCCCATACCTTCGCGTCGGAACAGACCGCGATCGAAATCGAAATTATCGGCCCCTTCAAAGCGGGGAAAGCTAAACCCGAAAATCCCAAAGCCGCCAAAACCCGCGTCCTCGTGAAGAGAGACTACCTCGAACTCGGGCTTCACCGAGCCGTCGCCTTCCTCAATCGAGTCAACAGGGACTACCCAAACGAAGCGTTCAGCATAGCGACAGGTGGCAAAAACAGCTTCACCGCTGAATCGATCGCCTTAGCGCAAGAGCAGCTCGAGCCCTTCAAGATTACCCCCGCCGAGTACGAGGCCCTAGCCGCAATGCGATTGGCTCGCCGAGAGTTCTTCAGGATCGTTGCGTACAATCCTGAACTTAAGCCACTTCTCCTCAAGGTGGCCAAATGGCCATCCTTGATCGCGATCGCAACCAAGAGCATGTCTCCCAACTTCGAAGGAAAAGTGTCGATGATAGAGGAGGTCGAACTCAAGGACGTGATCAATACCCCAGTCTTGAGCTATCCGATGGAGCTCGCCGCCTACGACCAGCCGAGCCTACTGCTCCGTCTATTCGTCACCGATCCCCAACCCCCGCTGGTGAACACAGCTGGCATCTACGGACTCGTCGCAGGCCATCCGAAAAAGGCCAACCAGCGACTGGTCGTTCGAGTAATCGAAGCCAAGCGAGGTCCAGCTCACCAAGCGGAAATCGACATATCTGGCCACGCCTTCAAGCCCACTCCCCCCAACAAAATCCTTTCCAAGGAAGGGCCGCCCGCTACAGTCGCCCCATGATTTCCGGCGAAGACCTAAAAGCAGCCCTCCCAACCGAGCCCGTACGCGACCTCATCGAACCTATCGACGCGCCCAAGATCGCCTCCGGCAAGGTTCGGGAAATCTATGACCTCGACGACTCCGTGCTGCTGGTAGCCACCGACCGCATCTCCGCCTTCGACGTCGTCCTGCCCGGCGGCATTCCCGGCCGCGGCCTCATCCTCACCCAGCTCAGCCACTTCTGGTTCGAGCAAACCAAAGGAATCGCCCCCAACCACATCATTCCCAACGAGGAAGAAATCCTGCGCGACTCCCTCAAACTCTCCCGCGACTCCCAGCTTCGCTCCATGGCCGTTCGCAAGCTCAAGCCCCTCGAGATCGAGTGCGTAGTACGCGGCTACATCGCCGGATCCGGTTGGGAATCCTACAGGCAAAACCGCACCGTCTGCGGTATCGAATTGCCCGCAGGCTTGCAGCTGGCATCCCAACTCCCCGAGCCCATTTTCACCCCGACCACCAAGGCCAGCGAAGGACACGACATGCCCGTCACGCCCGAGGAGGCCGCCAACATCGTCGGTCAAGACATCTTCGAGCAAGTTCGCGAAATCAGCCTCAAGCTCTACGACTTCGGCAGCAAGCTCGCTGCCAAGGCCGGTATCATCCTCGCGGATACAAAATTCGAGTTCGGCACCGACGAAGACGGCACCATCTATCTCATCGACGAAGTCCTCACCCCCGACTCCTCCCGCTACTGGGACGCCGCAGAGTACAAGGTCGGCAGCAGCCCCGCCAGCTTCGACAAGCAAATCATCCGCGACTACCTCGAAACCCTGAAGGACTGGAACAAGACCGCCCCCGGCCCCGAACTTCCTCCGGAAATCGTGGCCAAGGCCCAGTCCCGCTACCTCGAAGTCTACAGCAAGCTCGTCAGCGTCGTTTAAGTTTCATCTCCAAGGTGGCGCGGCTTCTCCGAAGACGCATTCGGGAAACGCGCTACCCACGCCACGGCGCCACAAAAGTCCAAGACGTAGCGCCGAGCTTTAGCCGGCGACCTCACTGCACGATCTATTCCCTGTGGCCGCTGGCTAAAGCTCAGCGCTACGTCGCATGCGACATTCGACCCGTGACAGGACGCTAGTGGCTACAGCGGTCTCCGGGACGAAAAACGAACGCTTCCGGATTGCCGTAGAACTTTCCCTTCATCCAAAGGTGCTGCACGATATCGTAAGCGTCGAGCCCATGTCCGGAACAGGTGTGGAAAGTGGCGTCTTCGCCAAACGCCTCCACAATCTCAGCCGACAGGCTTTCGTTCGTATACGTTTTCCCAGTACGGATCATCATCTCAAGTATCTCGTGGGCGTGAATATCCGGCTTTCTCAGGTCTGTGAATTTGCTCATCGTTTTCTTTGTAGTTTAATTTTAATACGTTTAGGAAAAATTTTGTTCGATACGCGTCATGCGAACCCCACCCTCGCGGACAATTAAAGTATCCCACCACTCCGCGCCTTGATATCCGTAACGGATCTGCAGCCCACGTGCTTGTCCGGAGCGGAGCAGGGACTTACCTTCCCGCAGCTCGACCGCTGTCGGGGCGACGTAGCCAGGCCCCTTTTTCGGGATCACTGCGAACACCTCCGCGCACTCCTGAAGGTCCAAAAAATATCTGTCTAGGGTTTCCTCGTCCAAGTCAGCTTGCTGCAGGTCTGGCAATTTAGGAGTTTCGTCTTCTGTATTCATTACGTCGTTACGTTCCAATTTTCAATCAAGCAGGAGAATCGCATTCCGAGGAGCCGGACATAGATCGTGGCAAATGCCGCAGCCGGTGCAGGCATCCGCATCCACGCGCGGAATCCCCCGCTCCGTCACGATCGCCCCCTCTTCCGGACAACGTTCGGAGCAAACCGAGCAAAAGTTGTTTTGGTAAGCCAGACAGTAGCGCCCCTGAATCACGGCAGTCCGATACTTCGGCTCGGCGCTCGGGCGATCTCGGCCGCCCTCCGTCCGCTGCTCCGCATCCTCGCGAACGTGCTTGAGGAAGTTGCTGAAGAAGTCCCGGCGGGAAAACTGTCGCTTGCCGTCTGACATAGGAAACCTGCAACTACTCCGAAGCCTCCCCCTCGGACAAGCGCTCCCAAAACGGGAAGGGCGACTCTGAAAAATTCGTCTTATCGACCTCTAGGCCAGGCACATGGCACTGGTTGCAGCTTTGGCGCTCCGGATGGCTGGTGCGGATCGGACTGGTGCCCAACGGTCCATGACAACTCATACAATTTTGCCGCATGTGCACATTGTGAGGAATGGTCGGCGGCGAATCCGGATACGCCTTCTTCCCTTGCAAGGCCTGATGGTAACCGCCGAATCGATTGCCCGTATGCAGGTCGAAGTCCGCAGTGTTCCATTGGCTACCCAAGCCCTTGGTGGATACATGGCATTGCGTGCAACTCGTATATTCAGGATGCGATATCGCCGGAGCTACCACGTCCCCAATTCGCAAGGCTTGACCATGGCACTGCAAACAGCTTTCGGCGGTGTGTTGGTCAATCGGATGCGGCACGACAGGGGGAGCCCCATCGTAAGCCCGACGTCTCTCGCGGCGAAAACGCAGCTCCTCGACATCCGAAGTCACCATCGAATCAAAGGCATCGTTCGGAGCGAGATCGCTCAAGCGACTCTTCCAAGCCGCATTCGGACTGTAACCAGCCTTCCCGATTTCGGAATAGCTCGGAGCAGGGATCGCCGCCGAATGCGTATCCGTTTCTCCATGACTCTTTTCTGTCAATACAAGCTGGGCGCTCGATTCGCTCACCGTTTGGCGCAAGCCCATGAAGAAGCCGCTTACCGACACGGTGAACACCGCGGCCACCAGCACGGTAGTCGCCGCCGTCGACTTGTTTCGTTTGGGGTTAGGGGCGTTCATGGCTTAACGAATCGGGGAAGGGCTCCCAGCTCGAGATCCTGCGGGACGTTTGTAGACCACCGCCGCGCACTTCTTGTAGTCGGGTTCTTTCGAGATAGGGTCGATGTCGCCGAGCGTGATCTCGTTGATGAGCAAGTTCTCGTCGAAGAAGGGAACGAAAACCGTTCCCTTCGGCGGGCGCCCGCGTCCATTAAGCCAGACCGGCAGCTCTATCTTGCCGCGACGCGTTTCAATCACCGCCAAATCGCCATTGCCCAATCCCTGTGCTGCCGCGTCCTCGGGGTGCATTTCCACGTACGCGTGCGGCATGGCATTACGCAGCTGCGGTACGCGACGGGTCATGGTGCCAGAGTGCCAGTGCTCGAGCACGCGGCCGGTACAAAGCCAAAGCGGATACGCTTCGTCCGGCTCTTCCGTGGCCGGCTCGTAGGGACAAAACCAAATGAGCGCCTTGTCGTCCTTGGTCACGGAATGGTAGAATTGCAGCTGCTTGCCCTTTTCCACGTAAGAGTCGCTGAACTCCATGAAGCGGAAGGGCGTTTCATGCCACTTGCCGTCCGCCTTCTTGACCACCGGCCAACGCAAGCCGCGAGCCTTCACGAGTTCGTCGTAGGGCGCTACGTCCTTGTGTTTCAAATACGTCAGCTTGCGGTACTCCTCGAAGAGCTGCTTGTCGGCGTTGACCTCGTAATAGCGCTCCCATTCCCAAACAGGCACCTCCGCTCCGGACTCGTCCTGGATGCTAAAGATGAAATTGCCGTCCTTGTCCTTCATGCCGGGATGACCCATCTCGAAAAGCCGTCGCGCCACCGCGATCGTCATCCAACAATCGTCGCGGGCTTGGCCAGGAGGATTGACCATCTTGAACCACTGCTGGGTGCGTCGCTCGCTGTTTCCGTAAACCCCATTCTTCTCGACCCACATAGCCGCAGGCAAAACGAGGTCCGCCAACTTGGTCGTAGCCGTCGGATAGACTTCCGAAACGATGAGGAACTTGTCCTTCAAGCCTGCCTTGTTCGTAAAGTGCTTCTTTAGGTGGGGCAAGGTATGTCCGGGATTCGTAACTTGTACCCAAACCGTGGATATGTCCCCGCCCTCTTCGGTCGGCGTGCAAAACTGCTCCCACATCTTCACCGTGTGGTAGCCGGGCTTGGGATTGATTCGCCCCGCTGGCATGTTCCAAACCTCCTCGCAGTCGCGGCGATGGCTTTCGTTGGCCACCACGCGACCGCCGGGCAGGGCGTGGGCCAGCGTGCCGACCTCGCGAGCCGTGCCACAAGCCGACGGTTGCCCAGTCAGGCTGGTCGGCGCGTCGCCAGGCTTGCCGAAATGTCCGCTCAGCAAATGAATGCCATGCAGCAAGCGGTTCATGTTCGTACCGCGGGTATGCTGGTTCACTCCCATGCACCAAAGGCTGGTGATGCGGATATCCTTGCGACCGAAAAGCTCTCCGAGCAGCCGTATTTTATCTACGGGTACACCTGATAGCTGCGAAACGTACTCCGGGGTGTAAGGCTTCAAGAGCTCCGCATATTCCTCGAACGTGCTGGCTTGGCCAAAAAGCGACGCCTCCTCCGTATCCTTTCTGAAATTACAGAAACGCTCCACGAACTGCTTGTCGTAGGTTCCGTTTTCGATGAGTAGATGGGCGATTCCGTTGGCGATCGCTAGGTCCGTCTGCGGTCGGAACTCCAGGTACTCGTCGCTGTATTCGCTCGTCCGCGTACGGCGCGTACCGATATCGATCAGCGTGACCTTTTCCCCCTTGGAGCGGCGGTCGATCACTCGCGAAAACAGCACCGGATGCATCTCCGCAGGATTGTTTCCCCACATGATCAGCACGTCGCACTCGTCGAGATCCGTGTAGCAGCCCGCAGGTTCGTCGACCCCGTGGGTGGACAAGTATCCCGTTACCGCCGACGCCATGCACAAGCGGGCGTTCGGGTCGATGTGGTTGTTGGACAGACCACCCTTGATAAACTTTTGGGCCGCGTATCCTTCGGGTATTGTCCATTGGCCGCTGCCGTAGATGGCGAATTGCTCGGGCTTGTCGTAAATGCGCTTGGCAATCACGTCGATCGCCTCGTCCCAGGATATCGTCTCCAACTTTCCATTACGACGCAACTGCGGCTGGGTGAGCCGGTCCTTGCCATACAAAATGCCGCCAACATGGTAGCCCTTCACGCAAAGCAGGCCCTTGTTCACCTCGGCCAGCTGCTCGCCTTGGATAGCGACCACCTTGTCGTCCTTCACGCCCACCCTTACATGGCAGCCCGTCCCGCAAAACCGGCAGGGTGCCTTGTCCCACTTCACCCCGTCCGCTCCTTGGGCAGCCTCCAGCTGCGTGTTTTCATACTTTCCGAAGGCACGTTGGTGAGCGGCGGCTACTGCCGCAGCCATAGCGGTTTGCTTCAAGAAGTGACGACGATCGATTGTCATGAGGGTACTTTTTTCGAGGGTTGGGGAAAATTGGGTTTCAGTCGGCGTCGGCGTCCGCGTCCGTCGCGCAGAAAACCACGTCGACGTTCGAGACGCCCGGCAGGGCTTCCAGCCAGCGATGCAATCCGCGTGCGTCCACGTCCTCGATCACGATCGGCAGGTAGTTTCCCTCCAGCGGCGCGGCCGAAATCGAGGGATGCTCTAGAATTCTGGCATGCGCATGGGCCGACACCTCCGGTTCCTTCGAGAGGGTCACTATCAAACTCGTCAGGCGAGTGTTCCATGGGCGCTGCTTGCTCATCTTGAAACACAACTTGAGGGCGCTTTTCGCTGAGTTCAATATTTAAATACCTTTTTATCTTGAATATAAACACAAGGCTTTCCAATCTCGGCCAAGATGAAACCCCGTCCCCTCCTGATTGCGGCAATACTCGGCTTCGCCGTCGTGCTCTGCCTGGCGTCCTGGTGGATCTACCAGAGATCCTTCGCCTCCTTCGAGGAAGCCGTCAGTCACCGCCAGGTCCAGATCGCGCTCGACACCGGCGAGGCCCATCCGGTCACCATCCAAGGCGCCCCCACGACCCCGACCGTGCTCGCCGATCTCTCCCAGAGCGGACGCGCCCCCACCGAAGTCGCCTGCACCACCTGCCACAGCACCCGCACGCCCCAACTCGCCCAGCGCGATTCCGTCCAGCTCGACGAATTTCACCAAGGCTTGCAGAAGCAGCACGGCACGCTCTCCTGCCTCAGCTGCCACAACGCCGACAACTACGACACCCTGCGCCTCGCCGACGGAACCCCCGTTGCCTTCGAAAATACCATGCAGCTCTGCGCCCAATGCCACGGACCTCAGTTCCGCGACTACACCAACGGTTCCCATGGCGGCATGAACGGCTACTGGGACCTCAAGCGCGGCCCTCGCACCCGCAACGCCTGCAACGTCTGCCACGATCCCCACTCCCCCGCCTACCCGCAGCTCATCCCTGTCTTCCCGCCCAAAGACGTGCAGTTGCGCAAACAAAAGTACGGCGACTCCTACCCGGACCCCGACCAACACGCCCATTAACCGATCCGCCATGACAGACGTGAAAAAGACTTCCGGCATCAGCCGCCGCACCGCCGTCAAAGGCATCGGCGCCACCCTTGGGGCCGCCGCCTTCGCCAAGGCTATCGCCCCGCTCACCAGCTGGGCCGCCAACCAATCCATCGACGAGTTCCTGCAAAAGCACTACCAAGAGCTCACTCCCGCACAGATGCAGAAGGTCCTCAAGCGGCTGGAGGAGGACACCAAAAAAGACTACGGAGCCGAGGTCACCATCACCGACCCCAAGCCTCAGCCGGGCGTCAAGTTCGGCTACGCCCTCAACCTCTCCATTTGCGTGGGCTGCCGCAAGTGCGCCCAAGCCTGCCACGTCGAAAACAACCATGACCGCAAGTCCGGCAATTCCTACATTCGGGTGCTGGAAATGAAGAAAGGCTCCCTCGACATCGAGCACGGCAAGGTCGACTACAAAGGCCCCGTCCCCAAGTCCGACTCCTTCTACATGCCGGTCCAGTGCCAGCAGTGCGACAACCCGCCTTGCGTAGACGTCTGCCCCGTCGAGGCCACCTGGAAGGAAAAGGACGGCATCGTCGCCGTAGACTACAACTGGTGCATCGGCTGCCGCTACTGCGAAGCCGCCTGCCCCTACCACGCCCGCCGCTTCAACTGGACCAAGCCAGAAATCCCCCAGGAAGAAATCACTCCCGTGCAAGGCTACCTCTCGAACCGAGTCCGTCCGCAAGGCGTCATGGAGAAATGTACCTTCTGCATGCACAAGACCCGCAACGGGGAGCTCCCCGCCTGCCTTCAAGCCTGCCCCACCGGCGCCCGCGTCTTCGGCAACCTGCTCGACCCCGAGTCCGAGATCCGCTGGGTCCTGGAAAACAAGCGCGTCTTCGTGCTCAAGGAAGAGCTCGGCACCAAACCCAGCTTCTACTACTTCTTCGATGAATAAGCCCGCCGCCACTCTTCCCCCACCCCACCTCAGCCATCTGAACAGCTACCCGCGCTTCATCTGGCGCATGATGGTTCTGGCCACCGAGGGCAATTGGCTTTTCTACGCCTGGATGATCGGTCTCTCCGCCGTCGCCCTCGTCGGGCTCAACGCCTGGGCCATCCAAGTCACCAACGGCATGGGCGTCACCAACATGTCCGACCACGTCTCCTGGGGGCTCTACATCGCCAACTTCACCTTCATGGTCGGCCTCGCCGCGGGCGGGGTCATGATGGTCATCCCCGCCTATCTTTACCACGACGACGACATGCACGACGTCGTCATCATCGGCGAGCTGCTCGCCATCGCCGCCATCGTCATGTGCATCGGCTTCGTGGTGGTCGACCTCGGCCGCCCTGACCGCGTCTGGCACATGCTGCCGGGCATCGGAAAATTCCACTTCCCCGTCTCCATGCTCACCTGGGACGTCATCGTGCTCAACGGCTACCTGCTCATCAACCTGCACATCTGCGGCTACTTGCTCTACCAACGCTACCGCGGCCGCCGTCCCAACCCCAAAATCTACGTGCCCGTGGTCTTCCTCTCCATCGGCTGGGCCATCTCCATCCACACCGTTACCGCCTTCCTCTACCAAGGCCTCGGCGGGCGCCCCTTCTGGAACACCGCCCTGCTCGCCCCACGCTTCCTCACCTCTGCCTTCGTCTCCGGCCCCGCCTTCATCATCCTCGCCCTCGAAGCCATCCGCTACCTCAGCAGCTACAAGGTAGGCGACGGGGCCATCCGCATCCTCGTAAACATCATGCGGGTGACCATCCTCATAAACCTGCTGATGCTGGCCTCCGAGGTGTTCACCGAATTCTACACCGGCGGCTCCCACACCGCCGCCGCCCGCTACCTCTATTTCGGCCTGCACGGCTTCGACGCACTCGTGCCCTGGATCTGGAGCTCCATCGTGCTCACCCTCCTCGCCGCCCTCCTGCTGCTCTGCCCCAAGGTCCACAAACACCCCGTCATGCTGGTCACCGCCTGCTGCTTCGCCTTCGCCGGCATCTGGATCGAAAAAGGCATGGGCCTCATCATTCCCGGCTTCATTCCCTCCACCCTGCACGAAATCGTGGAGTACACGCCCAACGGTATCGAGTGGCGCATCTCCGCCGGCATCTGGGCCGCCGGACTGATGATCTACACCCTCGCCATCCGCGTGGCCATGCCGATCTTCTCTGGGGAAGTCTCCCTCAAGAAAGACATCGAGGACCACGCGTGAACGCCGCCGGGCCAGCGAACGAGAGGAGCAAGCTGCGGAGCGATAGAAAGGAAAGCCCAAATGGTCCCGCCCCGCCTCCCCAACCATCAAAACGCCACCCCCTTTCCTTATTGTTTAAATAAATACCTCTTTATCTTGATTAACGTGCAAAGACTTTTCAATCTCAGCGTGGGCGAACACGGCGCCCGGGACTGACTAGTCCGCCAGCGAGCCGCGCCTTCCCCGTCGCAAAAACAGTCCAATCAGCAACCTTTCCGCAAAGACCATGCTCAAGTACGGCAAAACTGCCCAAAACGCCATCATGGCCATCAGCCACCTCGCCGAGGTCTACGATGGCGGCACCACACGCTTGAGCTCAAGGGACATCGCCCGAAACCGGAACCTCCCGCAACCCATCGTCGCCAAGCTGCTGGTAAACCTCTCGCAAGCCGGACTTGTGCAAGGCGCGCCCGGCCCCAAAGGAGGCTACTGGCTCGCCAAAAACCCCGCTGAAATCAGCCTCTACGAAATCGTCTCCACCTTCGAAAAAGTAGGCGACACCCTCTCATGCCCATTCGGCACAGGCGCCTGCGACGCAAGCGTTCCTTGCCCCCTCCACCACAAGCTGCTGGAGCTGGACAAGCAGCTCGTCGACTTCCTCAACGAAAGCAAGCTCGACGCCTTTTCCAAGCACCTCCCCCGCCAGCCCGTGTTTTAAGGCGCCCCGCTTTTTGGATTGGAACAGAGGCTGCAACGCCACCTAGTACTTCCACATCTCGTCGTCCTCGACCACGACCGGTGCCACTTCGTTCTCGGCCTCCACCGCCTCGTCCCGGTCCCGCCAAAGCTCCGACAAGTCTCGCATAAGCTCGCAGGCCGCTTCCAAACACTCAGAGTTTAAGCGGAAGCGATTGACCTTCCCCTCCCTCACCCGCGTCACCAAGCCCGCCCGTTCCAACACTTTCAGATGCTTGGAAATCGCCGGCGCCGACATCGCAAACGGACGCCCCAACTCTCCCACCGTTGGATCGCCCTTGGCGATCTCCTCCAAAATCGCCCGGCGAGTCGGATCTGCTAAGGCATGAAAGGTTTCATCTAGCGAGCTTCTATTAACCATACGGTTAAATTTAACACAGAATTCCCTGCGAATTGTCAACGCCGCGAGCGGTCCTTGCCCCCTTCCAAATGGACAAACTTGGATCGATACTCCCGAGGACTCATGCCTGTCCGTTCCCTGAAGCGGCGATTGAAGTTCGACAGGTTCGAAAACCCGCAAGCGAAACAGACCTGAAGTACTTGCTCGTCGCTGCGCTGCAATTGCTGACACGCTTGTCCGACTCGGATCTCCGTCAAAAACTCAGTAAAGGTCCGGCCCGTGTGTTGGCGAAAGAACCGGCTGAAAGAAGATACTCCCATTCCAAGGGCCCGCGCCACTTCCGCCTGAGTCAACCCCTCTGCAAAGCGCTCGTTAACGATGGAGTACGCCCTGTCGATCCTCCGCTCCGCCCCGTTGCCGCTGGGCCCCACATAGCCGCGGCTGCTCAAAGGCTCCGCCTTCGAACACTCAGCCAAAATCCGCCAGATCCGCAACAAGGTCTCCAATCGCTGAACGCCCGTCGCAACGACAAGCCTGCCCATCTCCGCCACCACGGCATCCCTCGTTTCGCCATCGAAACGCAAGCCGCGCTCCGCCTCCTTCCACAAAGCGCGCACCCCTACCATTTCCGGCGCCGCCCCAAAAGCGTCGCCCAGGAAATCCTCCCTGAACTGCAAGACCCAGGACCGCGCCCAACTACCGCCCTCTCCCTCCGGCAACGGATCGCTGAAGTACATGTGCGGCAAGCCACGGCCTAGCAAAACCAAGTCTCCCGCTTCGTAGCGGCCGATGTGGTCCCCCACAAATCGCCGCCCCGAACTGCTTTCGATGTAGGTAAGCTCCAATTCCGGGTGGTAGTGAAACGGGCAATCGAAGCCTCTCCCCTCGTACACATTGAAGCGAAACGAACCATCCTCCGGCGTCCTCACCTTTTCGAATCGCAGCTTCACCCTGTTCTCAAAGCATACTCCTTTCCCCTATCTCAAACCTATTATCCTGTTTCTTGCTAACATAGTACCGGATTTTGCACGAAGCGGGCAGGACTCAGCTTATGCAATCCATTAGAGTAGGCACCGAATTCCCTTCGACGGAAGCGGCCGCCCCCTTGGCGTTCCCTGTGAGACGGAGGGCCCCAATCAAACGCTATTACCGAAAAGAACAATGCCTACCCAAACCCTCGACCTCGACTCCCACTATGCCCTCACCGACGAGCAAATCGCCCGCTTCCGCCGCGACGGCTACATCAAGCTCAAGCACGTGCTTTCGCCCGAAGTTCTGGCTCACTACGAAACCGAAATCTCCCACATGGTCGAAAAGCTCCGCCAAGAGCACCGCGCCATGGAGCAACGAGATATCTACAGCAAAGCCTTCCTGCAAATCTCCAATATTTGGACCCAAAACGAAGCCGTGAAGGAATTCGTCATGAGCAAACGCCTCGGCCGCATCGCCACCGAGCTCATGGGAACCAACGGCGTGCGAATGTACCACGACCAAGCCCTCTACAAGGAACCCAGCGGCGGCTACACCCCTTGGCACGTCGACCAGTTCTACTGGCCCCTGTCCAACGAAAACACCGTCACCGCCTGGATTCCCCTCGTCCCCGTGCCCATGGAATGCGGCCCCCTCGAATTCTCCATCGGCAGCCAAAAGATCAAGTTCGGCCGCGATTTCGCCATCAGCGAGGAAAGCGAGAAGAGGATCGACCAACACCTGAAAGTCTCCGACTTCCCCGTCGACTCCAGCCCCTACGACCTCGGCGAGGTCAGCTTCCACTACGGCTTCACCTTCCACCGTGCCGGTCCCAACACATCTAAGAAAATGCGCAAGATCATGACCATCATCTACATGGATAAAGACATGAAACTGCAGAAGCCCCTCAACCCAAACCAGCAAAACGACTGGGACAACTGGATGCCCGGCGCCCAAATCGGGCAAACCATCGACAGCCCCCTCAATCCTGTCATCTACCAAGAGGATCATTGACCCCCTTTCGTGGGAGCGGGCTCGTCACGCGAAAAAGGCGTCCGTCTCCCGACGAGCGCCTTTCCCTGAAGACGAGCGACCAGGCCAAGCCAATCGCTCCTAAGCCTCCGCCATCTGCATGCGATGCACGTCCGCCGCAGTCAGGCAATGGCCGCCGATTCCCCAATTCCCTTCCTTCACCTCGTCGATCTTCACCCAGGTCACTTCCCGCAGGGCTTCCCCCTCGATCGAGGTCATGGTGTCCGTGATCTTCCGGATGATCTCCTTCTTCTGCTCAGGGGTGAATACGTTTTCGATGACTTGTAGGTTTACGAGTGGTACATCTTTTAACCTTTTGGTTTATAGTTTCGATCTGAGCAGCGAGCAAGCGCAGTACACACGACATGGAGATCGCCCCCAATGACGTAGACTCTGGAGGCACCCATTCCACGCGGTTCGCGAAGTGCGTTTCCAAAACACCGGCAAGAGGATCCCCCTCCCAGCGGCCACGAAACAGCCGTTCCACCTTGGTGATCCAGTTGCAAAGCGACTTTCAATAGCGGTCGGCGCCTGCGCTTGACCTCTTACCGCCCTAGACTGGCGTTATATTTTGATTCAGGTTGAAGACGTTGTCCGGATCGTACTTGGACTTCACTTCAACGAGGCGTCCATAGTTGGGCCCGAAGCCATCCTTGATGCGGTCCGTTTCCTCGCCTGTGAGGAAGTTGATATAAACGCCTGGGGCCGCAAACGGCTTCGTCGCCGCAAAGAGGTCGCGGGCCCACTGGATACAAAACTCGTCGTCTCCCGCGTCCTGCCAACGCCCGTGCATGTTCACCACCCACTTGGTATGCCGATGGCTGTAGGCGGTCTCCTCAGGAGCGACCGAGTTGCAGCACCCTTCGATGTATCCAAAAAAGATTTCACACTCGGGGCTGGGCAATGCGGACGCATACTCGATGGTCGCATCCAAAAATCCATCGGAGAGCTCCGTGAAGTTGTGAGATTTCCAATAGTTGCGCGCGCCTGGCGTCAGCAGCGGATCGAAAGCTTGCTGCCAGCCGGCAAAAGGCATTTCGCCTGCATGCACGCCCACTGGATTACCAAACGAAACCAGTGTATCCACAATCTTCTGACCTTCCGCTGCATCTCCATTGTGGCAGAATGCCAGTACCAGCACGTCCTTGCCGTGTACATCTTCCGGGAGGAAGGGCAGCGGGGGAGCTTGACGCAGTACCACCCAAACGGCAGAGCTGGTTGGCAACGTCACGCAGTACTCGCGATAATTTTGCAGGACGCTCTTCCGCTCCTCCGCCGGGAAGACCACCAAACCAGCGGTCACCGTGCTGACCGGATGAGCTTGGAAGGTCCAACGTGTTACGATGCCGAAGTTTCCACCACCGCCTCGCAACGCCCAGAAGAGATCGGCGTTTTCCGTTTGGCTCGCTTCCAGCACCTCGCCGGTCGCCGTGACGATTTGCACGGAGAGCAGGTTATCGGAGGTCATGCCATGTTCACGTGTCAACCAGCCAATCCCTCCACCAAGGGCCAGCCCGCTGATCCCGGTGGTCGAATTGATCCCCATGGGCACCGCCAAACCGAATTCCTTGGTCTCGTGGTCGATGTCTCCAAGAGTTGCGCCTGGGCCAGCGGTAACCGTTTTGCTGTAAGGGTTTACGGATACAGAACGTAGAGCCGACAGATCGATCAGAAGTCGGTCGTCCGCAATCGCGTTGCCCGCAATATTATGCCCCGCCCCACGCACCGAGACCTGCAAGTCCACTTCCCTGGCAACGGCCAAGCAAGCCTTCACGTCCGCCACACCGGTGCAACGTACGATAAGAGAAGGACGCCGATCGATCATGGCGTTCCATATGGCGCGGACTTCGTCGTAGTTCGAAGCATCCGGGAGAACGATATCTCCGCGAACGGAGGCTTTGAGAGAGTCTAAGTTGGGTTGGGCAAGCGTGGTCATGATGGTTGGTATAAAGTTGATGCACAAAGAGGTTACGCGGCCGTCGCCCTCCGACGGCCGCGAACAGGATAAGCTAGGAGGCAGCTCCTGCCACCTGCGCATGAATGTGGTTCACCACCGCACAGTGCTCGTGTTGCGGAGAGAAGAGGATAATCTCCGAGTCGGATTCCGCCCGCACCGTGTGGCCTGGAGGCCAGTAAAAGAGATCGCCGGTCTTGGCCTCCTCTTCGCTTCCATCGGTGTAGGTGATGATCATGTGACCCTCGATCATGTAGCCCCAGTGAGGCGATTGACAAAGGTCGTTTTCAAGTCCTTTGAGGAGTCCAGAGATGTCGGTGCCCGCTCCCATGGAGAAGTACTCGCCTGCCATCTTGCTATAGCCGGTAGCATCGCCAAATTCGAGGGCTTGCCGGGCAGTCGCACCGGGAACATCGATTTTAACAGGTACGTCAGCTTTGTTGATTCTCATGATGATTTATTGGTTTTGAGGTTTCGAGTGAGCAATTTGTCGTTTCCGGAAACACTCTAGCGCCCAAAGCGTTTCTAAAGCGTTCCGCGAAGCGTTTTTCTCGGAAAAAAAAAGAAAAAGGTGGGATGCGCTCTCCGAACGCGCAGAAAACGCATCCCTCCGAAAAGCAGAGCGACAACGCTAAGCCGAAGCCATCTGCATGGCATGCACGTCGGCCGCGGTGACGCAGTGACCGCCGATACCCCAATTCCCTTCCTTCACTTCGTCGATCTTTACCCAAGTGACTTCGCGCAGGGCCTCCCCCTCGATCGAGGTCATGGTGTCGGTGATCTTTTGGATGATCTCCTTCTTCTGTTCTGCCGTGAATACGTTTTCGATGACTTGTACGTTTACGAGTGGCATGATGATTATCTCCAATTAATTAGTTGAATTGTCCCGAGGCGACCGTCGCCTCTTTTGACCCAACCACTCTAGCCAAAGCAGCGTTTGCCCGGCGTTCCTCCCAGCGTTTCTTAGCGAAAAAATGCGGAAATCTTCAAAAAATCGCGTTCAGGAAACGTTTATTCCGCCAAAAAAGCGCTCACCGCCCGTAAGTCCGGACGATCAAAGCCTTCGCTGAATCGCCCGAAAACGGCCTCCAAGTCCTTGCGGCTTTCCGATTCCCGCTCCGAACCGCGCCAAAGCTTGGCCAAGCTCAATCGCGCCCGCAACTCCATGAGCAAGCTCCCTTGCTCCTGGGCCACCGATAAAGCCTTGAGATACAATTCGTCCACCTCTGCTTCGGCGCGTCCCAACCCGTGCAGCAACTCTCCTCTGATTCGCAGCAGCTCCGCGTCGTAAAAGGTTTCTTCGCTCTGGTTCAAAGCATCCCCTAATGTATCCAAAACTTGGAGTCCTTCTTTGAACTCACCCAATTGAGCATGCGCCCGCGCGAAGTAGACGAGGTGAGACGAAAGGCTAATCGTATGCTTACGCTCCAAGCACAGCTCGAAGTTCTCCCGCATTCGCTGAAATCCTGAGCGATCCCCTTCCTCTATCACTTGCAGATAGCCAGTCACCATCTCGCAACGGGTCTCCCAGAAGAGAAGCTGATGCTCCGCCGAAATCCCCCGGAACTTCTCCACGCAACTTCGCATCAACGCGTGATCGCCGAGATCCATGCACACCTGCCCGCTGAAGCTCAGCGTGTAGCCCTCCGTATGCGGATGATCCACCGCCTTGCCCAGCTCGATCGAACGCCGCACGAAATCCGCGCCCTGATCGAGCTTTCCCAACATCACCAAAGTCCATCCCATGCGGCACAGGCAAATCGCCTTCGGATCCTGGGCATAGTTGGCGACGTGCAGATGGCTCAACGCCGGGTTGTACCGCTGCAACGAATTCTCTAAGTGAAGCCGGCTCTCCTCGAATCGCCCGAGCCAAAAAGTCGCCACCCCCAGCACGTACTCAGATTCTACATACAGTACTTCGTCTTTCGTTTCCTCGTAGTAGGACCTCAAGGTTTCCGCCTGAGCAACCGTCACATGCAAGTTGCCAAACACCAGATTAAAGAGGGCCAAGCCTCTCACCACTGGTGCAGAAGTCGGACGATTGAGGAGCGAGCACAGCTCCTGCGAACGCTCGTAGATCTGCTTCATACGTGGCGTCTGGTATCCAAATTCCGCCACCATGCAAACACCCAACGCGGTACACAGTTCCAGTTCCTTTTCCCTATTTTCCGGCGTCGAAGCGAGGCGTCCCAACAAGCTGTTCGCCTTCTCAAAGAGGCGGATCGCTTCCCGCGTCGCATTCAATTCCTTGGCCGCCAAGCCCGCCTTCAGGTAAGCGTCCGTCGCTTTGGTCACCTGTCCCGACTCCTCGTAGTGCGAAGCCAACTGGGCCATTACCTGCCCCAAGTCGCCAGCAAAAAACGCTTCCAGCACATCCGACGACTTCTTGTGCAAGAGTCGACGCTTCGGAGTACTGATCTGCTCGTAGGTCACCTCGCGCAGCTTGTCATGGGTAAAGTCATACAAGCCCGCCTCCTGCTCGCAAAGGATCCGCTTATCCCAAAGTTCGTCCAACAAACCGATCGCTTCCTCCTCCGACTTTCCACTGACGTCCACCAACATCTCGATAGTAAAGGCTCGCCCAAACACCGCCGCGATGCGTGACAGCTCCAATGCCGCCGGCGAGAGCTGAGCCAAACGCGTCGTGAAAACCGCATGCACCTTGCGCGGCAAGGCCGTCGAAATTTCCAAGCCCTCAAACGAGTCCAGCGAACTCTCATCCCGATTCCGTAAACCCGCTCGCACGCTCTCCACTACAAATAGTGGATTTCCCTCCGTCGTTTCATACAGCCGCGAAGCCTCCCGCAAACTCAAGCCACGGCCCGCCACGCCTGCCGCGATCAAGGCGGCTTCTTCCTCCGAAATCGGTCCCAGATGAATTTCACTCAACTGCCCGTCGCGACTCAATTCCCGCATCATGGGGCGCAACGGATGGTCCTGCGACAGCTCCTCCTCGCGAATGGTACCCGTAATCAAGAGCTTTCCCTTCGGGGCAAAACGCAGCAAATAACGCAACCACTCCAGCGACTCCTGATCGGTCCACTGCATGTCGTCTAACAAGAGCATCACCGGTTCGTCCTTCGCCAGGATGGCCCGAGACAAAGCTTCGAACAGCAAATGCCGCTGCCAATTCCCCTGTTCCATGGACGATTTCGGCAACTCCGGAAACTGAGCCTTCAGCTCCGGCATCACTCTCGCAATTTCCGCCAACCATACCGGATCCATATCTGATAAAACTGGATACAACACCGGCGACCGCAGCCACTGACAAACCGGAGCATAGGCCAAACGACCTTCCGCCGCATAAGAACGCGTGCGACACGTCGCCACCCCTTGCCGCGCCAACGACACGTAAAGCTCCTCCGCCAAACGCGACTTCCCGATTCCCGCCTCGCCAATCAAAACGATCAATTGGGCCTGACCCGCCAAAGCGCTCGCCCAAGCCTCCTTGAGCAAAGCCCACTCCGCTTGCCTGCCCTGCAAAGGCAACTCCGGTTCGCTCGCCGCACCCAAGGTCGTTGGCTTCGCAGCAGACTCCAGCGG
The DNA here is from genome assembly GCF_014803405.1 of Pelagicoccus enzymogenes. Taxonomy (NCBI): domain Bacteria; kingdom Pseudomonadati; phylum Verrucomicrobiota; class Opitutia; order Puniceicoccales; family Pelagicoccaceae; genus Pelagicoccus; species Pelagicoccus enzymogenes. Next base: position 134,437 of record NZ_JACYFG010000038.1, read on the forward strand.
CTCCTCTGCCAGCAGCTTGCGATGCAATTCCTTGGTTCGCTCGCTGGTTGAAACGTCGAGCTCCTTACGCAAAACGTCCTCACAATCTCGATACACCTGCAGCGCTTTAGCTCTGTCTCCATTGAGCGCATACAAACGCATCAAGCTCGCATACGCCTTTTCGCGGGTCGGCTCCAAGCTACGCAGCTTTTCCCCGTATACGATCGCCCCCGCATAGTCTCGTTTCGCCTCCAGGCAAGCTGTCGCCTCTTCCAGCAACTCCGCGAAACGTCGCTTCAGCTCCTCCCGCTTCACCTCCACCCACTCGTCATAATGCCCCGGCAAGAAAGCGCCTCCGTACGCCGCCACAGCCTTTTCGAACTGAACCACTGCAGCAGTCCGATCACCCCGCTTGCAAGCCACTGAGGCCTCTTGGCACGCCGACTCGAAACGCTCCACGTCCAGCTCTACCGGAGCATCTAACCGCCACTCGATCGTCTTGCTGTTGGTTTGCAGGCAGTCGTCCGCCTCCGGCAGTTTCTTGCGCAGCTCATGCAGCAAGTGGCGGAAATTGGTCAAGGCCTGCTTCTCCGTCGAATCCGGCCAAAAGGAGTAAGCCAGCCGCGAACGCTGCAAGGCCTCCCCCCGTTTCAGCAGCAAAAAGGCTAGCAGGCCACGCAGGCGAATCGTATCGATCGCCGTATGAGCGGTCCCGTCGAGAGAAAGCGAGAACTCTCCCAACAGTTGGACTTTAAGTTGAACTGGCAAGGTGAGGACAAGAGGAAGCCTCAGACTATCAAAAGCTACCTATAAATTGCTAGCCCCAAAATGCAGCAGGCACAGGAGTAATTGCCTGAGCACCGATCAAACACCTTTGAAGACTTACCCAACAGCCACTATACGAGGACGCCGTTACTCAACGAAAGTGATAGCTGGTCTGCGGAGGATAGAGGTAGCCCATGGCTTGCTGGGCGACGTCGTTGCGATAGAGCGGGTCGTCCATGAGGAAAGGACGTCGGCTTTCGGTGGGAATCGTCGTCGTGTAGATTCTTAATTCACCCGGGTAACTGACGACAACTTCCTCTCGCCAGTCCCCTAACAGATCTGCAATGGCAACGATGTTCCCTTCAATGGTTCCCACTTGGCCACCATCGTATTCAAGAATTCGATTCACTTGCATTCCCGTCCGCTTGCCCCAAGGAATTTCCGGGATGTAGGCCTTGCTTCTTTTGCCCGTCCAAAAAAGCGCCCGAGGACTGAGTCCGCCCAAATTCTCTTCGGACAAGAGATAACCTGTCGCCGCATCGTAAAGCCAATATCCCGTGCCGTTCTGCTCCCCCGAATAGAACTCGATCCCTGGATTGCTGGGTACGAAGTCGCCGAACATTCCCTGGTCATGGATGTGAGCCGTCTTGTAGGGATGCCCCCAAATCATTTCGCCTGTCCGCGCATCCAATAAACAAATACCGTTCCGTTCCTGAGCGGATTCGTATCCAAGGATGATCTCCAAGCCCGGGCGGCTGGGAATCACATCAGTCAAGTACCCCATGTCATTGTGCCCCATATTCGTATTCCACATAACAGTGCCGTCATCATCCAAAGCAACCGAACCGAGAATGACCTCCTCTCGTCCATCGGCGTCTAAATCAGCTGCGTGCAATCCATGGGAACCTTGACCGCGAACCGGCGGAGTCGACTCGTCACCATCCCAACGCCACCGCTTGACCAGCGCTCCGTCAATCAAGTCGTAGGCATCCACCACCATACGCGTGTAGGTGCCGCGGCAGACCAGCAAGCTCGTTCGCTCTCCATCCAAGGAAGCGATGCCGATCTGGTTTCGGTTAACCCGATTGCCTCGGTTGTCGCCCCATGCTTCAGGATCGCCCCGCTCCACCCAATCCGTTTTCGTGATCTCCTCACCGGTCATCCCATCCAGGATCGAGCAATACTCTGGACCTGAGATCACGAACCCATCGGCAGGACCGCCTTTCTCCGCATAGGACGCTTCGTAGCTCGCAGCGAAGGGCGCGGTCTTCAGAGCGACCTCCGCCTTTCCGTCTCCATCAAAGTCATACACGATCATAGGCGTCCACCAGATTCCCATGTTCATGTTCCAGCCCAAGTCTTTCCGCCAAAGGAAAGTGCCATCATGAAGATAGGCTTCCACTTTGTAGGTCCCCGGGCTCTTGCGGGCCGATCCGGGGTCTAAGCCTCGCTCAGGCTGCTTGATGACGTAGTCATATTTTCCGTCGCCATTAAGATCGGCGATGCCCACTCGCTGAAAACCATAGTCCCCCTGCAGCGGGAACGAATAATAGGAGGTCGCTGGCCTGTGGGCAGCCAATTCCACTCGAGCCAATTCTTCGCCCTCGATAGAGGGACGCCCGCGCCGGAGCGTAACGGACTTGATCCAATAAGCGTTATCTTCGTCCAAGCGAACCGATGTATCCAAAAAGTTAGAGCCATCGCGAATCGGCGCTCGGTTCAACTTCACCGCCTCCTCTCCATTGGTGGAACGATAGAGGTTGAAAACCAAGCCAGCCGGGTCGCTTTCGAACAAACGCCATCCGATGTAAGCTGCGTTCTCATCCGTAGGCATCGCAATCATGCCGCGATCCAGCTTCTCAGCAGCGCTGCCGGTCGCTACCGTGGTCGCTCCGACCAACAGCGCAATCCCGACCCGCGGTATCTTCAGAACCGGCATGAAGCGATTCAGTTTAAGTCTGCACGGAATGGTTGGGGTAATGAAATGGGGTACCTTCATACCTGGAGACTCTACACCCAGCTTGGAAAAGGGTCACTTGAAAACGTATCGCACCGAGACGGCTGGGAAAGCCTTCCCTCGATCGACCTGAAGGGCTGCGGTTGCCCTTTCTGCAGGGGGATTCCCGGCTTCAGGCTTGGCATCTAAACGAACAAAACGATGCCCAAAATCTGACTGGCAGGCTAACTAAAAGCCAGAAGCAGTTGTCCCCTCACCTCATTGAGATCATTCTGAAGGTTAAGCTACCCCGGCTTCATCAAGACCTAACCCCCACCCCAAAGACTACCCCCATGAAACCCTATCTTTTCTCTTTTTGCTCACTCTTGGCGGTGCTCGCCACAAGCCTTTCTTCCGCCGACGAATTCTACGTTCATCCCGACGGTCGCGACTCGAACCCTGGAACCATCGAGCAGCCCTTCGCATCGATAACGAGAGCCCAAGTCGCCGCGGCCCCGGGCGATACCATTTGGATACGAGGCGGCGAATATTTTTTCAAGGGGACCGAAATCGCCACCGGCATCCTTCTCGACAAGAGCGGCGAGGAGGGAAAACGCATCAACTATTGGGCCTACCAAGACGAGATCCCCATCCTCGACTTCTACCAATTGCTCACCCCTGCCCGAATTCGCGGCATCAGCGTCACCGGAGACTGGCTACACCTGCGCGGGATCGAGATTCGGGGCGTGCAGCAAATCCTCACCAACACCAACGAGTCCTGGGCGATCCGCGTCGAAGGGGGCAGCCATAACATTTTCGAACTGCTCAACCTGCACCACAACGAGGGGCCCCGGCTCTTCATTTCCGAAGGGGGACACAATCTGGTACTGAACTGCGATTCCCACCACAACTACGATCCTGATCGCGGCGGCGAAAACGCAGACGGTTTCGGCGGCCATGCCAGCATGGAAGGCAACGTCTTCCGCGGCTGCCGGGCCTGGGCCAACAGCGACGACGGCTACGACCTGATCCATGCTCTGGGAGCCCACAAGATCGAGCACTGCTGGGCTTGGAGCAACGGTTTCGTGCCGGACACTCAGGAAGAGGCAGGCAACGGCGGCGGATTCAAAATGGGAGGATGGCTGCTCAATCCAGAGCGATTTCCGGGACACGTCGCCGTCCACTCCGTAAGCCACAGCCTCGCCTTCGACAACCGAGTGGTGGGCTTCAACACGAACTACCACCCAGGCCTCGTGCGTTTCTACAACAACACCGCCTTCAACAACCCCCAGCAGTTCAACCTGAAGGTCGCCCAGCGGCAGCCCAAGCCCGTGACCCACGTGCTACGCAACAACGTAGCGCTCGGCGAAGCGCCCCCCGTGTCCGGAATCGAACGCTTTCTGCCAGATGACCAATTCAATTCCTGGAACCTAATCGAAACGGGCAACGTCACCTCCGAGGATTTCCTGAGCGTGGTTCCAAAGGGAGTCGACGGACCACGTCAACCCGACGGGAGCCTGCCGCAAATCGACTTCATGCGCCCGAAGCCGGGAAGCCGGCTCATCGATGCCGGAATCGACGTCCGCCTGCCGTTCAAGGGCAAGGCCCCCGACCTCGGCGCCTTCGAGACGGAGCAAGCTACCTTAATTTCCGTTCCCCCAGAACGAGCTATTCTACCGGCGCCGCTTCCGCCTCGAGTCGCGCTCGCTGCTCGAACGATTGAAGCATCATGTGTTGCCGCACCCGCGTTTGTGTAATGTCCGCTAGGATACGTTCCTCGAATATGGCAAATTGAGCAGGCTCTAGCAAGGCTTCGGCTTCGTCCAGCATTTCAATGTTGTTGTTGATCGAACGCTCAGTCACCTCAATCACCGAAGCCGCATCGTTCATACGCACCCCCACCTGAATCGTATTCGAAAGCAGGTTCCAGATAGGCAAGTATTGCTCTTGGGTAAGCGGTTGGTTGCCGAATCTCATCAGCGTATCGATTTCTTGTATACGGGCGAAAGATAGAGGTTTGGTTTCCGCTTTAAGAAAGAGCTCGGCCATAGAATCGCCAACAAGGGAACGAAGCTCCTGCTGGTAGCTCGCCTCGATATCTCGCCTCTCCTCCTCTGGCAAAGCTTCCAGTCCAAGTTGATTCAGGTCGGCTCGGTTCGCGTAGCGAGCAGTAAGCAACTCGACGAGCCTCTCCTTCTCTAACGGCCCCACCTCTGACAATGCGATCAACGAGGCAAAGCGACGCGACTGGTCGGCGCGTATCCAATCCAAAGCTAAGTCCACAGTCGATTCGTCGTGGAGCATCGCAAGCATCGGGTCCCCCGGATGGGTCAAGCCCGAGCCGGCTTGGGACGCCCTTGGCCGCTGCCTTCGCGCATTGTAGACCGACAATTCGTTTTTCAGCTCGGCCACCTCCTTTTGCAGAGCGAGATTCTCCTCTTTTAGGATCTCGTACTCGGACGAGCTCTCCACGAAGCCGCCTAGCGACTCCTCCAAGTCGGTTACAGGGAAATCTTGTTCGATTTCCGAGAGCCGTTCGAGGTCCGATTCCGGAGCCGATTCGGGCGAAGCCTTTTCCCCGTCCTTCTGTATCAGCAGGAAAGCGAAAAGCAGATTACTAGCGAGCAGCGAGGGTACAACGAGCTTGGATATTTGCATAAGGGTAACAAGGGTTGCGATACCCTAGAACAACTCCAAAGCATCGCAACCCGCTCAAATTCCAAACGTCAGACTGCTGCCCTAAAACACTCAATCCTCCGGACGCTCTCCGGCCGGGGCCATCTTCACCAGACGCGGAAAGAAGCGCGCCAGCGGATCCACCAGGTCGGCCTGAGCCGCCATGACTTCGTCGATGTCCTTGTAGACGTACGGAACCTCGTCGATCCCGGCCGACAACAGGCGGACTCCGCGTTCCTGCAGGAGCTTGTTGGCGTCCTTCCAGTTCAACTTCGATGCGGCTTGCTTACGGCTCATCACCCGGCCCGCACCGTGGGAGGCGGAGTTCAACGACTCTGGGTTGCCCTTGCCTCGCACTACATAAGCGGGACTCGCCATTGAACCTGGGATCACTCCCAGCACGCCTTCGCCTGCTGGAGTCGCGCCCTTGCGGTGCACGATGACTTCCTTGCCGTCGTGCTGCTCCTTCCACGCGAAGTTATGGTGGTTCTCCACGTCGAGGATTGGCTCGAGACCCAAGTTCGCTGCCACATGTTTATGGATACAAGCATGGTTCGCAGCTGCGTAGTGCCCCATCAATTCCATGGCTTGCCAGTACTCCTGGCCCGCCTTGGAATCGAGACCCAACCACGCCAAATGCTGCAGCTCCTTCGGCAATTCCGGATGCGTGTCCTTAGCCAACTTCGAGTAGTGAGCGGCTACGTTAGCACCCGTTCCCCGGCTCCCGCTATGGCTCATCAGAGCCACATAGGTTCCCGGTTCCACGCCCAGCGACGTATCCGAAATCTCGATCTCTCCGAACTCCACGAAGTGGTTTCCGCTTCCGCTGGTTCCCAGCTGCTTCCAAGCCTTGTCCTTGCATTGCTGCGTGATCGGCGAAACCGACCAGTCACGATCCATCACATCATGCAGACGCTTCTCCTTGAAGAAACCGCCCACTCCAAACTTGGTCTCCGTATTCAGAGCTCCCGTGAAGCGACCGTTTCCTTCGTCGCGCAGCAAACGCTTCACCGGAATATCGAATACGCTCAACTTCATACGGCAAGCTATGTCTACACCGACAGCGTACGGAATCACCGCATTGTTCGTCGCCAAAACCCCACCGATCGGCAATCCGTAGCCCGGATGTGCATCCGGCATCAAGGCGCCGCGCTCCGCTACCGGCAGGCTACAACCATTCAACATTTGCTGAATAGACATGTCCTCCAGGTCCGAGCCCCACTGACGGTAAGGAGCGGGCGTTTCACGGGCGATGTAGCGCTTTCCGGCTAGCTTCTCAGCAAGGCCGCCGAGGATCGCATCCTCTAAATAACGGTCCGGCTTTTCCACCACGGCGGAGAGAATCAAACGCATATCCGAGGATCGCTTCCCCCCGGTGGCCAGCTGCTTAACGATATTCATTGCTTCCCGAGCGGGTTCTCCCGCGGGGATTCCTATATTTAATAAATCTTTGTTTTTCATTTGGTGTCTTACTCCTGAGGGTCTGGTCTCTTCCAGATCAGCTCATTGTTCTTGTACACTTCTCGTACGCGATGGAAGGGGATGTCATGATATAGTTTGTCCCCACAAAGAGCGGTAAAGGAAAAGGAGTTTCCTTTTTCGAATTCCACGTTCTCCAGACCCACCCTCTCGAGTGCGGTCTGACCACGTTCGACATAGGCTATTTCGAAATCGCCTTTTCCGAACACTTCGTCCCAGCGAATTCGGCTCAGCAGTTCATGTATTGGTTGCATGGTTACATCTTTCGTTGTGGGAAGCGGCCTTGTGCCGCGATATCGATTGTACAGATCGCGACGCAAGGTCGCTTCCCACACGGGCATTGCCCTTTGGTAATCAGCTAAGGATCTCCACCAGCCAAGAGAGTCGGCTCTCCCGCGTGGTCTGGATCTCAATATCTAAAAATTTCTCTATAATATCTTTGTTTGTCAAAAAATGCTGGCTCAAGGCCAGGGTCCGAAAGCTTCCGCCTCCAGCAAGGGCGAAGGGAAGCAACAATTGATCCGCAAGGTAGTCGCCCACCGGGGCTTCTTCCTTGGCATAGCGAACCGCTTCTTTCGCAACCTGTTTCGCTACAAACTCAGAGGTCACTCCCTTCTCGCCAAAGCCAGTGACGATCTCGGTCAACTCCTCGAATTCGTAAGCCATGGAAAGCACGTTGCCCACGCCTGCTGACCCTTCGTACTGATGGACCTCCATCTCCTTGAGGCTCAGATCAAGCACCTTGGAAAGCTCGGAAAGCTCCCGCTTACCGATACGCTCCTCGAGATTGCACAAACCGGCAACTGCCCGACGGGACTTCAGCGCTCCACGCTGCAGCAGCTCGATCGATTCAAGCAATTTGGCCGAGCCAATCTCCGCTACGAACTGCCCTTGGCCAGCCGGATAAAATCCCGCCCGCACCAACTCGAGTTCGACCTCCGCCCCCATGCGACGCACGACGGGCAGGAAGACCTTTGAGAGGTAGTCAAAGCTAGGCGCCTTGCTATTGTGGGTGCCGCCCTCGAACTGAACGATGGATTCGCCTTGGGCGAGCAAGAGCGGCAGGAAAAGGGTTTGGAATACAAGCGAAGTGCTGCCCGCCGTACCCACGGCAAAGCTGTATTCGCCCGCCTTAACCTTACCCGGGACAAAGCTCAAATTCTGAGACTTCATTTCCGCCCCTTCCACCCTGGCTCCACAGATCTCCGTGGCTGCACGAACGCAGGTCAAGTGCTGCCGCATCAAGCCCGGCTTCGCACGCTTGGCACGAATCTTCTCAATTCGGAACGGCTTACCCGTGATCATCGACAAGCTCAAAGAGCTGCGAAGCGCTTGACCACCGCCCTCGCCCAGAGAGCCATCTATGTTGATTGTTTTCATTGCAGTAATTGAAATTTGGATGCAGCGACAAATCTTTGACGAAACTGCAGGATTCGAACCTGCACTACCTTTCGGCTTCTACCATTGTAGTTCCGTCAGCATTCGCTGCAGCGTTAAGGGGTCGACAAGTTCATGCTAGAGACAGGACAGTTGTAAATGTAGTCCCTAACGGCATTCGACCAGAATTGAAAAATGCGACAAGGTTTTATCATGACGATACTCCTGCGTGTCTACTTCCACCACTGGCAAGACGTTAACCAGCCGGGATTCGATACCCGGACGACCTTTCGGTCACAGAACCCGATGTAGTCATGACAGCATTCGCATTTAGAAGAAATTCAGACACGCGACTAAGTTTCGATGAGACATTTGCTACTGCTCTACCGAGTTGAGCTACGCCAGCCAATGTAGGTGACGGCAGGACTCGAACCTGCAACCTGTAGATTCTGATGTAGTCCCATCAGCATTCGCGTGAAAGGTTTAAAAAGAACAAGCGCGACAAGGAATTGGAAAGACGAACGTAAGCTGCTCTACCACTGAGCTACGCGCCGATGAATTGGGCGGCGCGACGGGACTCGAACCCGCGACCTGCTGCACATGAAGCAATGTAGTCCTTCCGGCATTCGCGCAAAAGTAATATAAAGAACAGTGTTAGTATTTCAGTTATACTGGGCGACGAACCACGCCGCCCAGTGATCAATAGTTTATGGAATCTGCACATCTTCGATCTTGGAAACCCAATAGTCTCCGTCGATCGGGTGGCGGGCGAAATCTGCGATTGCGGAAAAAACCGAATCTGAAAATCCACCGACATTCAATATGTCACGACGCGAGGTCGCCTGAGCCGTGGAGTAAGGCTGGATATCGATGCATACCAGCTTCGCTTTCGCGTTGCGGCGCTTCAATACTTCCCACTCCTGCATCATAGCGGTTCCTTGGCGAGATGGACCGGAATTCACCCAAGACTCGTTGTCAGAAATAAAGACTACCAAGTCCGGAGCTTCGCGACGATCGTTCAACCACTTCAAAGGCGCGGAACAGTTGGTTCCACCCCAGCCTAAGCTGGAGAGCGTCTTCGCGTTGGTCATCACGCTATCGCGGGGATTCAGTTCGACATTTCGCACCTTCTCCATGAACGGAAGTACCTGGGCATCTTGATTCTTTCGCAAGAAGGCGGCAGCCACCAACGCGGCCACATCCACGCACTTCACGGCAGTCGTAGATCCGCGGCGGTGTCCAGTAACTGGGGACTGCATCGAACCGGACGAGTCCGGGCAAAGCACAACCTTACCTTCGATGGACGGAACGTTCTCGACAGCGATCTCCAAGGCATCTTGCAATGCGTTCTTGATCGCTTGAGGCAAGCTTGCCTCCGCGTTCATGTACGCAGCCAACAGCTGGTACGGGAACACGCGGGCCTTCTTGATGCGTTCCGGATTTCGCAAACGATTCGCCACCCTGTTTACGAGGTCAGGATGCTCGAACAATCCGTGACGCTGAAACGTATTCAAATTCATACGCGTCATCTGCCAAGAAGCGTTCTTCGCGATGCTTGCCCACTCACGGAGGCCGAGCGGCAAAGCCGTCAACATCTGGAAGGGAACGTCGGGAACATTGGCATCGAAGTCGAAACCCTTGCTCTTTCGCAGCATTCGAAGCGCCTTCTTCAAAGCAGGCGGGTTCGGTCCGTTCAAAGCGCGGTCCTTGAAAGCTTCGTATTCAGCCACCAATGACGGAAGCGCTTCAGCGTCGTAGTCCTTGCCAATCAAGTACGCGTAGAGAGCGGCACGATTCGCATCTCGAGGGCGCGGGTGAACCATCTTGATAACATCCGAGATCGATGGATTTTGACCGACCGACGAACGGAACAGCTGCTCGTCGGAGAGCTTGTACAACCACTCCTGCACGAATCGCTTCGGACGTGTACCTAAAGACTTTCGACCCACCGCTCCGGAACGCATGATCTGCACGAACACGCGAACCATCTTGGCATTGTCGAGAACCTCAAAAGCCACCCGGTCGAACAGTTCCGCATCTCGGGTGCTCAACACCGCGCAAAGCAGAGCCGGCATGTCCTTCATGTAAGCAGAGCGACGAGCGTAGACCGCAAGACGGGCGATGAAACCGGCATCAACCGCCTTGCAAAGCTCGACCACTCGATCCAGTTGCTCATCCGCCGAAGCGTAGAAGGTTCCGTTCAAACATCCCGTAGCCACATACTGAGCGAGGGCTTGCGTGGCAGAGCGCTGGTAGGCCACGGCACCTTGCTCGTTGCGAGCGTTGGCGGCAGGGACTCGTGAACCACGCTTTGATGTGAAAAGTGTCTTGTTAGCCATTCGTATCGTTCTCCTTTGAGTTGAATTGCATTTCAGCGTTTTGCTGAACTTGCCCCTCTAATAACACGACACGTGCCAGCCCTTGGGCTACCGACCATAAAAACCTCACTAGTAATTGGTGTCCAATTACTTAAAAAGTTTTTATTTTTCTCTAGTTCAATTTCACTAAAAATCTCGATGTTATTTTTCCTGTTTTATCTAGATTATTTTCTACTTTTTTATTCTTCTATCTAGAACATGAAGAAGCTCGTTTCCATCGGCATTCTGGGAGTCCAGCTCGATTCCTTCGACCCTCGGCGGCGTTGGGACCGCTGGCGGCCGACCGTTTCCCTTTGCCAACAAGAAGACCTGCTCATCGACCGCTTCGAGCTGCTCTACGAGCCGAAGTTTGCCAAGCTAGCTCAGACGGTGGCTGACGACATGCAGGCCGTTTCGCCCGAGACCGAAGTAAACCAGCACCTCATCTCGATGGGAGACCCTTGGGACCTGGAAAGCGTCTACGGAGCGCTCTACGATTTCGCCGCCTCCTACCCTTTCGATACGGAAAACGAGGACTACATTGTCCACATCACGACCGGCACCCACGTCTGCCAAATCTGCCTATTCCTGCTTGCCGAATCGCGGCACCTGCCCGCTCGCCTGATCCAAACCTCGCCTCCCAAACGCGACCCTGCGACCACGCCGGGTGACTACCGCATCATCGACCTCGATCTCTCCCGCTACGATCAACTGGCCGCCCGCTTCGAGATCGAAAAACGGGATACGGAGACACAACTCAAGTCCGGCATCGCCACCTTGAACGCCTCGTTCAATGCCATGATCGGCGAGATCGAGCAGGTCGCCATCCGCTCCCCTCACCCCATTCTGATCACCGGCCCTACCGGTGCGGGAAAGTCGCAACTCGCCCGACGCATCTACGAGGTCAAGCGAGCCAAACGCGGCGTCAGCGGATCTTTCGTGGAGGTCAACTGCGCCACCCTGCGAGGCGACGGAGCCATGTCCGCGCTTTTTGGGCACAAGAAAGGCTCCTTTACCGGAGCCCTCGACGATCGAGGCGGACTGCTCAAAGCCGCCCACAAGGGCGTGCTATTCCTCGACGAGATCGGCGAGCTCGGCCTTGACGAGCAGGCCATGCTGCTGCGAGCCATCGAAGAAAAACGCTTCCTTCCCCTCGGCTCTGACCAAGAGACGGAAAGCGACTTCACCTTGATTTCCGGAACCAATCGAGAGCTCTCGGAGGAAGTCCGAAAAGGCAATTTCAGAGAGGACCTTCTGGCACGCATCAATCTCTGGTCCTACCAGCTCCCGGGCCTCAGCTCGCGAAAGGAAGACATCGGGCCCAACATCTCGTATGAACTTTCCCGATACGCCAAAGACCACGGAAGACAAGTCGCCTTCAACAAGGAGGCGCGACGCAGCTACGAGAAGTTTGCCACCAGTCCCGACGCTAAATGGACCGGCAATTTCCGCGACCTCAACGCCAGCATCACTCGCATGGCTACGCTTGCCGGAAACCGTCGCATCAACGCTGAGATCGTCGAATCCGAAATCGATCGCCTGCAACGAAGCTGGCAAGGCCCTAAAAACGACAGTCAAGACGAGGAGCTGCTCCGCGATGTGCTCGGCACTCAGGCAGAGGAAGTCGATCCCTTCGACCAAGCCCAACTCGCTCTCGTCATACGCGCCTGCCGTGAATCGCGCAGTCTCTCCGAAGCGGGTCGCAAGCTCTTCGCCGTGTCCCGCCTGAAGAAAAAAACCAGCAACGACGCTGACCGCCTCCGCAAATACCTTTCGAAATTCGGGCTCAGCTGGGACGATTGCCTCGCTTGAAGCGAGCGACGCCTCACCCCAGCGACGAGTGCGTGCCGTCGCAGAAGGGGGCCTTGCCGGTGCGCTTGCATTGGCAGAGGAAATAGTCTCCGTCCTTCTCGACTTCGAAGAGCTTGGGGGCGAATCCGGTTCCCTTGTGGGAGCCGTCGCAAAACGGCTGCCCGCTGGACTGCCCACAGGTGCACCAAGCGTAACGCTTTCCGGCTTGGAGGCTGACTTTGCTGGGGGATTTGGCGGCGATCTTTGGTTCTACCATGCCGAACACTCAGGCAAACCGGCACTCTACCACAGAAGCGTCGGCTTCGCTAGCCGGGCTCGCATTTCTCGAATCGTAAGCACCAATCCTATTGGCAGGGCGCTCAGGGTGAATCCGATAGCTCCGTTCCGCATTGCCAAAATCGGGAGTTCCGCGTGCAATTTCCCAACATGCCCTCCCCGCTCGAAAACGACCTCAAGCGCCTCGACCACATCGCGACCTTCATGGACTCCGCCTTTCGCATCCCTGGAACCCAGGTCCGCATCGGATGGGACCCGCTCATCGGATTGATTCCCGGAATTGGCGATACCTTCAGCCTCCTTGTCCTCTTCTACTTCCTAGCGGTCGGTTGGCGGCACGGCGTCGCAAAGAGGGTTCTGCTCCTGATGGTGGGACGTCACCTGATGGACGCCCTGCTCGGCTCCGTTCCCGTCGCCGGCGACCTGTTCGACGTCTTCTACCGCGCCAACGAAAAGAATCTGCACAGCATCCGCGAAGCCCTCGCCCAAAAAGCCGAAAGCCCAAAGCTCGTATCATGAAACTTAAATCCCGCCTCAGCGCCTTGGCCCTTTCCATCGCCGCCGCGAGCTACGCTTACGGACAACGCGAAATCGTTTCCCACGACAGCCCCTACCCCACTCTCGGCAGTATCGAAAGCTATTCGCCGGAGTTCGCCGCGCTCATCGACGCCGACGCCCCAATGGAAGTCCTCGCCCAAGGCTTCCGCTGGTCGGAAGGCCCCCTCTGGGACCCCTCCAACAATCGCCTGCTTTTCACCGACGTCCCCGAGAACACCGCTTACCATTGGACACAGCAGGATGGCGTATCCATATTCCTGCGACCCAGCGGCCACACGGAAGTCAGCCCGGAAGGGTTCCGCGAGTCAGGAGCAAACGGGCTCGCGTTTTCCCCTGAAGGACAACTCGTGCTTTGCCAGCACGGCAACAAACAAGTCGCCCTCTACGACGAGGCAAGCCGCACCTTTACCCCACTGGTTAACCGCTACGGGGAGCGCTCCTTCTACAGCCCCAACGACTTGGTCTTCTCCACCAATGGAACACTCTTCTTCACCGATCCGCCCTACGGGCTGCACCGCGAACAACAGCAAACCATCGACACCCACTACGTCTACCGCCGCGCGGCAGATGGCACTGTCACTGAAGTTACCGATGCAATCCGTTACCCCAACGGCATCGGACTCTCGCCCGATGGCCGCACCCTCTACATTGCCAGCTCGGATGGCCGATCACCCGCGATTTACGCGTACCCACTTGATGGAGACGAATTCCCAACTGGCGAATCTACTTTGCTCTTTGACGCCAGCCAATACCGTAGCGACACCCGCAAGGGCGGTTGCGACGGCATGGCCATTGACAGTCGCGGAAACATCTGGGCAACCGGACCAGGAGGCGTTTGGGTCATCAAGCCAAGCGGTGAAGTGATCGGTTTTCTGGATACAGATGGACGCCTCGCCAACTGCGCCTTCGGCGGCCCCCACGGGACCACCCTTTATATCACCGCCGCCGACAGACTCTTGCGTATCGAGACGAAGGTAAAGGGCCTCGTTCGTTAGCAAACGCTCCCACATCAAGAATGTCTCGCTCTTTCCCATGACTCTTCTCGAATACGGACTCTATAGCTTCGTTTCGCTCTTCGTCATCGTCGAGCCCATCACCATCGCCCCGGTGCTGCTCGCCATGACGCCAAACGACAGCGTCGCCTCGCGTCTCCGCATGGTCCGCATCGCCTGCCTGACCGCCGCCGGAGTCCTCCTCGTGTTCGCATTGACCGGCAACGCTTTGCTGTCCTTCCTCGGCATCACCATCTCCGCCTTCCAAGCCGCAGGAGGAATTCTGCTCCTTCTCATCGCACTGCAAATGCTGCAGGCCAAAGCCGAAACACCCGAGCGCATCACCCCAAGCGAAACCGCCGCCGGCAGGGTCAAGGACGACATCGCGATCAGTCCCCTCGCAATCCCTCTGCTCGCTGGGCCCGGGGCTATCTCCACCTCCATACTTCTCTACCAACAAGCGGAGACCTGGCCCCACAAAGCTGTGCTCTGCCTATCCATCACGCTCGTCGCCATCGTTTCCTACGGCATCCTGCGCCTCGCCTCGCAAGGCGCCAAATGGCTCTCCCCCTTGGTCCTCCGGCTTACCACTCGCCTCATGGGACTGCTGCTGGCGGCCCTCGCCGTGCAATTCATCTTCAACGGCGTCCGCGCCGCTGAACTCTTCAGCCCGCAGTAAATTCGAATTAGCACTGCGAAAGGTAGGGCGGCCTGGCCTAGGCCGCCGCAACGAGCCGATCCTCCAACGCGGCTGACTGGGCCAGTCAGCCCTACTTTTTGAAGACCATCTCCCTACGGCCACAAAAACCACAGGTAGCCTGCATAACCCGCCAGCAAGAGCAGGCCTTCCACTCTCCGCAGCATGTATCCGCTCCAGATCAACGGTAGCATCGCCACGGAAAAGAGGACCATCGCTCCCAGGTCGAAGACTTTTACTTCGCTCCCTGCGATGGGACCGACCATGGCCGAAACGCCTAGAATTCCCAAGATATTGAATACGTTCGAACCGATGATATTGCCGATCGCCATGTCTGGCTGACGCTTGAGGGCAGCAGTGATCGAAGTCACGAGCTCGGGCATGCTGGTGCCGGCCGAAACGATGGTCAGGCCGATCACCGCCTCGCTCACTCCCCATCCCCTGGCCAAATCGGACGCCCCCCAGACCAGCAGCTTCGATCCGCCGATCGATAAAGCAAGCCCGACCAAAAACCAGACAAGATCCAACCAAGCAGAGCGACTCTTTCCACCTGCTTCGGCCCTAGCCTCCGTCAGTTGCTCTGAACCCGCTCCGGCATCCGCTTGCCTCAAGTTCACCACCGTGTAGATCATGCAGCCAACAAGAAAAGCCGCTGCCTCGATCCGTCCTAGGCTTCCATCCCACAGAAACCAACAAGCCAGCAAAGCGACTGCGAGCATCACCGGCGCATCCACTTTTACGATACGCCGTTCCACGCCGATCGGACAAATCAGAGCGGTTATCCCTAGAATCACCCCAATGTTAAAACTGTTGGAGCCAACGACGTTCCCGATGGCGATATCCGAGGTCCCTTGTAATGCGGCCTGTACGCTCACCACCAACTCCGGAGCGCTGGTGCCATAGGCCACGACCGTCAAGCCAACCGCCAAGGGCGAAAGCCCTAATCGCTCCGCAAAGGAAGACGCTCCGCGTACCAGCAGAGAAGCTCCCGCAAACAAGAGCCCGAGCGATAAGAGGATGGCGAGGATCGTCATGGGAACGAGTTAAAGGTCCGCAAAAGCGCTTTCGGAAAGCCGGAAGGTTTTAAGCGACAGGTTCACGTCGTGCAGGAACAAGCCCAGTCCCCCGAGAAAACAAAGCATGCAAGCCCCGAAGAGAGCCAGAATTGCCCAGGCCCAATCGAGTCCCAAAAACGTAATCGTGAACAGCACGCACACCAGCAAGGCCGCAAAGAGCAAGCTCAGCGTGACCGATAGGATCGCGAAACGCCCGCTCCGCGCCCGCTTGGCCAAGATCGCCAATTCTTGCTTCGCCAAGCCGTCCGGCAGCCTTCCCGCAAGCTCCGGATTCTCACGCAAGGCACGGGCCCGATCCGTAACCCGTCCGTAGCGATTGGTCATCGCCAAAAGGATCAAGCCGATACCCGAAATCAAAATCATCGGACCAATGGCAAGCTGCAGGGTAGGAACGAGTTCGTTGAGGTTCATGGCTTTGTACGATGAGCGCTTCCCGAGCCGATTACGATAAAGGACTTCGGGATTCTTAAAGCACGCACCCACATCAAGAACCCCTTACTTCAACCCACCAGAGCGACTCTGGCCGACAAACGAAGATCTCGACTGGAGGCGCCCAGTAGCAATTCAAAGCCACCCGCTTCCGCGACCCAGTCCTCGGCCTCCGGCGACCAAAAACTGAAGTCCGCTTTCCGCAAGACAAAGGTCACCGCTTGCGACTCGCCCGGAGCCAGCTGCAGCTTGCGAAAGCCCTTCAGTTCCTTGATCGGACGCGGCAGGGAACTCTCCACATCTCGCACGTAAAGCTGGACAATTTCGGAGCCAGCCACTTCCCCAGCGTTTCTCACGGTGACGCTCACCTCCACCTCTTCATCTTCAGCGAAGCTCTGCTTCGACACCTGCAGGTTCGAGTATTCGAATTTCGTATACGACAAGCCATGGCCGAACGGATAGAGCGGCTCGATCCCCTTGCTGTCATACCAGCGGTATCCCACGAACACGCCTTCTTCGTACTCGATGTCGTAAACCTCGCGAGCAGTTTCCCATTGGTCGTTCCAACTTGAATACAAGTGCTCGCCTTGCGGCACGTAGTCCGGGTCCACGCTGTCGGCGAACTCGCGCTCTATGGTCATGGGCAACTTGCCGGACGGGTTAGTCTTGCCGGAGAGAATTTCCGCTACCGCCGTGTGCCCGTTCTGGCCGTTGTACCAACAGTAGACGATGGCAGCAGCCCGCTCGTTCCAGTCCGTCATGCGAATACCGGAACCGCTTTGCACCAGCACCACCACGTTCGGGTTCAAGCTCATGACCTTGCGGGCAAATCGCTCGTCTCCCTCGCCAAGCTCGAAGGGTCGGTCCCACCCTTCGCTGTCCATGGTTCCGACGCTCAAGATGAGCCGCTCCGCCGCCGCAATACGCTCCCAGGTAGGAGCCTTTTCGTAAATAACGCGGTCGCCAAACTCCTCCACCAAGGCGTCCAGAAGATGCACCGTATCATAGCCGTCCACTCGGGCCGAGCCACCGCCATGGGCTTTGTTGGTGATGAAATCCCCGATGAGGAGAATCTCCTGTTCGCCCACCAGCGGCAGAATCCCCCGGTCGTTCTTGAGCAAGACCGTTCCCTCACGAGCGGTCTGCAGCGCGACTTCCTCGTGCTTTGGAAAGTTCGCCACCAAGTCCTGACGCGGCTCGAGATCGAAAAGGTCCATCGCCTTGAGGGTCGTCAGGATTGACTTAACCATTCGGTTAACATCAGCCTCGTCCACCTCGCCAGAGCGAACCTTGTCGGCCAATCCGACGGTAGCCAGGCAAGCGGGCATCTCCAGGTCTTGCCCGGACTTGGCGACCTTGGCCCCGTCGAAGACCGACCACCAATCCGTCATGACCAGCCACTTGAAGCCGAGGTGCCCGCGCAGGAGCCCCTTGATCACCTGCTCGCTCTGGCCCGCCCACTCGCCGTTGACCAAATTGTAGGAGGTCATGGCCGCCAGCACGCCCGCTTCCACGCCGGCCTTAAAGGCGGGCAGATAGATTTCGTTGAGCGCTCGCTCGTCGACCACGGAGTTGCTCTTGCGACGGAAGTAGTCGGTGTTGTTGGCCACGAAGTGCTTGATGGTCGCCACCACGCCCGTGTCCTGAGCGCCCTTGATGTAGCGCTCGATCATGCGGGAGGTCAGGAAGGGGTCCTCGCCGAAGTACTCGAAGTTACGCCCGCACTGGGAGTGCCGGTAGATGTTGAAGCCCGGCCCCAGCAAGACGCCGATCCCCGCAGCGAGGGCCTGTTCCGCTACGCTCTTGGCAAACTCCTGCGAAAGCTCCGGGTTCCAAGTGGCCGACAGCTGCAACGGACAGGGAAAGGCCGTCGATTTTTCGATGGGGTTTTGGTAAGTGAACTCGTGGAAACGGTCCCGCAAGTGGATGCCCGCCGTGGCGTCGCTCATCATGACCCGCTTGATACCGAGCCGCTCGATGGCCTTGGTATAGAAAATGTCTTCGCCGCCCACGTAATCGCACTTCTCGTCGAGCGTCATTTGGGAAAGGATACCTTCCGCCCAAGCGGAAGCTTCTTCGAAAGATATTTTTGGATACATGGAAAAAGGGTTTTGATATAAACTGTCGACTGCCCCTCTCGTGTTCCTAGCTCGAGGCAGGTTTTATTTGGAGGGACGAGTTCCACCTCGTCCGCAGCGGTTTTGATCCTGCACCGCGGACCACGTGGAAGTCGTCCCTCCAAGCCATGAGAGACACAATGAAACGCCCCCGACAAAAAGGCGAAGGGTGTTTTCGTTTGCTAATTCAGAGAGAAAACCGAGTTCTACCGCAGCACTTCACCGACTCCAGAGAAACTCCGTTCTCCCTATCCAGTAGAGCTGCAGCAAGGCGCGGCGCTTGCGCCGTGCCGCCAGAACTTGAGACCAAGCAGGCCGAGGCAGCTAGTTTTCGCTCATCAAAACGTTGCCGACTTCATCCACCGAAACGCACCCTCGGTACTTGCCGGGAACTGGATCGTAGCGAAGCATCGTTTTGGCAACCTCCTCCGAAGTGAAGTATCCCGTAATCGTGAGCTCGCGCAACTGGCGCAGAAACGACGCGGAGGTCTTGCTTGGCGACTTCAAGAAGGAGAGCTGCTCGCTCTCCTCAAGGGAGACGAACCGTGCCTGCTGCAGTTTCGCCAGACCGCCCTCAAAGCGCTGCTTCTCATCATCCAGCATGAATTTCCCGAAAATCAAGTCGATGAACTGCGGTACTCCCACGTCGATCGCACCCGGCGTATCGCTACGAGGCAGAATCAGCTCAGATGCCACGCTCACGATACGCGCCTGGGCCTCACTCAAGTGCGTGGGCGACCACGATGCTCCCTTGCCCAGCTCTGCTCGCTGCGCATGAAGACTGCCCGCTATCGTTGACGAGGCAAGTGCCGACCCCAGAAGCAAAGCCGCCCTCTTGATCGCCTCTCGGCGGACCATTCCGTATCCACTTTCCTGATCTTTCATAGACTCGCTCATCTTAGAGATTTCCTTTCTTAAGTTCGTTCACTGCATGGTCGGCTGCCCGGGCAGTAAACGCCATGTAGGTCAAGGATGGGTTTTGGCAGGCGGAAGAAGTCATGAAGGCCCCGTCCGTCACAAAAACGTTGGGCGAAGCATGCACTTGATTGAAACCGTTGAGCACCGATGTCTTGGGATCGCGCCCCATGCGAGCCGTTCCCATTTCATGGATACATTGACCAGGAGCCGAAAGCGTATCGAAGCCACGTATGTCCTTAAAGCCCGCTGCCTCCAAGATTTCGATAGCGGAGGCTTGGGCGTCCTTGCGCATCGCCATTTCGTTTTCCTTGTAATCGCAATCGAAGGTCACCGTGGGCAGCCCCCATTTATCCAGATTTTCGTAGTCGAGGGTCATCTTGTTGTCGTGGTAAGGCAGGTGCTCGCCCCAAGCTCCCATGCCCATGCGCCAAGGACCCGGCTGGACGAGGTCGGCTTTGAATTCGGCCCCTAGGCGATCGAATTCGCCAATCCCGCGAGCCCAATTCGTACGGCTGGCGCTTCCTTGGTAGCCATAACCTCTGACAAAATCGCTCCGATTCGTATCCTTGCTCACATTACGAAAACGAGGAATATAGAATCCAGTAGGCCGACGTCCGCTGTAATACTGGTCTTCAAACCCGTCGATCACGCCGCTGGCTCCCACTTTGAAGTGGTGGTCCATCAAGTTGTGTCCCAGCTCGCCGCTGTCGTTGCCGAAGCCTTCGGGGAATCGATCCGACTTTGAATTCATCAAGATGTAAGTCGAGGCCACCGCCGAGGCGCAGCAAAAGATCACCTTGGCGAAGTACTCGATCACCTCGCTGGTCTCCGCATCGACAATACGCACGCCAATGGCTTTGCCTTTCTCATTGTCGTAGATCAATTCGCTCGCGATCGAAAAGGGGCGCAACGAAAGATTTCCAGTGGCGTAAGCCGCCGGCAGCGTCCCCGAGTTACTGCTAAAGTATCCAGCGTAGGGACACCCTCGGATGCAGCGGTTTCGGGCTTGGCAAGGTCCACGGCCTTTGTGCGGGACGGTAAGGTTCGTGGTTCGTCCCATCGTAATAATCCGGTCGCCAAACTTCTTGCGAACTTGCTCGGCCGCATGCTCTTCCACGCAGTTGAAATCCCAAGGCGGAAGAAACTTGCCGTCCGGCAGATGGGCCAGCCCCTCTGCCTTCCCGCTGAGCCCGACGAACTCTTCGACATGATCATACCAAGGAGCAAGTTCCTTGTAGCGAACCGGCCAATCTACTCCGTGCCCGTCCTTGGCATTTGCGGTGAAATCAAGATCGCCCAAGCGGTAAGATTGTCGTCCCCAAAGCAGCGAGCGCCCCCCCACATGATAACCGCGCATCCAGTCGAAGCGCTTCGTCTCGTTGTAGGGATGGTCGATGTCGTCCACAAACCAGTGGGCGCATTGCGGGTGCGTGGTGTATCCGGTGCGCCCTTGCTTGGCCTGGCGAACTTGACTCTCTTTCGTCACTTTGCCGCGACCCTCGAAGTCGAAGGTATCCATCATAGCGGTCGGATACTCTCCGTGCTTCACGTCGCGTCCGCGTTCCAGCACGAGAGTCTGCAGGCCCTTTTCGCAAAGCTCCTTGGCTGCCCAGCCGCCGCTGATGCCAGATCCGATTACAATCGCGTCGAAAGTGTTCGCCGCCGTTCCCTTGCCTTGAATGTTCACTGTCTATTTGGGGTTTAGTATTGAATCGCCCCCTGACGGCACGCCGAAAGCATCAGGATCGAGCGAAGTCCAGGAAAGAAAGGGGGCACTGTCGAGGTAGACGGTTAGCAGTAAAAGGGGCGAATGACCTCCGAGTCAATGCCTACAGATGTAGCCAGATTATTAATCCGGGATCGACGCCGCACAAACGATTGGGCTTCCAGTACCGATCAGCGGCCCTTCAAAGCCTTCTTGAGCACCGGCTTGAAAACTTCCGCCTGGCGCCAGAAGCCGAGGTCGGTCGGGTGCGATCCGTCCACCGTGCCCTCGCTGTCGTCGCCGAACAAATGGTCGCCCTCGATGTAGTACAGGCGCTTCACGCCCGCGGACTTGAGCGTCCGGTAGGCTTCCTGCAAGGCCGCGTGGTTACGGTCGTGGAAGGCATCCTTCTCCGGGCGTATCCAGGAATTCGCGTAACGGCGATCCTCCACCAATACGATAGGCGTATCCGGATGAGCCTTACGCAATTGGTTGACCAGGGGAACGCAGCGTTCGCTGACCAAATCCGGCCCCATGTTGGGCAAGCAGTCGATCACGAAAACCGCCGCGTCCAAACGCTCCAAGAAATCGCCCACTTCCTTTTCCATACGACCGTTTCCGCCAAACCCGAGGTTCACCACCGGGCGATCGAAGTGGCGCCCCAAAATCGCGGTGTGCACCATGCCCGGACGCGAAGCGGCCACGCCGTGGTTGATGGACGTGCCGTAGAATACGATGGGGAGCTCTTGTCGCGGAGCCAAACCGCGGAACTCAGTCCCGGCGGGCACGCCAATCTCCAACTTGTTGACCGGATTGCGCAGCGGCAAGTAAGCGGCGTACTCGCGGAGCTCGGGAGAGATGTCATCCAGAAGCTTCGTCTCGACCTCTTGGGAATAAGGACGGGCCGCCTGCACCCAGCGCCACTTGCCCTCGCCGTCTCGAGCGTAAAGATCCAAGCCGCTCACCCCTGTCGCCGGAAAATGAGCCAAAGCGATCTTTTCGCTTCTCAGCTCGTAGCGTACCCAAATTTCGGATGCGTCCGTCTCGAAGCGGGCCATCATGCCAGTGGGCGACTCGCTGAGGTTCCAAACCGCTTCGCGCAGGGTCTCTTTGCCTTGGGCCGGAAATCGGTCAAAGTAGTTGAAACGTTCCTCTTCCGTCCACGCTCGCCCTTCCACGCCCCAATCGGAAACGTCATGCCAAACGAGTTCCGGCTTTTCCGTGTCCTCCGCCCACAAGGACGAGGCCAGAGCGGAAAGACAAATAACGAACGGGGTGAAGCAAAGGGTATGCAATCTCATAACTACAACGAACCCGTACAGGGTCACCAAGATCGGCTCAAGCCAATGCATACATAGAGCGAGAATCGATTTAGAAATTTCAATTACACAGACCCACCGCCTTCACCAACTGGCAAAAAAAAGAAGCTGCCCTCGCGAAGGCAGCTTCTGTCAAAGGATAGAAAACCGTTTCGGGAACGCTCCTAGAAACCGTTTTGCTTCACGGTTGCGGCGTACCACTTGGCCGAAGCCTTGGGCTGGCGCTCGCCGGTTTCGTAGTCGACCCAATGCAGGCCGAAGCGACGCGTGTAGCCTAGGGCCCACTCGAAATTGTCCATCATGCTCCAGCACATGTATCCACGCAGGTCGACGCCGTTCTGGATCGCCTCGTGGCAAGCGCCGATGTAGCCCTTGAGGAACTCCACGCGGCGGGTGTCGTTGAGGGCGACTTGGCGATCGTCCTCGCCCGGCATGGCGCAACCGTTCTCCGTGATGTAAATCGGCGGATGGTCGTAGCGCTTGTCGATCCACTCCAGCAGCTTCCGGCAACCCCAAGGCACGATGTTCCAGCCCATGTCGGTTTGCTCCCACTCCGGATCGCCCGCGAGCTCGACCTGCTGGTCTTCCATCATGCCGCCATTGCCCTTGATGTCGCCGGGACCGCTGACTTGCTGCTTCGGCTCCGACGCGATCATGGTCGTGTAGTGGTTCAAGCCGAAGAAGTCGGACGAGCCCTTGAGAAGCTTGGCGTCCTCCGGCGTGAACTGAGGCAAACGCTCGCCCACGCGCTCCCGCATCACCGCCGGGTAGTCGCCGAAGTAAACCGGATCCGCGAACCAACCGAGGAAGAACTCGAGGGCCCGCTGCGCGGCGGCCTTGTCTCCCTCCGAATCGCTGGCCGGCTCGCGCCAGTCGCAATTGTTGGTGATGCCGATCTGCCCCTTCTGATCGGCTTGGAATTCCTTGCGGTACACGTCCACGATGTAAGCGTGGGCCCGCAGCAAATTGTGGGCAGCTAGGTAGGGCTCGGATGCGGAAGCCCGCCCCGGCGCAAAATAGGCATTGCCATGACCGAGGAACGAGCTGCACCACGGTTCGTTGAGCGTGATCCAGTTCTTCACCCGGTCCCCAAAACGCTCGAAGCAAATGCGCGCGTAATCCGCGAAGCGGTAGGCGATGCTGGGCTTGAGCAAGCCATCTTCTTCCAGCTGCAAGGCCAGCGGCAAATCCCAGTGGAAAAGCGTGACCCAAGGCGTGATGCCCGCCGCGACGAGGCCGTCGATGAGCTTGTTGTAGAAAGCGATGCCTTCCTCGTTGATCTCGCCCTTGCCCTGCGGCTGGATGCGCGACCAAGAAATGGAGAAACGGTAGCAGCCCACTCCCATTTGCTTCATCAGCTCGATGTCCTCCTCCCAGCGATGGTAGTGGTCGCAGGCGACGTCGCCGGTGTGCCCCTCCGCCGTCTTGCCGGGGATATGGGAAAACGCGTCCCAAATGCTGGGCCCCCGTCCACCGGTAGCGGCAGCGCCTTCGATTTGGTAGGCCGCCGTAGCGGTGCCCCACAAGAATCCGTCTGGAAAAGTCTTCATAATTCGCAACATCCCCACAAAGCCGGGGATGCCAAGTCACAAACACCGTTTTCCAGGCGAACCCGCCCGTTTCCTCACCTTTCTTCCACTCGCACAAATGAGCGGATCAGAGCTTCAAGCGCCTGAAGCTGATCGCCGCAGCTCGGCCCAACAAGCGCCCGAACAAACGCCAAGCCCAACGCCTCCAAAACGGCAAGTGATCCACGTAAACGTAGCTGTACTCCATCTCCCGCACAGCGCCCCGCGTCCGCTTGAAGGCCTCTGCTCCGGAACTGCGGTGAATCCAACACCCCAAACGCTCCCCTTCCAACGTGAGCAAAGCTGTTAGCTGCCGATACAATCCCAATTGCGGCGACGCCTCCGTATCGTAGCCCAGAACTGGAGCCGTGATCCAGCCTTCGCAGCGATGGTACCCGACCACGCCGACCAGTTGCCCTCCATTACGCAAGCCAACGAATTTCAGAAATCCACAGGACGAGGCCGCGGTAAAGAAGGCGGCCGTAAAGTGGGGATTCAATGCCGTGTACTTCTCCAAATACAGCTTCCGGTAGAGTTCCTCCGCCCGCTCCCAATCAGCCCCCTCAAATTGTTCGCCTCGCGCCACCTCCAAACCTGACTTTTGCAAGAGTTCACAGTCGCGACGAAAATTGGAGCGATCACGCTGAGCTCCTGACGGCGTATCCAAAAGATAGATCACCCGACTCGCCAGAGCCAGGAACCCCGATTGCTTCAGAGACGCAATCAAGGCGCCATTACAGGTTTCGTTCAGCGAGCGAAAGACAATCGCTCGCTGAGGTTCGTCACCACCCAGGCGATCCCGAATGGATTCAATCCGCGACTCCAAGCCAGCAGGATAGAGGTTCGTCGAAAGCAGCCAGTTGTTTACGAAAACCACCCGCTCGCTGCCCGCCAACCTGAGCAAACCGCCAAGCAAGAGGATCACCCCTTTCAAGGGAAAAGCGAGGGAGCCGAGATCCCGCTCTTCTAACTCGTAAGCGGCATAGTCGAGGTACTGAGACCGTAAGGAGCAGACGTAACAATTTTCGTAACCCGTTTCTGGATACACAAAAGGAATGTCATCCCCTTCCCCTTCAAGGCTCCGCACATCCGCTTTCACATTTCGCACGAACTCGTCAACTCCCCTATCCAACAGGAGATGAAGATACGCTCGCCGAGCGAAACGCTCCTTTCGCCTGCTCTCCAAGAGCGAATCGTGTGGCTTACTCAATGGGTTCTCCATTCCAACAAAGGTCATGCACGAGCTCCTCCTCTAAGCTACGTCGATTCCACAAGGCCCGAAGCAGGAAGCCAAGGATCGTCACGCATTGCGCCAGAGCGGGTAGCGGATCCGCCCATCGGAAAACCACATCCTTGAAGTCGTCCCTCGCACCCACAAATAAACTGGGTAGTCGAAGTCCCTTGGGCTTCAGCCTCGTTTTGCCAAGAGGACTAGGCGCTCCATCAATAATCGCTCGAACCACGGCGGCGTCCTCCGCTAAGAGATGCAATCCACTCGTCGCTCGCGGATTGCACTCGATCGCCCGAGCCGTTCCCGCGGCATCTACGATAAAGTCAAACGAGATCTGGCCCGAGAAGGCGTTCGCTTCCACGAAGCGGCGTAGCCATTTCTCAGCCGAAGAACACTCCACTGCCTCGAAGGCGATCGAGGGTCCCGTCGCTGCCTCCTTGGCCAAGGCTTTATAAATCACGCCTGATAACACTCGTCCCTCACGGGCAATTGCGTAGGCGTGCAGCCCCTCGCCCTCGAGGAAGGTCTGCACCACCCACTGTCGTCCTCTGCCTTCCCATCTCAGATCCTTTCCTGAGACGATCTTGGTTTCGCATCCGAACCGTGAATACACCGGCTTTACCACATACTTTCGCGAACGATCTATCGCAGCCAAAACTTGCTCGCTCAACACCCACGTTTCAGGAACCGCTAAGCCCAGCTCATGAGCGTGCTCGATGAAACGATCCTTGCAGTGCAGTCTCTCCAAAATTGAAAACTCCGGAGCGAAGACCTGACAATAGCGAGACAACCGTCCCCGATGTCGCGAAATGTAGAAAATCTCCTCGCAAGTTGGCACTAGAATGCCAACCCCTTCAGCCCTCACGATTTCCAGCAGAGCGGCGATGAAGGCTGCTGTTCGAAACCGAGGCGAAGGCACCTTGTAGTATGCTTGCACATAGCGACTCGCTGCACAAAGCAAGCCTCCCTCGCTTTCCGCCACGACCACCGTCCATCCTCGCCTGCCAAACAGGCGACACATTTCCAGAGCCACCGGCGAACGGCCGCCGGTCACCAGCACAGTGCCCAGCCTTTCCCTCAACACGATCTCACCAGGCGACACTCCGCCTCCTCCAAAGATACGCGACAGTGCGACGGTACGAACTTCCAGTTCGGATGAGAGAGAGCTAAACGGTGCAGCTTCTCCAGGTTTTCCAACAAAGCTTTCCAGTCGTCATGGATCCACCGAGTCAGGCTACTGGGAGGACAGTTTCGCGAAATCGCCTGACTGCTCCAAGCCGCATCCGAAACCAGAAAGCAAGCGGCATCCGGACCACCCAGCATACAGGCGACTTGCCGCGGAGCATGCCCATCGATCAAGACGCACCTCACCTCGCCATCGCCAAAAAGGTCGTAAACCTTCCCAAACACTGAAAGCAGAGAGTCGAACACCATGGAAAGATCTTCCACATAATCGCATCGCGTCTCGAAATCGTCCGGCAATAGATCTCGACGAAACCCTAGCCGCCTTGGATGGCGAAGAGCAGATTCGTATCCAACCCTTGAACACAAAAATCGACTTTTCGCAAATAGCCGAGCACCCCCTATGTGGTCGGGATGGAAGTGTGAAAGCACCACTAAAGAGATATCCTCTGGACGCAACCCCAACTTCGCCAACCCCGCAACGACGCTCGTTTTCCTTGAAACATCAACGTTCATCACCCGAGCGTAGAGCCGCATCGAAAAGGACGCAGTCGCAGCGCCTATCTCGGGATCGTATCCAGTGTCGTACAAAACCCACCCCAACTGCGGATGCTTAAAAACGGAACAAAGGGCCGGAAAACCAACATCGCGCCAAGGAGACCCTCTCAAGCTCAGCGCCTCCTTTTGCGAGCAACATCCCGCGGCAAAAAACCGAACGCATTCGATACTATTCACCCTCAGCCTCCTTCATCGATTCGACGGTGCGTCGCACTCCCTCCTCTATCGTGCAGCACGGAACATAGCCCAAGCGCTCGCGAGCGTTCGAAATATCCAAAGTTTGGTCATGGCACAGGAGCCCCACCGTGTAGCGAGTGAGCGGTGGCTCCCCCAAGCCCAAGACTCTCGCTAGCGATTCAACTCCACTGCCGACACGTTTCATAAGCCAAACGGGCGTATTCAACTTTCGTGGACAAACACCAATCCCTTTCATCACTTGATCGAAGAAATCTGCGATAAGCACCGGCTGCCCATTAGATACATTGTAAACCTGCCTCCAAGCCGCTGGCTCCGCTTTCACCACGAGAGAAACCAGTTGCACAAGATTTTCCACATAGGTCAAATCCACCCAAACCTCCCCTTTTCGGGGCAAGGGGAACCAACCCTTGCGAGCGATCCGCAATACCCGTGGAATGATAGATCCATCGCCTGGACCAAAAATCCCCCGCGGGCGCAGGACGACCCAATCAAGCCCCTCCGCTTCCATGATCACCCGCTCCGCAGCTACCTTCGAACGCGTGTAGCAAGAGGGAGAGGGCTCCGCCAAAGCGGCCGACTCGGCTATCTCGAAGCGATCCCGAAAGTTGAAATAAACACTGGAGGAAGAGATATAAACGAGCTTTCCAATCCCATTCTTTCGACAGGCCTCAACAACATTCTTCGTACCCAATACATTGATACGATAAAATTTCTCATAGGGTCCCCATACCGACGAGAGAGCCGCCGCATGAACGACGATGTCCAAGCCTTCGAACGCCTGCACAAGACCTTGCCGGTCCTGCAGGTCGACCGACACGAATCGCAAGCCTTGAAGCTCCAGCCCTCTCCCTTTTTTCCCGTCGCGCCCCAAAGCCAGCACCTCATGCCCTGCGGCTTGCAAGCCGCGGCATAGGTGATGCCCCAAGAATCCGGTGGCTCCTGTAATTCCTATTCGCATTCGTACAAAGCTATATCTCAAAAAGTAGGCTCGCTATGGATACACCGGCCGAAGTTCCCACCAGCAGCAACTTGTCTCCCCTTTGCAATGGAGTTCTCTTCCGCAGCTCGTGCAAAGCCATGGGAATGCTCGCAGCGATGGTATTGCCCACCTGAGGATAGATTCGCAGCAGCTTATCCTCTGGAATGCCTAGCCGCTTTCCCAAAAGATCGACCGCAGGTCCGGAAGCCTGGTGGGGAACAACCGCTTTGATGTCTTTCCAACGCAAGCCTTGCTCCTGCATCAAGGAGGAAACCTGGGCGCCAAGGTGCTGGGAAACTAACTTGAAGAGCTGCTTCCCCTTCATCCTGAACAGGTAATTCTCGAGACGAAACGCCCGACGCGTCGGATGGTACAAGCTTCCGCCGCCTTTCAACTCCGCCAGTTCCAGCCCCTCAGGAAAAGTGCGCATCTTGAAGGCTAGGACCTTGCCCGCTCCCGCCTCTCGACTAAGCAACACCGCCGCCGCCCCGTCCCCCATCAAGGCAGCGCTTTCTGCGTCGGTGAAGTCGATGCCCGCGGAAGCGATTTCCGACGACACCAGCAAAACGCAGCGGGAACGGCCGGTGGAAATCAATTGAGCGGCGTGATCGAAAGCCACGAGAAAGGATAGGCACGTAGCGTTGATATCGTAAGCCGCAAGGTGAGAAGCGGAGTTATCCATCGCCCCCAATATGCGAGCCGCAGTGCAGGGAATCGGCTGTTCCGGAGTGCCGCTCGCGCAGATCAAGGTGTCGACTTCCCTCAGGTCGACCCCCGCCTCAGCCAATGCCTGCTTCGCCGCCATCGCGCCCATCTCCGACTGCGTTTCCTTTTCCACCCAGCGCCGCTCCAAAACCCCTGCATGACGGGCCGTCCAACCTTCCGCTCGACCCATCATACGATCCAACTCGGACGCGGACACAATCCGGGATGGCAGGTAGGCGCCGGTTCCAGCGACACCGAAAGTCATACTATTATCGTTCGTTTTGTTCATGAGCTACAAAGCCTTGGTTTTCTTCAGCAACCTACTTTGGCATCAGTTGCGCCAAGACCTCGCCTTTTAGCTTAAGCCAATAGCAAACAATGACTTAAGAAACCAACAAAATTGCAGTCTACTTTCGATGGACAAAAAATGCCAAGCGGCAACCGGCGTATCGCGCCCCCTAACCAATCCCCAACACTAGGACTGCTTTTCACGAAGCGAACTTAGAGAATTTCTGAATCCGTACTGAGAGTTCCTACGAATCATTAGTCGCTTGCCGGCAAGCTTACGTGGGACGCCCTCCGCGTTCCGTATTTGAACCTCAACTACGTAAGCTAATATGAAATCTGTGTGTGATCGTGTGTGGCGCAGCCTCGCTTGCAAAAGCGCGGCCTGCACGCTTGCAGGGCTCCTCCTCGGCGGAACCCTTGCCTCCCAAACCGAAGAGGAGGAAGAAGAGATATTTGAATTGAGCCCTTTCGAGGTAACTGGAGCGGCCGACGTCGGCTACCGAGCGACCTCGGTCTTGTCCGGCTCGCGTATCAATACGAAACTCGGCGCTACGGTAGGCGGAGCCCAAGACATCCGTTACATGCGAAGCTTGGTGGAGGACGGCGTCATTCCCAGCTCCGCCAGCTTCACTCCCGAAGGCCTCTTCAGCGAGCACGACCTACCCATCGGTGGGCTGGCTCCGGAGGGCTGGCTCTTCGACATCGCCGCCCAAGCCATGCCCTTCCACTCCAGCAGCCAGCCCAGAGTCGAGGCGCTTGCCCAACTCGGCTTCGTCTCGGGCATCGACGCCGCCACCTTCCAGCCCGCCCCCTTGAATCTGGTGGCCGTGGTCGACAAGTCCGGCTCTATGAACGGACAACCTCTTGATCTCGTGCGTAAAAGCCTCAAACAGGCAGTCAGCCAAATGGGGAGCGACGACCAAATCTCGATCGTACTTTACGGCAGCTCCACCGAAGTGCACTTGCAACCAACAGTAGTCACGGAAGATAACCGTACCCAAATAATGGATTCAATCGATAGAATCCAAAGCTACGGCAGCACTGCCATGGAAATGGGACTTCAGCTCGGCTACGAAACGGCAAGAAAAAGCCAGAAAACCTTCTCTGGTCGAACTCGCCTGATGCTCTTCACCGACGAGCGACCCAACGTTGGCCGTACCGACGCCCACAGCTTCATGAGCATGGCAAAAGCAGCCTCCGAGGAGGGAATCGGACTCACCACCATCGGCGTCAGCGTACACTTTGGAGCGGATCTCGCAGAAACGATCAGCTCCGTACGCGGCGGAAACCTCTTCTATTTCGAAGATCAGGAATCAATGGAAAACACATTCCGCAAGGAATTCGACACCATGGTCCTGGAACTTGCTTACGACATGAATCTGCGAATCGATCCTACCGAAGGAGTCTCAATCACTGGAATGTATGGAATCCCTGGAGACGCTGTAAGCTGGGAAGAAGACGGCAGCCTCAACCTCGAGGTGTCGACCCTCTTCGCCAGCCGCAACAAAGGAGCCATCTACCTAGGTTTCGGCCGGGCAGATCCTTCTGAGCAAGCTTCGCTCGGCGACGGTCCTCTCGCCACCGCCTCAATCACTTATACGCAGGCTGACAACCGAAAGAATCGCCACTCCGAGGTCCCCATCGTCTTCACTCCCGCAAACCAAAGACAAGAAGGCCTCCTCAAAGGCAGCTACCTAGTAGAGCAATACGCGTCGATGAAGCTTGCCACCCTCTTGTATGAATCGTCCCAATACGAGCAGGCTGCAAAGCTTGCCCTCGAATTCGCCGACAGGGACCTTCCCCTCGCCGACAAAGGTCTCGAGCAAGAATGCAAATTAGCCAATGAGTTCGCCAAGCACCTCCTCGACGACTGCAAGCAACGCGGCATCGCTGTCGCCGGCTACCATAAGGAAAAACGCAACGGCAAAAGCGATTCTCTCTTCGGTGAATGGGTCGAGCGCGACTCTGGCCTACTCGATGAGACCAAAGAAATACTGCGTATCACTCCCGAGCAAACCGCAGAGCTCTACGACTCTACCGAGACGAATCCGCTGCGCTTCATCGACGAATCAAGTATCGAGATCAGCCGTCGCTACATAGTATTCAAAGACTGGGGACAAATGTTTCGCTACCGCCTAGGCAAAGACACGCTTGAGCTGCAGGATGGCGACAAAACCACCACCTATAGGAGATCCCCCGGTCTCGCCCAAGTCCGAGAGAGCTCTCTCCTGGACCAACTGAGAGCGAAAGTAAGCGGCTTGCCCGAACCACGCGGGCCCGACGTGTTCTCCGCTACACGCTGAGGCACTCTATTGGAAGAGGAGGCAAAAGCGCAGTGAGATTCGACCTCGTGGAGTTGACCGGTTTGCTGGTTCGGAATCCTTTTACGGACCGCAGACAGAACTATGAAATCCCAGATCAAACTCCTGCTCCTCGCCCTCCTCACCATGAGCGCCGCATGCCAGCATACAGAATCACCGCCTCCCCCCACGCTCTCCCAACTGAGGGTAGAGGGCACTCAACTGGTCGACGCATCGGGCCAAGCCGTCGTCCTGCGGGGAGTCAGCTACGGCTGGCACAATTGGTGGCCGCGTTTTTATAACAAGGAGAGCGTACAGTGGCTGAAGGACGACTGGGGAGTCGACGTCGTTCGCGCGGCTATGGGCATCCACTACGACGAGCCGGAGCTCACCTACAACGCCGAGCCCGAGAAGGCGGTGGAAATCATCTCGAAAGTGATCGACGGTGCCATCGAGAGCGGGGTCTACGTCATTATCGATTTCCACAGCCACCATCTGGAACTGGAGCTCGCCAAGACCTTCTTTGCTGACATGGCAAGCAAGTATGGCGAGTATCCAAATGTCATATACGAGATCTACAACGAACCAATTCACGACTCCTGGGAAGAAGTGAAAGCCTACGCGGAAGAGGTCATCGCAGTCATTCGCGAGATCGATCCGGACAACGTCATTCTCGTGGGCAATCCCCACTGGGACCAGGACTTGCACATCGTGGCGGACAACCAAATCGAGGGCGTATCCAACATTATGTACACGCTGCACTACTACGCGGCAACCCATGGCGACTACCTCCGCGAACGCGGCGACTACGCTCTCAGCAAAGGAGCCCCCATCTTCATCTCTGAGTCCGCTGGCATGGAAGCCTCGGGCGACGGCCCCATGGACTACGAAGCGTGGCAAGTCTGGCAGGACTGGGCCGAGGAGAGGAAGATCAGCTGGATCACTTGGTCAGTCTCCGACAAAGACGAAACCTGCTCCTTCCTCAAACCCAGCGCCTCGTCCAAAGGCGGCTGGAGAGAGAAGGATCTGCAAGAATCCGCCAAGGCCACGCGAGCCATTCTGCGTCAGAAAGCAGGACTCGAATAACTCTAGAGGAATTCTTGCGACGTGTCATACGCCAAACGTAGCGCCGTGCTTTAGCCGGCGTCCGCGCTGCAGGATCCAAAGTTCCTCGCGGGCCTAAGCCCCGGAGCTACTTGCCCAAAGCGTTCACAATGGTGTCGACGTTGTACTTGAACATTCCCAAGTAGGTGCCGACGTCGTACCGCTCCCCATCGGAGCCTTCGTGCATTTCGCCGAGCGCTCCTAAGGCGTCGGAAAACAATTCTCCGCCCACCGAGGCGCCAGAATCGCGGCTGATCCGCTCGATGGTAGCGGGCGACACACTGCTCTCCACGAAAATGGCCGGAATCCGGCGCCGCTTTATGAAGTCGGCCGTGTTGGTGATGTCGGCAATCCCCGCCTCCGTCGCGGTCGACACGCCTTGTACGCCTACCACTTGAAACCCGAACGCTCGGCCGAAGTAGTTGTAGGCATCGTGACTCGTCACCAGCACCCGAGCGCTTTCTGGAATCGCCTGGATTCTCTCCCGGGCCCAAAGCGCCACCGCTTCGACCTCGGCACTGTAGAGTGCAGCCCGCTGCTCGAATACAGCCGCCTTGCTGGGATCCGCTTTAGAGAGCGAGCTCTTCACCGCGTCGATCACGAACGCCCAAAGCTCAGGGTCGAACCAGACGTGCGGATCGTGGGCATCCTCGTAGTCTGCCGAGGCGAGCAAGCGGTCTTTCGGAATGGCCTCGCCCACCGCCACAACGGTGCGGCCCTGCTTGTTCACCTTGGAGAAGGTTTCCGCCAAACGCCCCTCCAGGTGCAGCCCGTTGTAGAGAATCAAGTCGGCCCGCTGCAGGGAAATCACGTCGCGGGCCGTCGCCTTGTAGAGGTGCGGGTCCACGCCCGGACCCATGAGAACCGTGAGGTCGACGTCCCGCCCGCCCACGTTTCGCACGATGTCCGCGATCTGGGAAGTACTCACCACTACCCTCAGTTTCCCGTGGACAGCTGTCGCGGCGAAAAGCCCGATTGTGAGAAGGAGGACGCGTAAAAGGATCGAGTTCATATCTAGTACAAAGAAGCAGCCCGTGTTGTGCCAATTTCTTTGAGACCCTGTCAATCGCAACTTTGATCTATCAAAATTGGAAATTTCCTGAGAAAACCGGCTCATTTCCGGAAAGTGGCGAGCATTTGAGGGCATACGGGCTTGACAGCACCACGGGGCGACGACCATTTTCTCGCTCTTTTTCCAATTTTCACGTCATGAGACCTACATTCAGACCACATCGCCTCAAGAGAGTACGCAAGATCGGCTTCCGTGCCCGCATGGCCACCCGCGGTGGACGTGCAGTCATCAAAGCACGCCGCAAGAAGGGCCGCGCCCGTCTCTCCGTCGCGTAACCGCGCAGCGTCTACACGCCCGATCGGCTCGACCATGGTCAGGAGATTCAAACTCCGTCCTGTTAGCCGTTTGCGCCGCAACGCCGACTTCCTACAAATTCGGAGTCATGGCAAGCCCTACCGCTGCCAGTACTTCGCCCTATTTTCCCGCATCCGTGCTGTCGAAGGCACGGATGTTTTGTGTCCGCGTATCGGCATCTCCGCCGCCCGACGCGTAGGCAACGCGGTCACCCGCAACAAGATCAAGCGGCGCTTCCGCGAGCTGTTCCGCCTGCACCAGCACGAGCTTCGCCCAGAGGCCGACATCGTGCTGAGCCTGCGCCAACCCGCCGGCAAGGCCAGCTACCAGGAGCTGGAGCAGCGCTTCCTGCACGCCCTCAAATTCAAGAAGCTGCTCAAGCGGAACGAAGCGCCGGAGGAGCGTTCCCAAGTCGAGGAATAGCTTGCTAGCTCCCAAGCCGAGCCTTTTATGAGCGCTTTCCTCTGACGGAAGCTCGTCGGACACCCAAATTTTCCCAGCACATCGATGGACAAGAAGAACACTATAATAGGGGTATCGCTGCTGATCGCCGGCACGGTCCTCATGTTCAAGAACGGGCAAGAAGCTCAAAAGCAACGCCTCCTCGAGGAACAGGCCGCTCGCGAAGCCGCTGAAGCCGCCGCCCAATCGGCCCCCGCCCTCAACGAAGACGGCACGCCTGTCGAACCAACTGCTGCCCCAATCAACGGAGCGCCGGCTCCCACCGCCATCGTCGCCAACGGCCACGCCCAGATCGAGGTCAACGACGAGAAGTCCGGCGAGGAGATCGCCGTCCTCGAGAACGGCCTCGCGGAATTCCGCTTCACCAACTACGGCGGCGCCCTGCGCGAAATCGTGCTCAAGGACCAGCCCAAGACCCTCGACAGCGACGAGCCGTACATCATGAACCACCTGCGCTACGCGCCGGCCCTCAACCTCACCACCTACCTCGGCGACGCCCGCAGCATTGCCTTCGAGACAATCTCCTCCTCCAGCGACAGCGTCACCTACCGCGGCGTGCTCAACGACCAGCTGGAAGTCATCCGCACCTACCGCATTTCCCAAGAACTCACCGGCCCCTCGCCTTACACCGTTTCCCACGAGCTCACCGTGCGCAACCTCACCGACGGCCTGCTGCCGCTCGGAGAATTGCTCATCAACATCGGTACCGCCGCGCCCTCCGGCTCCCAGGACCGCTTCCTGCAAACCTTCGGCTACTCCAACGGCGAAGACGTAGAGTTCACCGAGCAAAGCGACTTCATGGGCGGTGGATTCCCCGGATTCCGCAAGGACCCCAAGGACCTCGAACAAGTCAGCGACCGCATCGTTTGGGCCTCCATCAAGAACCAGTTCTTCATCACCCTGCTCACCCCAGGCGAACCGGGAGCTGGGTACGTGGCTCGCCCCGTCGACTTCCCGGGCAGCACCGACAGCGAACCCAAGACCGGCATCACCGCCGACGTGAAACTCGAGGCCATCAACCTCCCGGTCGGCGCCAGCGTCACCAAGACTTTCGACTTCTACGCCGGCCCCAAGGAACACGGCCGCATCGCCAAGCTCAAGCAAGGCCAAGAGCAAGCCATGCAATTCGGCTTCTTCGGCTTCATCTCCAAGATCCTCCTCCAGATCATGAACTGGCTGCACGGCATGGTCGGCAACTGGGGCATCGCCATCATCCTGCTCACCCTCATCGTTCGCGGCTCCCTGCTCCCCATCACCCTCATGAGCATGAAGTCCATGAAGAAGATGTCCAAGATCTCCGAGCCCATGAAGGCCGTTAAGGAGAAGTTCCCCGACGACACTCAGAAGCAGCAGCAGATGATGATGGAGCTCTACAAGCTCAATAAGGTGAACCCGGTGGCCGGCTGCTTGCCCATGCTCATGCAGATCCCCATCTTCTTCGCCCTGTTCTACATGCTGCGCAGCGCCGCGGAGCTCCGTTTCGCCGACTTCCTCTGGATCGCCGACCTCTCCAAGCCCGACACCGTAGCCACCATCCCGAACATGCCGTTCTTCGGCGATTTCGCGGTCAACCTGCTCCCCTTCGTCTGGCTCGTCTCCCTCGCCTACCAGATGTGGACCATGCCCACCCCATCGGTGGACAACGCTCAGGCCAAGATGATGAAGTTCATGCCCTTCATCTTCTTCCCCTTCACTTACACCTTCTCCTCCGGCCTCGTGCTCTACTGGACCGTGAGCAACGTTTTCACCATCGGCCAGCAGTGGCTCGTCAAGCGTGGCGGCGAAGAGTTCGACGTCATCCTCCCTCCCGCCCTCAAGAAGGCCATGGACGGTGGCGACGACAAAAAGAAGCGCCGCAAGAAGAAGTAAGCCCCCAAAAATTCAACCCAATCCCTAGCATCTAGGACCGAAAACCCGAAAGCATATGGCAGGACATAGTAAATGGGCCAACACCAAGCACCGCAAAGCGGCCGTCGACGCCAAACGCGGTAAGATCTTCAGCCGTCTTTCCAAGGACATCACCATGGCGGCCAAGGCCGGCGGGGGCGACCCCGACGCCAACGCCAAGCTGCGTACCCTCCTCAACAAAGCCCGCGCCGCCAACATGCCAGCCGACAATATCGACCGCGCTGTCAAAAAGGGCACCGGCGAGCTCCCCGGCGTCGTCTACGAAGAATTCGTCTATGAAGGCTACGCCCCTAACGGCGTCGCCGTAGTCGTGGAAGTCACCACCGACAACAAGAACCGGGCCGCTTCCGAGATCCGCTCCACCTTCACCAAGCGCGGCGGCAACCTGGCCGGCGCCAACGCGGTCGCCTTCATGTTCAACCGCTGCGGCCAGTTCCTCATCGCCAAGGACCAGACCGACGAGGAAAAGCTCATGGACGTCGCCCTGGAAGCCGGAGCCGAGGACATCAAGGTCGAAGACGAAGGCTTCGAAGTGCTCGCGCCCATAACCGAGTACGACTCCGTTTCCCAAGCCCTCTCCGACGCCGGCATCGAAGTCGCCAGCTCCGAGCTCGCCTACTTGGCGGAGACGCTCACGCCCATCGACGACGCAGCCGCAGCCAAGTCCATCATGGCCCTGATCGACGCCCTCGACGACTTGGACGACGTGCAAAACGTCTTCCACAACGCCGACTTCGCCGACGGCCTCCTCGACGACGAAGAGTAGACTGGTGGGCCGGCCGCTCCCGCGGGCGGCTGACAGGAAGCAGTCTAGCCGCAAAACCAAAATCGCGACACAAGGTCGCTTCCCACAAGATCCATTTAGCAAAAAAGGCCGTCCCATTTCGGGACGGCCTTTTGATTTCTGAAAGTCTACTCTAGTCCTACGACTGCTGCGAACGGTACTCCTCGAGCAGGCGGACGACTTCGTCGAAGATGTCGGCGGGGACCGTGTTGTTGCGGATGAGCGAGTACGCTTTTTCCGAAGCCTTTTCCCAAGACTCGGTGACCGCTTCGTCGAAGTCGCGGATCTTCAAGCCCCACTTTTCCTTCATCACGCGGATGGCTTCTTCGTTCTCCTCGCGTCCCGCCAAAGTCATTTCGCGGCCGTAACGGCGGGCGGATTCAAGCATGACGGCTTGGTCTTCCTCGGAGATGCGGCTCCAAGCCTGCTCGGATACCACGATGGCTCCCACGATGGGAGTGTAACGAATGTCCAACATGTAAGGAGCGGGACGGTAGCTCTGGGTAGCCAGAGCAAAAAACGGCGGTAATGGTACGATGTCCACCAAGCCGGTCTGCAAGCTGGAGGTCACCTCGGTGGCGTCGATCGGTACCGGGCGGAAGCCCATGTTCTTGAGCAAGTCGGTCTGCTTGTTGTCGCCCGCCCAAGTGTAGAGCTTGCCCTTCTTCATGTCCTCGGGCGTGGAAAGCTCCTGCTTGCTGAAGATCTTGACCCAGCCGGAATCGACCCAGCTCAAGACGATGAAGCCCTTTTCCTTGATGCGGGCTTCGAGCTTGGGCCCGAGCTTTTCCATCACGTATTCAAGTTCTTCATACGTGTGAAACATCATGGGAATCTGCTGCAAGCCTGCCACTCCGGGGTCGATGTCCGCGAGGCCAACGCCCGAGATGAGGGCCGCCTGCAGTTGGTTGACGCGCATGCGGTCGATCATGGCCGTCTCGCCGCCCTGTACGCCGC
Organism: Pelagicoccus enzymogenes; assembly: GCF_014803405.1. Lineage (NCBI taxonomy): Bacteria > Pseudomonadati > Verrucomicrobiota > Opitutia > Puniceicoccales > Pelagicoccaceae > Pelagicoccus > Pelagicoccus enzymogenes. Next base: position 172,495 of record NZ_JACYFG010000038.1, read on the forward strand.
CGGAGAATACGATGAGGTTCACCTGCCCGCGCGTTTCGTCCTTCCACTCCTGCCCCATCTTGCGCAGCGACTTGTCGAAGGACGAATCCTTGGGCGCCAAGGTGCTCAGGCGAATATTCATGCGACGGGCGTCGGCGTCCGGCGTGACCGTGAAAGTGGCCGCGGCGATGGCGCCGAGGGCTAGGATACGGGTAAATTTCGAAAATACAGTCATCATACGAGAGGGTTTGAAAGGCTCGCTTAGTCCGTAAGACGGACAAAGCCCCCTGAAGCTTCAATGTTTTATACAGGAGTGACGGGTAAACGTTTCATTCCCGCCACACTTTCTGCCTACAAAAACAACCAATCCAGACGCGTCAGCAGCCACTCGGCCCGCCGCTGGTAGAGCAAGTTGTTGAGGCGCAGCGACGGGTTTGCGTCCACGTCGATCTCAAGGGCCTTGTTAAGCATGGCGAGAAAAAGCTCCTTGTCCTGCTGCTCCACAGCCACCGATTCGGCATAGGCCACGTAGACCGACGCCAGCTTGCCTTCCGACAGCTCCACCGCTCGCTTGAAGAAACGAGTGGCGTTCTCCACTGGATCGCCCTCCCCGTTCATGCGACTCATCTCGTAGGTGATGAAGAAGCTCTGGATGGAGCCCATCTCCCAATCGGGATCGAGCTCCAAGCAACGCGTCATCATGGCCTCCACGTAGGCGAGGTCGCCCACGAGGTCCATATTGTCCAAGGAGAGCGAAATGGCGCCTGCCCAAGAAAGGGCGGACCAGTAAAGCGTTTCCACGTCCTCCGCCTCGACGCGAGCAAGGGCGGACTTGCCGTCCTTTTTCAATGCTTCGCCAAATCCCGGATACTTGACCTCCAATGCTCGCATGCCGTAGCGGTTGGCCCGCTGGTAGAGCTTGATCGCCCGCTCCCGCAGCTCCTCCGCCCGGTCGTAGTCTTCGTCCTCGATTTCGTCGGCATCGAGCTGAACCCAGCCGTAGGCGTATTGAGTGAAGCCGGAGCAGAGCGAGGTGAGCAGTCCCTCGTGGTTGGGCGTTTCCGCCAGGACGCTCTCCATCAACTTCAAGCTGAACGGAAGCGCATCACCGACCAATTCCGGATCCTCGTCCGAGGAAAACACGTCGCCGCCGCCCGACAAAGCGTCTCCCAACTGGTTCATGGCGAGCTTCTTGACCGAGCAGCCGCTCAGCAAAAGGCTCGTCAAAGCTAGTGAGGTGCAAAGAAATCGGCCGGATATCATAGTCGACGCACCCTAGGCCGCCGCCCGGCTTTTTCAAGTCCGCACCCAGCAACAAAAAGCCCGGGCGCGCAATTGGCGCCCGGGCTGGAAAAGAGACCTGTACCTTTGACGAAACTAGAGCTCGTAAGCCTGCTCGTCGTGGTCGCTCAAGTCGAGACCGCGCAGCTCGTCGTCGGACTCGACGCGGAGGCCCATCAACTTGTTGATGAGGAAGAAAAGGATGAAGGAGACAACACCGCTCCAAACAATGGTGATTACTACGCTCACGAATTGGCCCCAAACCTGGGCTCCCATGCCGATGCCTTCGCCATAGCCAGTTCCGCCGAGCGACTCGGAAGCTACCACGCCGGTGAGGATCGCTCCTACGATACCACCGACACCATGGACGCCGAAGACGTCGAGCGAGTCATCGACCTTGAGCATGAACTTCAGCTTAACCGCTACGAAGTAACAGCAGATCGCCGAGCAGAATCCGATAAGGATCGCCCCCATCGGACCGGCGTTTCCGGAGGCGGGAGTGATCGCAACCAAACCAGCCACCGCGCCGGTGGCAACGCCCAGGGCAGACGCTTTGCCGTGCACGAAGAACTCGATCAGCATCCAAGTCACCGCGCAGGTGGCGCAAGCGATTTGGGTGACCAGCATTGCCATGCCCGCAGTGCCGTCCGCTGCGACCGCGCTCCCGGCGTTGAAGCCAAACCAGCCCACCCAGAGCATGGAGGCGCCGACTACTGTGAGTGGCAAGTTGTGCGGCTTAATGGGCTCTTCGAAGGCCTTCTTGCGCTTGCCCACCATCAAACAGCCTACGAGGCCAGCCATGGCAGCGTTGATGTGGACGACCGTGCCGCCCGCGAAATCCATAACGCTCCAGTTGTGGAAGAAGCCATTCGCGGACCACGCCATGTGCCAAACCGGAATGTAGGAGAGGACGAACCATAAGATGGAAAAGACGAGGACGGCGGAGAATTTCACCCGCTCCGCAAAGGCGCCGATGATCAGGGCCGGCGTGATGATGGCGAAAGTCATCTGGAAGGTGACGAAGACCGACTCAGGAATGGCACCCGCACCAGAGACCGTATCAGAAGTCATGTGCTTCAGGAACGCATAATCAAATCCACCGATAAAAGGGTTGGAACCCGTGTAAGCTAGGCTGTAGCCGAAAATAACCCACAGCACCGACATCACGGCGCAAATGGAGAAACACTGCATCAGGATGGAGAGCACGTTCTTGGCTCGCACCAAGCCGCCGTAGAACAGGGCGAGTCCAGGCAGCGTCATAAACAAAACGAGGGCCGTGGCCACAATCATCCAGGCGGTGTCACCCGAATCGGCAGTAGGAGTTCCTTCCTGCGCGTAGGCGAGGGTCGGAAGCGTTAAGAGGAGGGATGCGGGGAGGAAGCGGAGTAAACGTTTCATTTCAGGTATCGAAGGAAGATGACGCGAGGGACGTCACTCGATAGAGAAAAAAAAGCCGCCCCTCGGGCGGCAACGCTAAAATGTAAGCGAAACGTAAAGGCGCCCTGCGCCAAAGGTGTTGCTGGGCAGCCCTATACGTCGCTCAACACCACCATCTGGCTGGGTGAAACCGGATTCTCGCTCTCCTCTTCCGTCACGAAGAAGCTGAGGGTATCGAGGGAGGTTCCCGCAGGCAGGCTGGAGAGGTCGAAGAAGAACAAGCCGCGCGACTCGTCTCCGATCGGCAAGGTCCCCGCCCGCACTGGCGAAGCTGCCGGATCCGTCTTGGCCCAAACGTGGTAGCTCTTGTTGGGAGCTTCGCGAGGCAGGTTTTCCACTGCGATGAAGCCGATGTTGTAGCGGCGATCGTAAATGGTGAAACCTCCCGACAGCTCAGCCACTTCCGTATTGCCTTGGCCGTCGAGAATCTGGCCCTCCGGAATGCCTTCGCGCGAGAACCAGTAAGCTTCAGCCAGTCCGGCTAGCTCCAGCATGCGGTCTTCCACGGCAAAGTCCTCGGAAGGAGTCTGTACCGCCACGATGCGCGGATTCGCCAAGTTGTTGAGCACGATGTCCGAATGGGCAACCGCATCGCCCTTGCCTCCAAAAAGGCTCACTCCCAGAGCAACTGCCGCGCAAGCAGCCGCGGCCCACCCTCCCCAAGCCACGAACGATACGAGTTTGGAAGCGGAACCATTCACCTGCTGCGCCGCCGCGCTCGGGCCATCGATCTCTTCCATGATACGAGAGTACGCCTGAAAGGACGGAGCGGAGGTGACCGGCGTGGCGGAGAGCTCCCCGAGGCGCTGGTACTCGTGCACGAGGGACTGGAGTTCCCGATCCTCGCGGACCTGATTTTCGAATTCCTCCCTTTCGGACTCGGGCAAGATGCCGAGGGCGTAGAGTTGGGCTTTTTCTTCTATGAGTTCGTTATTCATAGCTTGCTGCCATCATGGTTTTGAGTCGTTGCATGCCGCGGCGCATGGCGGTCTTCACCGTGCCGAGCGGCATGTTTAGCTGATCTGAAATTTCTTGTTGGGTGAGTCCCTGACGCATGGCCAGCTGGAGGCTAAGCCTCTGAGACTCGGGAAGCCGTTCTACCATGTCTTCCAAGAGACTGAGCTGGTCGTCGGTCTCGACACGTTCAGAGGGATCCTTCTCGCTTTGCCGCTGCTCGTCGACCGGCTGCAAAGCCATCGGGTCGTCCGTCACGGTAACAGGTTTCATCGCTCGCATGCGGTCGATGCAAAGGCGCTTGGTGATAAGCACGCACCAACTGAACGGGCGGGAAAGGCTGCGATCGTACCTGGGAGCCGAACGCCAAATCTTAACGAAAGCATCCTGTAGCACCTCCTCGGCAAGGCCGCGATCGCGGAGAAACTTGGCGATGTAGGAGAAGAGCGGACGCGAGTAGCGGGCATACAATTCGTCGAAGGCATCGCGTTCCTGTCGGGCAATCCGCCGAATCAGTTCTGCCTCGATGCTAGCATCGTCCATGGACTGAGCTTTGTCTTCTCCCATACGAATCGAAGACTCTCTACTCGCTTTCTGAGACGTCATCTTCGCCTTCCGCTTCGACCTCTTTTTCCTCCTCGAGCAGACCGACGGACAGTCGCGTGTTAAGTTCCACCACCATCTCCGCAATGGCTTCTTCCATGACCTCGTTATGGGCGCGAATCACTCGGTCGTACCCTCCGAAGACGGAAGGCGAGCGGGTGAAGAAGATGCCCAGCTTGTTGCGGTTGTAGTCGCGCTTGATACTGGCGCTGAAACGGGCTTCCACTTCGCTCAACCCGTTGTCTCCCCACTTGAAAATGGTCAGGTCCAAACGCGGCTGGTTAGGAGGCGTCTGCTGGGCTCCGAAGCGCTCGATCTTGTAAGCGAGCGGGAAGTTGATGTCTTCAAACACGTCTTCCAAAGTCTTCTCGATACGATGGAAGCGGTCGGTTTCACCCATGGAGCTGTTCATGTACACGCTGTCCATCACTTGGATGTAGAGCGTGTCGGTCGGCCGCAAATAGATGTAGGGAACGTCCTTCTTGGGCTTGGCGGCGCAGAGGCAGGCCAGAGCGAGGAAGGACGATAGAAATGAGACGATTTTCATGGGTTCACACAACAGGAGGACGTGCGACGCTCGCAGTCCCTCGTCAGTGGGTTCGTCGAGGAGAGAAGGGTGGATTCAAATTCTGGACAATCTTGGCTTGATTCAAAGAAAAATCCCCTGCCACTCGCGCCCTCGAGCCCACAACTCGCATTCTTCGCTCTCGACACCTGCCCACGGCCCCACAAAAACTCCCTCAATGAACGCAAGCGAAGAGGATCACGGGCTGGAAGAGGCCGGCGAGGTTGGACTCGTCGAGCCGATCGACTTCCACTACCCGCACCCCTACCAATTCGAGAGCGGTCAAAGCATTCCGGAGTTCACCCTGCGCTACGAGACCTACGGCCGCCTCAACGCGGAAGGCACCAACGCCATCCTCGTAGCCCACGCCCTCACCGGCGACCACCATTGCGCCGGCATCCACAGCCTGCGCGACCGCAAGCCCGGCTGGTGGAATAACATGATCGGCCCCGGCAAGCCAATCGACACCAACCGCTTCTTCGTCCTTTGCTCCAACTGTATCGGCGGCTGCCAAGGCTCTACCGGCCCCAAGTCCATCAACCCCGAAACCGGAGCTCCCTACAACCTCACTTTTCCCTTCGTCAACATCGTGGACATGGTGAGGACCCAGAAGATCTTGCTCGACAGCCTCGGAGTGAAAAAGCTCTACGCCGCAGTCGGCGGCTCCATGGGCGGCATGCAGGTGCTGCAGTGGGCGATCGAGTATCCCGACTTCGTGGAACGCATTCTGCCCATGGCCACCACCTGGCGGCAAAAGTCCCAGGCAATCGCCTTCGACGAGGTCGGCCGCCAAGCCATCATGCAGGACCCGGAATGGCGCGAAGGGAACTATGATCCGGACAAAGGGCCCAACGTGGGCCTCGCCATCGCCCGCATGATGGCCCACATCACCTACCTTTCCGATACCAGCATGGACCGCAAGTTCGGCCGACGCCGCCAGGCTGGGTACGACAGCAAGTACAGCTTCGACATCGAATTCGAAGTCGAGAGCTACCTCAGGTACCAAGGCGAGAGCTTCACCAACCGCTTCGACGCCAACACCTATCTCTACTTCACGCGCGCCCTCGGCTACTTCGATCTAGCGGGCGACTACGGCAGCCTCGACAAAGCCGTGGCCAACATGAGGTGCCGCGCCTTGGTGGTCGGATTCACCTCCGACTGGCTCTTCCCGCCCGCCCAAAATCGGGAGGTGGTGCTGGCAATGCTGCGCCAAGGCAAGGAGGCCTCCTACATGCAGATCGACATGGACCTCGGCCACGACTCCTTCCTCGTCGACTCCGAGGAACTCTTCGACCTCACCCGCGCCTTCCTGGCCTAGGTGGCTCAAGGGAGGAGCGTCCGCGGCCCCTACCCCACCGCCATGCAGTTGAAGGTAATCATCACCTGCGTTGCCCGCTTGGGCTGGCGAATATAACGTAGCTGCAAGCCAAACGCCTCGCAGAGGGCTCGAGCCATCCCCTCCAAAAAGGAGCAGCAGCGGCGAGCTCCGCGGCAAGCGACCTTCACCCGATCGGCGTCCACCACCGCAACCTCCACGCAAAAGTCGCCGAGCCCCGGCAAGGGCGCGTCGCAGTCGTCTCCGAAACGTGAAATCAAGTCTCCCAAGGCGTGCCCGGCCCTTCCCGATTCACTCCCTTGCAGCACTTCCTTCAGCAAGCCGGACCGCTTCAACCAGCGCTCTCCCAATTGACGCAGCAGTTCCTCCGTGTCGACCGCCAGCCGCTGGGCCAAGCACCAGAAGGCGAGGTCGAACTCGACCTCGTCGCGGACAGCCGCAAGCCTCGGCAAGAATTCTCGAACGATCTCGTCGCGCGAGGCAGGTGAAATTTCGTAGGTGGCAAGATCGAGTAACGGGGTCATTTCGCTACGGTCAAACTGAGTAATAATCGCAGCAGATCCTAGTTTAAACCGCCTTCCGCGCCACCCGCTCTGGCTCTTTAGCCCAATTTTGAAAACTTGAGGCTCCAAACGCTCCCCGCAGGACGCGACCGCGCAGACTTAGGACTTCGCCGTCAGATCGAAAAGGGCGTAGCCGCTAAGCAAGTTGGGCAAGAACCGCTTTTCCGATTCCCAGTTGCCCCCCAAGCACAGCTTGCGCTCCACCCGGATGTTAGAGTTGCGGCAAAATACCTCGAACTGGCTGACAGACAATGGGTTGCTAGGTCGCGAGGTAGACCAGGGCGAGGGGTAGACCTCGTTGCGAATGGCTCGCCCTTTGAGCAACATGCTCAGGCGATTCCGCCAGTAGCCGTAGTTGACGAAGCCCACCAGCATGTGGTTGGAAACGCGCAAGGCTTCCTTGATCACCTTCGCCGGCTCGTTCAGCTCCTGCAGCGTGCGCGAACAAATCACGTAGTCGAAGTGCTTGTCCGGAAAGGACACCATGAAGTCCATCATGTCGCCTCGATAAACGCTCAATCCGCGCTTCACGCAGGAGCGCCCTTTCTCCGGATCGAGATCCACCCCAACCGCTTCCACCCCCAGCTTTTGCTTGAGGTACTCCAGCAGGACCCCTCGACCGCAGCCCAGGTCGAGCACCCGCGAGCCGGGTTCCACCCACTCGCTCATCACTCGCATGTCAACTGTTCGCTTGTCCTTCATCGATTCGCCCGCACGGCAAGAATCGCCTAGAAAAGCCCCGCCCCCCTCTCCGCACAAGGACGAAAAGCGGTCAAATCAAGATGAATTCAACGCCCCGGGCGTTTGAGGCGCATGAGGACCGCAAGCGCGAAAAAGACGGCTCCCATCAAGCCGAAGGAACCTTGCAGGCTACCGAACACGGAGACCTCGAATACCTCGAGATCCACATCGCTCGGGAGCATTTCCGAGACGATCGAATTCGCCAAAGCGAACGGACCGACTCCTACGAGAAGCAAAAGAGCAAATACGGTTTTCATGGGACAAGGGAAAAGGCGGCGTCCAAGGTTCCAAACCCCGAACAATCCGCATGCGTAGCGTGGCAATTATACGGATCAAGCTAAATATAAAAAAAATGTAATAAAACTGGCAAAGGAAAATGTTCCCCCGCGAGCAAATGGCTCGCCTTGCGGCGATTCGCCTGCAGCAAGGAGGGGAGATGACTGCCTCCTCCCGACCGCTCCAAGTCGCCTACGACATCGCCCGCCTTTCCGCGGGCGGAGCCAACGGCGGCATCAAGGTGCATCACTACGAGTTCCTCAGGCGCTTCGTGGAGAAGCACTCCCACGAAATCCGCCTCTTCGTATTCTGCCGCGAGGAGATCGTGCCAGAGCTCGGTTTCCTGGCGGCAGCCGGCCACCATCAAGTCCACGTGCTCGGCCCTCGCGAGGGCTACGATCCCCGCCGCAGCGAGGGTTCCCTCCCCCTCCTGCGATACTGGCCGGAGGTTCCAGAGGACCTGCTGAGCTTGCTCGGAATCGACGTTCTCTACGCAGGATTCGGCTTTTCCCAGCTCTACACTCCCAACGTCCCCCAAGTCAGCCTCATCGTGGACGTGCTGCACCGCAGCTATCCCAAATCCCTGCCGCCGGCCGAGGTCGATTTCCGCGACCGCTGGTACGCCGAGGCCATCGAAAAGTCCGCCCTCGTGCAGACCAACTCCGCGTTCTGCAAAGAGCAGCTGGTAGACGAATTCGGAGCCGACCCGCAAAAGACCTTCGTCATCTCCCTGCCCCTGCACGGACGATTCGACACGGTGAAAACGGGAAGCCTGCCCGCTGAAATCGCGACTCTCTCCCGCCCCTACTTTCTCTACCCCGCCAACTACTGGCCCCACAAGAACCACGAAATCCTTCTGGTGGCTTTCGCTCATTTCATCGCGAAAAACCGAGGCCAACCTTGGCAGCTCGTCCTCACCGGAACGCGAAACGAACGGACGCCCGAGCTCGAGGCACTGGCCCGTACTCTAGGAATCGATCAGCTCACAAGCTTCCTCGACCACCTCGAGTTGGGCGATTTCAAGCTGCTCTGGGAAAAGGCGCACGCCCTCGTCTTTCCCAGCTTGTACGAGGGATTCGGCCTACCGGTGTTGGAGGCGATGCACTTCAACAAACCGATAGCGTGCGGAGACTACTGTTCCTTCAAGACAGTCGACTCTCCTTTCTTGCTTCGATTCGACGCTAGGATACCAACCGAGGTTTCTCGCGCGATGGAGCAACTCGCCCACTTGCCATCCATCGTCGATTGGAGTGATCACCTCGGGACCTTCGATATCGATATCGAGTGCCGTGCCCTGCTGCGAACCCTCTCCTTTCAACAAACTCCTCCAGTCATCACCCCATGAAAGTCGCTATCGACGTAGCTCAAACCTGCAGGAACCGGGCAGGAGGCGGCTGGCACGCCGACTCGCTGGCAAGAGCCTTAGCCGAGGAACTCGGGAAAGAGAGCGTCATCCTCTATCACCACTTCGGAGATTGGCTGAACCCAGACACGCGGCCCGGAACCGAAATCGAGGGAGTCGCAGAGCCTTTCAGGGCGCAAACGCGAGAAGAGGCTCGCGAAGTTTGGCGAGAAATAGCAAATGGTTCCCCCCCTCCTCTGGCTCCCGACATCGTACACTCCAACTCGTTCATGGCCCCCTCCGTTCCGACAGCAAAGCTGGTCTACACGGTTCACGATTTGTGCTTCTGGACACACCCGCAATTCACATCCGAGACGAACCGGAGCGTTTGCCAAAAGCACCTGCTTCTCGCCCTGCAGCGAGCCTGCGCCTTCCACTTCATTTCCGAAACGACACGAAACGATTTCGAGAACCTCCTTCCGGGTTTTTTGGAACGGTCAAAGAAACCTCATGTGGTTGCCCAGTCGGGATGTAGGCTCGAGCCCCCTCCACCCACAGCCAGCGCCAATCCCCAGAAGTCTCCTCAGTCGCCATGGCTGTTCGTGGGTACCATCGAGCCACGAAAGAATGTGGAGGCGCTTCTGGACGCTTACGTCGAGTACGCAAAGCGTCAGGATCAGCCTCGCCCCTTGCACATCATCGGGGGACAGGGCTGGGAATCCCAAGCAACTCACAATCGCATTTCCAGCCTGTCACGAAACAACGACATACGCTACCACGGTTACGTAGCAGATGAGCGGCTCAAGGAACACTACCGCAGCGCCTACGCCCTGCTCTGCCCCAGCCATTACGAGGGATTCGGGCTTCCCGTGATCGAGGCGATGTCCTATGGGCTTCCCTGCATCGCCAACTCTATCCCTTCCATCCGGGAATTCGCAGAAGGCTCAATCGAGCTTGTAGACTTTTCAGACATTCGATCGGTGTGTAGCGCGATGCTTCAACTCGAGAGCGAACCCGAGCGTTACTCCGAACGAAGATGGCAAGGGCTGAAAACCTCCTCGCACTTCACCTGGCAGCGAACAGCATCCACCCTCATCGACTTCTACCACCAGCTGATCTAGGCCTCCGAGAACCAAAACTTGTCGCTATGGATTTTATCCGCCTAACACTCAACGCCCTCGGACTGAGAGCTGCCCTCGAAAACCAACAATTGCTGAAGCAATTGACGCGGAGGCGAATTTCGCAGCAGCACAAGAACACCTGGCTGGGAAAAGTCTGGGTCGTGATAAATCCACTGGCGATGCTCGCCCTCTACGTTTTCGTTTTCGGCTACATTTTTGGAGGGAAATTCAGAGAGACCGAGTCCGATTCCCCGGCAACCTACGCGTTCGGCGTTTTTCTCGGGCTAACCATCATTCATTTCGTCACCGAAGTTCTCGCTTTCGCTCCTCGCTCGATGGCCGACAACGAGGGACTGGTCAAACGGACCAAGATTCCCTTGGAGCTCATTCCCACCTCCATAACGATTGCTGCCGCTTTTCACTTCTCAATCGGTTTTCTCCTTTGCGTCTTAGGCCTTCTGGCAATCGGCCACCCAGTCGGCGTGCAAGCCCTCTGGGCTATCCCCGTTTGCCTATGCCTGGCAGTCATCGCTCAAGGAGTCTCGTACCTGATGGCTGTGCTCGGCACCTTCGTGAAAGACGTGAGCCAAATCGTACCTGTGCTCAGCCTCGGCATCCTGTTCTCGAGCGCCGTCTTTTATCCGGTCGAGAAGATCCCAGCCCAGGCTTGGGCCTTCTTGAAGTTCAATCCGATTCTCCACGTCGTCGATACCATGCGCGAGACCGTTCTGTGGGGACACCCTCCAAGGCTCGGTTTCTCCCTTCTGGCCCTGCCCATCGCCTCCCTCGCTATTTACTTCGGCAGCTACTTCCTATTCAAAAGCGTTCAGAGCAAACTCGCTGACCACATCTAAATCCCTTGCGATCCTCCGCTTTTGTGGAACAACCAGCGAGCAACGATTGCAGCAAAGCAACGGGCCAACAACCGAGCGAGCTCCATCCATGCTTTTCAAAAACAAGAAAAAGGATTCAGAAACCACTTCGCCTGACCACGAACTACCCCCGGGGCTCGCCCTCAAAGTCGAAAACGTCAGCAAGCGATTCAAGAACTTCGAAGCCTTGCGAAAGGTATCCTTCGAAGTCCCGCGGGGCCAGTGCCTCGGTATCGTCGGTTTTAACGGAGCCGGCAAGTCCACCTTGCTGCAGATCATAGCCGACACCTTGCAAGCCAGCGAGGGCCGCGTCCTCACGCGCGGCCGAGTGGTCGCGATGCTCGACCTGGGCGCCGGCTTCAATCCTGAGTACACCGGCTTGGAAAACCTTTACATGAACGCCGCCATTTTCGGCGTCCCTCAAACTGTGGTCGACGAGAGGCTGGACGAGATAGAAGCATTCGCAGAGATCGGAAACTTCCTCAGAAAACCAGTAAAAACCTATTCTTCCGGCATGAGGGTGCGCTTGGCCTTCTCCCTCCTCACCCAGATCGATCCGGATATCATGATCATCGACGAGGCTCTGGCAGTAGGCGATGCGTACTTCGCCCACAAATGTACCCACCTCATCAAGAAATACAGGGAGGAAGGTAAGACCTTTTTGTTCGTTTCACACTCTCCGACGATGGTCACCAGCCTCTGCGATCGCGCCATCCTCTTGGACCATGGCTCCGTTCTGCGCGACGGGACTCCCGCAAACATTCTCGAGTACTACGGGGCAATGATCGCGCAGCTCGAACGCGAGGCCGAAATCAAGCAGATCCAGAAGGAAAACGGCCGTACCGTCACGCGCTCTGGAAACGGAAAAGCCAAAATCGTTCGCTTCGAACTTACCGACGAGAAGGACCAGCCTAGGAGAAACTTCAAAATCAACGAAACCATCAAGGTTTCCTGCGTGATAGAAGCGGCAGAGACCCTGCAGGATCCCACCATCGGCTTCATGATAAGAGATCGCTTCGGGAACGATGTCTACGGAACCAACACCCTCAACCTGAAGAAAGCGACGGGTACGCTTTCGGAAAGCGAACAACTCGAAGCTCGTTTCCAAACGCAGCTTAACCTCGGCCTCGGAGAATACTCGCTTACCTTGGCTGTGCACAAAGGCTCCAACCATCTGGAAGGCTCCTACGATTGGTTCGACAGGTTGATCGTGTTTCAAGTTCTGCCCAACCACGAACCTGCGTTCAGCGGAGTCGCTTACCTTCCCACTACCGCTATCGTCACCAGAGAAATACAAGCGCTCAACAGGACCTACGAAATCGGTTCCACCATAGACTTTTCCGATTCCGGAAACTCCCACCGTTACCGATCCGCCGGCTGGCAGCTTCCCGAGTCTTACCAAACCTGGACCAACGGCAATCTCTCCGTGCTCGAGCTCACATCCGAGAGCTTCCCCAGCCAAGCAACCTTGGAGCTACACCTGACTCCTTTCGTTTGCGAAGCGCTTCCTTCACAAAATGTCGAGATTCGGGTGAACGGAACGACCAAAGCAAAGTTTCAAATTAGCGAAACGAAGCGATTGAGCATACCGCTCGAGGGCCTTCCGAAACAAGGTTCCTTAGTTATCGAATTCGTCACTCCAGACGCCAGCTCGCCGGCTGAGTTCAACCTTAGCTCGGACAAACGGGTAATCGCTCTCGCATTTCACCAAGCAAAACTGCTTCCAGTTTCCTAAAACCTGCACCGTTCAAAGCGTTAGGTATATTGATTATATTGGCATGAGTCTGAGAGATTTCGAAAGTAAGATTCTTACGCTCATGGAAGCGCTATCGAAGCCCCCAAGCCTTTGGACTCGGATCAGCGCAAGAAAAGACAAACAGTACAGGGAGAGCATAATAGCATGCCTGGAAGCGGCACTTGATACAGCCCGCTACTCCCAATCGATAGAGGAAAAAACAGCCGCTGAGATCCAATCGCTGCGAAACGAGTTGCTCGAGATTTACGGCAGAAAAAAAAGCGAATCTCCAGACAACGATCGTTTCTATCTAGAATTCGAGAATCGATATAGAGGTACGGCTGATGAAATTCGGAAAAAGCAAGAACCCTACCTCAACTATATAAAAGAGCTTTTCTCCGCTTCCTCCAACCCGACTATATTGGATTGCGGATGCGGTAGAGGCGAATGGCTGAAACTATTGCGAGACGATGGATTCACCCATTCAAACGGGGTCGATTGCAACGCCGCTATGGTATCACAATGCCAAGCAAACGGCTTGAACGTAGAGCGTTGCGACATCCTCTCCTATCTAGACAATACCGAGCCCGATGCCTTGGAAGTTATTACCGCGTTTCACCTCGTTGAGCACTTTCCATTTCAAGACCTGTTGCGATTCCTGACTGGATGCTACAGGTCTCTCCGGTCAAACGGTATCGCAATCTTGGAGACCCCCAATCCTCGAAATATCATCGTCGGCGCTACCACCTTTCACTTCGATCCCACCCATCAGAAACCTCTCCCCTCCGAGCTGCTCAGCTTCGCTTGCGAACACGTCGGCTTCCGCGTCCGAGACATATTGCAACTCAACGCTCATCCCGATCTCGAGGCTGCCGCCCGATTCCTTCCACAGGAATCAACGCTACTAAAGGTAGGGCTGGAATCAGGACTGGACTACGGAATCGTAATTCAGAAACCCTAGGAGAAGGCACCAAAAAGGAGGCCCAGCCGAAGCCGGACCTCCCCACAGAGTTCCCACGAACTCTCTCTTTTGATCCCCGATCAAAAATCGAAGGAGGTGGTAAGCGTATAGGTGCGTGGTTCGAAGGTTGCCCAAACGAGCTCGCGCCCCGAGGTGCTCACATCCGTCACATACAGGTCCGAGTTGTCGAACAGGTTGCGCACGTTTAGCTGGATACGGTAACGGAGCCTGTCGTAGTTGAAGCTGCCGCTGTAGGAAACCATTCCGTCCACGAAGACTTCGGAGTCGTTGTAGTACGGGTTGCTGATGTCGAGCACGTCGATCTCGTTGCCGCTGGCTTCGTCCACGAACTTGGTGCGCCCGTAGCCGACCACGCCCTTGTCGCGATAGCGAACCGAGCCGCCCACGCGGAAGTTCTTGAAACGGCCGTCCTGGAACTGGTAGCTGGTGCTGTAGTTGACGCGCCACTTGCGCACGTTGGGATTCGGACGCCCGTTGAGCTGCGAAATGCGGCCTTTCACGTCCACCAGGAATTCGCGGTCGAAGTACTCCTTCACGGTTTCGGGATTGCCGGAGTTCTCGTCGCGAGCGACATTCTCCCAGCCGGAGATCGGGGAATCTCCCGCGGAACCGAGCTTGGTCCAATAGGCCACCGGGTCTCCCGTGTCTGGATTGAGCTCGATCTCGCCCGTAGCTGGATCGATACGAGTGAATCCAGCGTCCACGCGAAGCTCGTAGGGCGTCTTGTATCCAAGACTTGGATCCGAGGGATCGCGAAGCTCGAGAATGTCGTTTCTCGGGTCATCGTTGTTCCACCAATCCACTACCGGCATCATGTCGCCATTGGGATCTTCGGCCATCCAGGAAATATCACGCCAAAGCGGAGTACGCTCGTCGCCCCATTTGATATAGCTGGTGGCAATATTATCGAGAACCGACGAAGTCTTGGCAGCGGTCAGGCGCATGTTCCAACCGCGCTTGGGCTGGTAGGACAAGGTGTACTCCGTGCCCTTGGCCGACTTGTCAGCGACCGGCAGAAAGAGGTCGGTCTGACCGAATATATCGAAGCCGTTGGTGGTGTATCCAGCTGGGTCCGTTTCTTCCAGACGTTCTTCCAAGGTGCGGAAAACGCCTCTCACGTCACCGTCTACACTGTCTCCACCCGTCTCCACGTTTTGGGAGTCAGTCTCGTACCAGTTCACTTTGAACTGCAGCTTGTTATTCAAAGTGTCGATACGGAAACCATAGTCTGTCCCCTCGCCCGTGATGGGGGCGTTGCGGCCACCGTAAGCGTCGTAACGGATGGTCCCGGCGCTGTTGTTGCTGCCTTCGTTGTGGAAGAAGCTGAGCCACTCGGCTACGCCCACGGGACGAAATACGGCACCTTTGGTTTCGTTGGAATTGATACCGGACTCGCCGTACTCATCCCAGTCTAGCTCGGTCCACCAAGGGAAGTAGCCACCAGGGATAACGTGGTCCGGCACGAGTCCGTTGTTCCAATCCTCTTCGGTGTAGTTGTCAGCGCGGTCGCCGGCTCCGTAGAGGTCGCGTTCCTTCAGCTCGTCCTCGCGCTTGCCGTAGGTAAGGATCAGGCGATCGTTCCAAAAGTAGCCTTGGTAGGTGAACATCTTGGATTCGACATTGCGATCGAAGCTGAAGAGGCGGTTGGAGCCGATCTCGGGATCGAAGAAGCCGGCCTGCAAGTTGCCCGTTCCACCTGGATCGGGGAAGCTTACGAGCTCTTGCCCGGGAGCCATACCTTCCACCACTTGCAGCTGGTAGTTGTTTTCCGGCAGCAAGTATTGTCTCATGGATACACGACGGTCGCCCGTACGCAGCCAATTGTGGTTCGGGTCGTCCACGCGAGTGGCGCCTCCCGTCAGGAACGAGGGCGTGGTGCCATCGTCGTTCTGCTTCCAGATCTGGAAGGAGTTCGCACGGATCTCCATGGAGTCGCGATCCGCGTACATGGCGCCGACATTGTGCTTGCCGAGGAAGCCAACCAGCTTGTCGCTGAGCCGTTGGTTGTCCTTGAAATCGTAGGAGTAGGAGGCCATCACGCGGAATTCCTTTTCCGACTTCGGAGTTTCCCAAGCCCATCCTTCGTCCTGCATGAAGAGCTGTCCAGCCATCGGATTCGGGCTGCCGTCCGGCAAGAACTTCTGAGTGTCGATGAAGACGCCGTAATTGAAGGAACGGTTGTATCCGTACTGGCGGCCGTTGTAGTTCTCGTCGTTGTAACCCACTTCGATGAAGAGATTCTCCAGCGGGTTGAACTCGGCAAAGGCCGTAAGGATCTCCGCTTCCCGAGAACGGCGCATGGTGTCGCCCCAAGGATTCACCGTGGCAAAAGGGAGCCCAAAATCGTCCAAGGTCTCCGGACTGAAGGAAACGCGTCGATCGTCCAAGGACGCGAAGAAATCGTCGTCGTAAAGCGGCGAACTGGTGATGCCATTGACGGAAACGTATTCGATATAGTCAAAGGCCTCGTCGCTGCGGGAACCGAAGGAATTGTTCCATTTGGTGATTCCGACCGTATCCACGTCTACCCTACCATCTGGCGTAATGAGAATCGCTTCACGGCCGCTGGCTCCGTTTTGGTTACGAGGGCGGGCGCCGTCGACCGGATCGTACAAGACGCCGCCTCCGTCGTAGAGCCAGGGGGAGATGTTGTCCTGGAACATGCGATATTGCGTGGGCGACTCGATTTCGTCTATATCCTCGAAATGGATACGGAAGTTCATCTTGTCGTTCACTCGATAGGTAAGGGCTCCGTACAGACGCTGCTGGTCGTCGTAGTTTCCGTCCATGAAGCTGTTGGTCTGGTTGTTCAGAATCGCAACGCGCAGGGCGAGATGATCTTGGATCAGCACCTTGTTGAAGTCCGCGTACCACTCGAAGGAGCCATGCTTGTCGAGCTTCACCGTCAGGCTTCCTGAATCTTCGTTGGTATGGGCCCGGGCTAAAGTGCTGTTGATCGTACCCCCCGCCTGTCCCAAGCCGAAGAGGATGGAGTTCGGACCACTGGAGATCGCTAGGCTCTCCATGTTGTAGTTGTGGGTGCGGAGCTGCGTCTCGAAGTAGTTGCGACCGCGCGTCGCGCCCGTCGTACGGGAATTGCCCAGGCCGCGAGCCGTGGCGGTCGGACCGTCGCGCTCGAAACGAGCCCGAGAGCCGTCTCCATAATCTGGATTCTCGGCTTCGCCTTCGATGTTCAGCGAATAGATAAAGGCTTCGTCCGGAGAGGAGGCGCCTATATCGTCCAAGAACTGGTTGGAAAAGACGTCGATCTGAGCGCCGAGGTCTTTCACGTCCGTTCGGATGCGGGTGCCAGCTGTTGTCGACTTCGAGAGGTAGCCGTCCTGGTCGTCCGCGCTGACCGAGAAGGGCGAAAGCTCGAAGATCGGCTCTTCCTCCTCCTGGGCGCTCAGGGAAGCGAGAGGGACGAGCAGCGCCAAGGGCGCGAGTTTGAAACAAGGCCAGGCGCTTCGAGACAGCATGGCCCTGCGACATAGGGGGGTGTCGTTCATATTTTTCGGGGGTCGGGGGTTAAGCAAGCGCGACGAGTCGGGGGCTCTCGTCAGCGAACCTTACAATAATGAAAGTGTGCCTCACTTGAGTTTGATTAACGAAACTAAATTAAGCTATTATTTCATGTTTAATCGACATCGAAGCTCCGTTAATCGTAACATTGAAGAAAAATCCCCCGTCTCCATGTCAGATTCGCCTAGCATGAAATCCATCGCCGCCCTCGCTGGCGTTTCTGTCATGACGGTCAGCCGGGCCCTGCGCAAGCACCCGGAGGTCAAAGCGGCCACTCGAGAGCGGATCCAAAAAATCGCGACGGAGCTGGGCTACCGGAAGAATCCCTTCATCTCAGCGCTGATGGAGCACCGCCGCAGCGGCAAGCCCATCGACATTCCGCCCGTCATCGCCCACGTGCACTGCTTCCCCCATGGCACGGTCGTTCGCCGCAATCTGATCAACATCAGAGAGGGCATCCTGCGACAAGCCCAGCAGCAGGGCTTCACGGTCGACGAATTTTTCCTCAACGAGCCCGGCATGACGCCCCACAGGCTGGTCGACATCTTGCGCAGCCGCAACATTCGCGGGGCCATCTTCGAGCACTTCTTCGATCACGACGTCACCCTCGACATCGACCTCTCGGGAATCGCCGCCGTCGCCCTCGCCCACACCTTGAAGCGCCCTGCCCTCAACCGCGTCGTGATCGGCGAGTACCTTTCCGTGGAAATCGCGGTCGCCGAACTGCGCAGCCGCGGCTATCGGCGGATCGGACTCGCCATCTACGGGAGGCAGGACGAGGATGCCCGCATTCGCCGCGAGTCCGCTTGGCTTCTCTATCAAACGAGCCTGCCCGACGACGAAAAAATTCCCCTCCTCAAGTCAGGCCGCTACAATCTGGAGGAGTACTTTCCCAGTTGGTACGAGAGCCACCGCCCAGAAGTTATCCTCTCCACCTACGGGCGCGTCCCCAAGCTTTTGGAAGGCATAAAAGAAGGCCTGAGCAAGAAAGTCGGCTACGTGCGGCTCGGTTGGAACGACGAGGACCGCGCTCACGGCATCGCCGGCATCGACCCCGATTGGCGGCAAGTCGGCGTATCCGCTGCCAACAACGTGATCGAGCAAATCTACCGCGGCGAGTTCGGCGTTCCCGAAAAGCCCATCGTCACTATGATCGAAGGGAGATGGGTGGACGGGAAAACCGTGCGTCCCGCTCTTCCGCATTGCCAATAGGGGCCCGGGTCTTCTAACTCGTGGCCCTGTGCCCAAGGTATCCTTCACCGCGAATCTGCGCCGCCACGTCGATTGCCCCGAGCAAGTCGTGACCGCCTCCACCGTTGCCGAAGCACTGGAAATCGTCTTCGCAGACCACCCCCGGCTCAAGACCTACGTGCTCGACGAGCAAGGCACCCTCCACCGCCACATGGCCATCCTCGTTAACGGCCAAGCCATCCGGGAACGCCAGCACTTCGCCCTGCCCGTAGCTGAGGATGACGAGATATTTATCATGCAAGCCCTATCCGGAGGATAATCCAACCATGCAGCAAAACCTACTCGTAAGCACCCGCAAAGGCCTTTTCACCTTCGACCAATCCGCACCCAACGAATGGACCGTGCGAAATACCGCCTTCCTCGGCGATGCCGTAACCCTCGCCATGGTCGATCCCCGCAGCGGACACAGCTTCGCCGCCCTCAACCACGGGCACTTCGGCGTAAAGCTCCATCGCAAAACCAAAGGCTTGGACGAGTGGAGCGAGATCACCTCCCCTGCGTATCCAGATTTTCCTGACGGACGCGAGCCGGACCGCTGCCCCATGCGCGACATCGAAATTCCCTGGAAGCTCGAACTGATTTGGGCGCTGGCGCCCGGAGGCGACGACCAACCCGGCCGCATCTGGTGCGGCACCCTGCCCGGAGGCCTCTTCAAGTCCGACGACCACGGCGACAGCTGGACCTTCATTCGCTCGCTCTGGGACGTCCCCGAACGCGCCCGCTGGATGGGCGGCGGATACGACTATCCCGGCATCCACTCCGTCTGCGTCGATCCGCGAGACTCGAACCACGTCACCGTCGCCATCTCCTGCGGAGGCATCTGGGAAACGTACGACGACGGCGACACTTGGTCACAGATCGGCCAAGGCCTCCGCAACGACTACCTGCCTCCCGACCAAGCCTTCGACCCGGTCGCCCAAGACCCCCATATCATGGTGCAATGCCCAAGCTCGCCCGACCACCTCTGGGTGCAGCACCACAACGGAATCTTCAAGTCTACCGACGGCGGAAAAACGTTCTCCGAAATCAAAGAAGCCGGACCTAGCGTCTTCGGCTTCGCCTCCGCCGTTCATCCCCAAAAACCGGATACAGCATGGTTCGTTCCGGCTATAAAAGACGAGCAACGCATTCCGGTAGACGGCAAGCTCGTCGTCACCCGCACCCGAGACGGCGGTGCAAGCTTCGAAACGCTCAAGGAAGGCCTTCCCCAAGCGCACGCCTACGACCTCGTGTACCGACACGCCTTGGCCATCGACAGCAGCGGATACCAACTCGCCCTCGGCAGCACCACCGGCAACCTATGGACCACGAAAAACCAAGGCGACTCCTGGACCCTGGCGTCCAGTACCCTTCCTCCCATCGCCAGCGTCTGCTTCTTCTAGATCATTTGTGGGAGCGACCTTGGTCGCGATCGTTTCGCTCATTCCTCCGCCTTCGGCCGCGCTGACTCGATCGCATTCAGACGTCGGGACACATACTCCACGTGCTGGCGAAGGTGATACAGCTCGTCCGAGTAGGAAAGCGGAACCTCCACCGAAGCGAGCTCGTCCTCCAGCTTTTCCAAGCGCTCCCGTTCCGCGTCCAAATCTTCCTGTATGGTGCCGCCCACGATCTTCTGGTCGGTCTCCCGCAAAAACTTGTACCACTTATAAATCCGATAGCGTATCCGCCACCTGTATACCGGACCGGCCAACTTCGCCATGGGGATCAAGATCACCAGCAGCGGAATGACCAAGATAACGAGCCGGTCCACCAGCGAAGCCGCCCAAAAAGGCATGAAGCGCAATAAGAACGGCGGCCCGTATTCAAAATAATGATCCGCCTCCTTGGTCAAAGGATAGCCCACGTTTTCGCCGGAGGGAAATTCGTCCCGCTGTTCCAATACGCCTCCCTCTGAAACGACGCGACGCATGGCCTCCAGAACGATGGGGGTGAGCGAGGGATGAAAGCTATCGTTCACTACCAAGGTCGCCACCGCAGCCAAAACCACCCGGTCTTCAGGCGGCAGGTTCTCCTTCAAGTCCAACAAACCCTCGGTGATCGCTACGCTGGAAAGCGAACGGTAGCGGGCTCGATAGGCCTCGTGCCTCCGCATGCTGAGAAAGTCGAAGCCCTCAATGCCGATCAAACGACGAATCATGTCGCTCTCCGCCGAAACCATGAAGAAGCCGGCGTCGATTTCACCCGACTCGAGAAGCGACGCCGCGGCCTCTCCTCCCACCTCTACCAGCTCCGCTTTTCCATCCCCCGATAGCAGGCCGTTCTCGTTCAGCAAAAATTCGGCGACCGCCTTGGTGCCGCTCCCCCGCTCGCCCACCGCAACCCTGCGATTTCGCAAATCCGACACGAATTCCACTTCCAAGGACTTGCGGTAGATCAACCAAATCGGTTCGTAGTACAAACTGGTCAAGCCATGCAACTGAGCCTCACCTGCCTCGAAAATCTCCTCCATGCCGCTTTGCACGAAGGCGATAGACACCGGGCGATCCGCCGCGGTGAGCAGCTCCAAGTTTTCTTGGGAGCCCGCCGTCTTGACGATGTTCAGCTCCACCCCTTCTTGCCGCAGCTCCTCCTTCAGGCGCTGGGCCAGCTCGTAGTAACGACCCGTTTCGCTCCCGCTCGCGATCGAGATCCGCTTCGGCGGGGCAGGATCCACAAACTGGAACAGGACAAACACCAGCACCGCCACCGCCGCGAAAACCCAAAGGTTCGCCTTGAGAAAAGTCTTTGAGAGAGTCACCCTCGGAAGCTGACAGATCCCCCTTTCCTGAGGAAGTCAAAACAAGCCCCCAAAACTGTATCCACAATTCGGAGTGCCTCGCTCTCTTTACCGCCGCTGCTGGTGGCGCTCACGGCGTTCTTGCAAGCGAGCCTGCTGCTCTTCGTCGAGTAGCGGACCCAACTGTTTCGCCATGGCTTCCATGCGGCGGCCGATCTCTTCCTTGTTGGCCTTGATGGAGGCAGAAACCTCGCTGGCCACCACCGTTACCACCTCCCGCACCGCTTGCTCCTGCTCGGGACTCGTCGGCTCGATGGTGCGGATATAGCTCTCAACAAACCCTTCCGGAGTGGAGAGGCGATGCATGCGCTTGACCCGCTTGTCGAAGAAGCGGGCGTGCACCAAGGCGCCGAGCAGCATCCCCACAAGCAGGGTCGTGCTGAGAATCAAAAGGGAACGTGACCGTGGCTTCATAGTTGGCTGACGATAGCGGTTTCAATCGTTTCGGAAGGCAACCCGAAGAGCGCTTCCCAGAGGTCACCCGACAGCGCGTCGAACTGCCACACGTTGAGCGCTCCCAATACCAATACCGCCGCCACGGCTCCTCCCATGAAAACGGGGAACAGCTTTCCGAGGCCAGCCTCGACCATCTGCGACTCCCGGTCTCGGTCCAGCTCAGAGAAGAGGCGTTCCCGCGCTTCCACCTCCGCGACCGGCGGCTCCATTTGAGCCCAGGCGTTCATCGCGCGAAAGGCTTGCAAGCGCTTCGCGAGCTTCGGGTTCTTCTCAATCTCAGCCTCCAGCTCGGCCCGCTCCCGCTCGCTAAGGTCAGGGGCAGCCAAGCGTTCGAATTGTTTCCAGGCTTGTTCGTCGTTCATTGGGATCGCGATAGTTGGTTTAGATCTTTCAGCAGCGGGGCCAGTTTGTCGAGCGCTCGAGACAAGCGAGACATCACCGTACCCTGAGGAATCCCCAGCACCCGGGCGCATTCCTCGGTCGAATATTCGTTTAAAAACCTCAGCACCACCACGCTGCGAAACTCGGGCTTGAGCTGCTGCACGGCGGCTCGGATTTGGCGGGCCCGTTCCTCGTCTTCCAATTGTCCGATGCGGGCCTCCTCGCTCCCCTCCGCCACCCCATGCTCCGGATCGTCGCTGCTCAGGAACCGCCGATACCAACGCTGGCGCTGCCGCAGTAGTTTCAAGGCTTGGTTCATGACGATGCGGGTAAGGTAGGTCCCCAGAGCGGAACGCCCCTCGAACTTCTCCAGGTTCCGATAAAAGCGCAGCAGCCCATCCTGCACCACCGCTTCCGCGTCCATGCCCGGCCCCAGCATCCCCGTCGCAGTGGCAAGCAAACGCCCATGATAACGTTCCACGACGCTGCGAAAAGCCCGCTCATCGCCCCGTCGGCAACGCGCGAGCAGGTCTTCGTCGCTTGGCAAAAGCGATTCGCTTTCAGACATGAGGCATTCGCATCTTCGTACTTCAATCTGTCCTTAGACCCCGCCTGCGCCAATCGCATTCCCAGATTTCCAAAAATTCCGATCTGCCGCACCCAGGTGGCGCGGCTTCTCCGAAGACGCAATTCGCCGTGGAGCACAAACGCGCGGTCGCCTTGTGCACAAGCCGCCCCCCGATAGCTGGATAAAAATACATTTCCAAAACTTTTTGGGAATGGAGCGCCCCAGAGCCGGTATCCAAGCAAGCAGACAAAGATGCGTCACCTCACACTTCCGAAATTGAAAAAGCCATCCCGCCCACGATTCGCAGCCTGCGCCGTCACCGCCTTGATGGCCCTGGCCAGCGCCGTCGCCGACGAGACCAGCCCACTAGCCCTCACGCTGCCGCAAGCTATCACCATCGCTCTCGACAGCAACATCGCCCTGCAGCGCTCAGGACTCGCCGTGGAGACCCGCAACGCCGGCGTCGAGCAGGCTCAAGCCGACTACTCCCCCGACCTCAACCTGCGCCTTTCCGAAAACGTCGGCCTCAGTTCAAGCACCGAAGGCGGCATCTTCGAGGGCGAAGGACGTTGGAGCGACTCGGCTTCCGCTTCCCTCAGCTCCTCGCTATCGCTCTACGACGGCGGAACCCGCAAGGCCTCCCTCGAACTCGCCAAAGCGGAACTGGAAGCAGCCTCCCTTGACTTCGATCGCGATCGCCAAGCACTCCTTTTCAACACCGTTTCCCAATACTTCCAGTCCGTGCTGCGCAGCAAGGAGATCGCCATCCAGGAAGAGGAGCTCGCCACCCGCATCGAGGAACTGGAGCGTATCCAGATCGACGTCGAGAACGGCATCCGCACCCAGTCCGAATACCTGCGCCAGCAAGCCCAAGTCTCCAACAGCGAACGCCTGTTGGCCCAAGCTCGCAACACCTACGCCAACAGCCTCTACGCCCTCAAGAACACCCTGCGCATTCCCGCCCCCCAAGCCATCGTCTGCGAAGATCCCTACCAAGGTATCGAGAATCCAGATACTCTGGCCGAGCCAAACCTCTCCACCTCGCTCGCTGCCCTGCAAACCAGAGCCGACCTGTCCGCCCAACGCGCCCGCCTCTACTCCGCGGAACAAGACCTGGAGATCGCTCGCTCCGGCAAGCGCCCGAGCGTCTCCGCCTCCGCCTCCCTCGGCACCGGCTACTCCAGCAACGCCGCCGGATCCTTTTCCGACCAAGCCTTGCGCGACAAGCCGCGAGCCAGCGCCGGCATCTCCGTGAGCATTCCCATCTTCGACAAGCGTCGCACCGAGCTTGCCACCGTACGGTCCCGCATCGCCCTCCAGCAAGAGGAGCTCTTCTTGGACAGCCTGCGGCTGGCCGCCGAAACCGCCCTCTACCAAGCCGAGCAAAACTATCAGACCGCCAAGCTGCAGCTGGCCGCCTCCCAAAACCAATTGGCCGCCACCGAGTCCGCTCTCGAAGCCGAACTCTCCCGCTACGAAGCCGGAGCCGCCACCCTGCTGGAAGTGAACAGCCTGCGCTCCTCCCGTCTCGACGCCGCCGTAGCGGTAGAAGAAGCCCGCTTCGCCCTCTTCACCAGCCGTCTCGGGATTTCCTACGAGGACGGCACTATCGAAACTTTCCTGCGCGACACCCTGCAACTTGCCAACTAATCACTTTCGCTACTCACATCCATGAAACGATTTGTCACCATCATCCTGATACTCGCCCTTGGCGGCGGAGCCTATTACTACTTCAACAAGAAGTCCGCAGCGGACAAGGACAGCCAAGAACCCAAATACCAGTTCGCCAAGATCGAGCGCCGCACCATTCAAAATCTGGTATCGGCCACCGGCACCCTCGCCGCTCGAGACGTAGTTGAAATCTCTACACAGGTTTCCGGAATCCTCGACGAGGTCCGAGCCGACTTCAACGACGAGGTCCAAGCCAACCAGCTCATCGCCGTGATCGACCCTTCCGTGCTCGACGCCCAGGTTTCCATCGCCAAAGCCGACCTGATGCGCACCCAGGCCCAGCTCCTCCAGGCCAAAAACAACTACGAGCGCTTCAAGCCCGTGCACGAAAAAGGCTTCCTCTCCGACAACGATTTCCAGCCCTATCAGATCGCCCTGCAAACCGCCGAAGCGAATCTGCTCAGCTCCCAAGCCAACCTCTCGCGGGCCGAGAAAAACCGCGGATACGCCGAAATCCGGTCCCCCATCTCCGGCATCGTCATCGACCGTACCGTCGAACCCGGCCAAACAGTGGCCGCCAGCCTCAGCGCACCTAAGCTCTTCACCATTGCCGCCGACTTGTCCGACATGGAAATCCTCGCCCAAGTCGACGAAAGCGACATCGGGCAAATCAAGGTCGGCCAGCCGGTCCGATTCACCGTGGCCGCTTACATCGACCGTACCTTCGACGGCGTCGTCGAGGAGATCCGCCTCCTTCCTTCCGTGGTGCAGAACGTGGTCAACTACACCGTGGTGGTCGGCGCTCCTAACAAGCGGGGACAGCTGATGCCCGGCATGACCGCCAGCTTGGACTTCGTGGTGGCCGAGGTGGACAACGTGCTTTCCGTACCCACTGCAGCCCTGAGCCTACGGGCCAACGACGAGATGCGAGCCGTACAGGAAGCGCGCCGCGCCCAAATGATGGAACGCCGCGCCCAAGGCGGTTTCGGCGGCGGACAAGGCGGCGGAGGCGAACGCGCGGAACGCCCCAACCGCGAAGGCGGAGGCTTTGGTGGCGGAGCAGGCGGCCCTGGAGGCGAAGGCGGGCAACGTCGTCGCAACATGCAGATGCTCTGGTATTTCCAAGACGGCGAGCTGACCATGTTGCCCGTGCGGGCCGGCGTGACGGACGGCGCCTTCACCGAAGTGCTCACGCTGCGCGACCAAGAGATTCCCGAAGACCTGGAATTCATCTCACGCGTCAACAATCCTTCGAACGCTCCCTCTTCTTCCTCCAGCAACGAACGTCCCACCGGACTCCGTCGCCTTGGATTCTAGCACAGCTGAGAAAATGCAACCGGTCATCCAAACTTCCAAGCTGCGCAAAACCTACCACCTAGCGGAACCCGTACACGCCCTGCGCAGCGTCGACATCACCATCGAGCCGGGCGAGTTCGTATCCATCATGGGCGCTTCCGGCTCCGGCAAGTCGACTCTCATGAATATCATAGGCTGCCTCGATCGACCCACCGAAGGCACCTACAAGCTGGACGGGATCGAGGTCAGCGGCATGGGACGCGACCAGCGGGCCGACATCCGCAACCAAAAGATCGGCTTCGTCTTCCAGGGCTTCAACCTGCTCGCCCGCACCACCGCCGTGGCCAACGTGGAGCTTCCTCTCGTCTACCACCGCGGCAAAGCCTTTCGCAATAGCACTGAGCGTGCCCGCAAGTGTCTCGAACGGGTCGGCCTTGCCGAACGCATGGACCACCACCCGTCCCAACTTTCCGGAGGCCAACAGCAGCGCGTCGCCATCGCCCGAGCCCTCGTAAACGAACCTACCCTCATCCTCGCCGACGAGCCGACAGGAAATTTGGATACACGCACCTCCCTCGACATTATGGGTCTCTTCCAAGAGCTCAACGAAGAGGGCGCCACCATCCTTATCGTCACCCACGAGCCCGAAATTGCCACCTACACCAAACGCTGCATCGAAATGCGAGACGGGCTAGTCGTGGCCGACAACCAAGTCGAAAAGCGCCGCAACGCCAAGACCGACCTCGCCAACTTCACCTCCGTCACCGGCATCTAATCCGTATCCATAAATAAAGCACAGATGAAAATTTGGAAACTCTTAGAAGCCGCCCGCCAGAGCCTGCTAAAAAACAAGACCCGCAGCGCTTTGACCATGTTCGGCATTATCATCGGCGTCGCAGCAGTCATCGTCATGATGGCCATGGGCACCGGTGCCCAGAAGAACATCGAAGAACGTATTTCTTCAATGGGTACAAACCTGCTCATGATCCGCAACGGCACAAACTCCCGAGGCGGCGTCAGTCGCGGCGCCGGATCCTCCCGCAGCCTCACCATGGAAGATGCCGACGCGATTCGCCGTGAAGCCACCCTCATCGAAGCCGTGTCGCCCACCGTATCCGTCAGCGGTCAGGTCATCGGCGGAGGAAAGAACTGGTACACCCAAGCCCAAGGCGTGCACATGGACTACTTGTTCAACCGCAGTTGGGATCTGACAGAAGGCTCCATGTTCACCGACGCCGAACTGCGCTCCCGAGCCAAAGTCGCCGTGCTCGGCTCCACCGTGGCGGAGAACCTCTTTCCCGACCAAAGCCCTATCGGCCAAAGTATCCGCATCCGCAACGTGCCCTTCAAAGTCATCGGGCAACTGGAAAAGAAAGGGCAAAATTCCTTCGGCCGCGACCAGGACGACCTCATCCTCATTCCCGTCACCACCGCTCTCTTCCGCCTCGTCGGCGATCGCCAATGGGTGAGCGATATCTACGCAAGCGCCCGCAACATCGAGGACACCGAAGCTGCGTCCCAACAGATCACCGAGATCCTCCGCCGCAACCACAAGCTGGTGGACGGACAGGAGGACGACTTCAACATCCGTACCCAAACGGAACTTACAGAAATGTTCACCTCCACCACCGCCGCCCTCACCCAGCTGCTCATGTGGATCGCCTTCGTCTCCCTCATCGTGGGCGGGGTGGGCGTCATGAACATAATGCTGGTCTCGGTGACCGAACGCACCCGCGAAATCGGGGTACGCGTTTCGGTTGGAGCCCGCGGATCGGATATCCTCTATCAATTCCTCATCGAGGCCATCGCCCTCAGTCTTACCGGAGGCATCGTGGGCGTATTGCTCTCATGGGGAGTCGCCTATTTCATGGAAAGCCAACAAGGCATGACCATGATAATCGAAACCTGGGTAGTAGCCGCCGCCCTCGGCGTATCTGTATCCATAGGATTGATATTCGGACTTTTCCCCGCCTACAAAGCCGCCCAGCTCGATCCCATTGACGCCCTCCGGCACGAGTAAAAATCATGGCGCACTTTCCTTTTGAACAGTAGCGCTTTCGCTCAACCATCTTTTGCGGGAAGCGGCCTTGTGCCGCGATTGGTCAGGATCGATCGTGCCACAAGGGCACTTCCCACCGAAGAATCACTATCCCCGCAATAGGGTGATGAACCTTTTTTTGATACATCACCTCACGCATTGAATACCCATCGGCCTGATGGTGGAACGACTTCTCCGTACCGAGGAGCGGATGCGACGACACATCTACGAGCGAAGCGAGAAAAACAGGCGTCTAAGTCCCGTGGATCAGTCTAAAACAGTCGTCTTCGGAGAAGCCGGCCCACCTTAGAGCGCATCTACATGATATCGTATCAAGTGGCATCCACTGCATTTGATGATGAACCTTTTTTGGGGCCTAGATCCCAGGGCAAACCTAACCAACCTTGTATTCAGGTTCCACATACCCAGGATATTTCCCTAGGTGGGTGACGATGGCAAAACGCCCTAAAACCGGCGTTATTTAGGTTAGTCAACGATGTGACTTGCGAACGATTTGTTCGGAGAACGACCTCGAATATATTTTGAGGACCTAATCCTGATGTTACCCCAGCCAGCCTCCGCTACTACCCCCAAATAGAGTCGTAAGGGCGCCGCCCCCAGCCGTCGTTTGTCCTGCCCTACCTCCGTCTCCCCAGTCTCTTTGTACCCAAATATAACGAAGTATAACCATGCCACTATCACACTGCAAATACCCCGCGCAATCGCGCTCTGCGAGGCAACTTGTCGCCTCTACGCCAGCTCTGGCGCTGCTGTTCCTTCCGCTGTTCTCTGAAGCCCAAGAATTGGGCGGCAGCGACGAGGAAGTCTTCGAGCTATCGCCCTTCGAGGTCGTTGCCGAGGCAACAGGCTACTTCCAATCGAACTCGATGTCGGGCACCCGCTTGAACTCGAAAGTCGAGGACTTGGCTCAATCGATCACGGTGATGACCACCGAGCAAATGCAAGACTTCGCCATGGTCGACATCAACGACGTGTTCGACCACATGGCCGGCACCGAAGGCACAAGCTCCTACTCGCTCTTCGAGACGGACCGTACCGGGGCCGTCGTCGACCAAGTCAGCCTCGACCCCAACAACGCCAACCGCGTCCGCGGCATCGGCAACGCCAACATCGCCTTCAACAATATCGGCATGACCGGCTACGTGCCCGTGGATCCGCTATGGCTGGACTCCCTCGAGCTCAGCCGCGGGCCCAACGCCAACATTTTCGGCTTGGGCAACGCCGCCGGCACCGTCAACCAAGTGCCCGCTACCGCTAACCTGAACCACGAATTCACCAAGGTCGACCTGCGAGTGGACAGCTACGACGGTCACCGCGCCTCGATCGACGTGAACCGCATGCTCTCCGACGAGCTCGCCGTTCGCTTCAGCGTGGCCAAGCAGCACACCGGCTTCGTCCGCAAGCCTTCCGGCGAGGACGCCCGCCGCCTCAGCCTGCAGGTCAAGGCCCGTCCCTGGGAAAACACCACCCTGGCCGCTTCCTGGTACAAGTACGACAACGAGTCGGTACGGCCCAACTACACCACCCCTCGCGACTACTACTCCAGCTGGGTCGCGGACGGAAAGCCCATGTGGAACACCGTCACCGGCCTCGTCACCATGGGCAACGGAGACGTATACGGTCGAGGCAACGTGCTCGGCTCCACCACTCCCTATACCAGCCGCCCCTCCTATTTCGACGGGGAAGAGAGCCGCTCGCCCTTCAAGATCTCTCCCAACCTCGATCCCTATTGGACCATGGGACGGCTCACCCGCGCAGATCGGCCCTTCTACAATACCGACCCATACGCAGCGGCCACTACCGGCGTCGGCATGCTGAGGACAAAGTCCACCCTCCAGTACAGCGCCAGCCAGCAGCCGCTCTACAACTCATTGGTTCCGCCCGTCTCGGACAAGTCGATTTACGACTGGGAAGAAGTTAACTTGATGGGTAACAGCAAGGCCTGGGACGACACCAACATCTATATGGCCCAGATCGACCAGCTCTTCCTCAACTCCACCAAGCACACCCTCGCGTTCCAAGGCACCTTCATGAGGGAGGACGTGGTCCGCAACGAGAACCAGCCCATGGGCCGCGCCAGCGTCAACAGCAACGTTGGCCAAATCCAGGTCGACGTGAACCAGGTAAACCTGGACGGCAGCCCAAATCCCTACGCCGGACTTCCCTACCTCAGAGCCGAGGCCCCCTACCGCCGCGACTACACCAAGCTCTGGGACACCACCCGAGCCCAAGGCGTCTATCGCGTCAACTTCGCCGACGACGACGGCTGGACCAAGTGGCTCGGCACCCAGCAAGTCTTGGGCTACTACGAGTACAAGGATCGCCAAAACCGCATCTACACCTACCGCAACTCCCCGCTGAACCAGAATGTGGATTGGATCAAGAAGTACTACGACCTCAACATTCCGTTGGCCAACCGTACCACTTCTAACGTAGACCCAATCTACGGAGACGCTCCGAGCAACTACCATATGCTCAACGAGTTCTACTACGTGGGAGACACTCCCGGCGGCGGCATCGAATACGCTCCCTCCTACTTTCCCACCGGAGTCAGCGCCGCCTATGTTTGGGGCCACGATCCCAACAACTTGCGCTACGACGTTTCCTCCATCGGCTTCACGCCGAGCCCCGACGGCACCGCAGGGCAACACAATGTACAAAACGTCATCAAGACCGACGGATTCGTGCTCCAGAGCACCCTCTTCGACGGCAAGCTGGTGGGAACTTTCGGCAAACGTAGCGATACCGTCTACGACCGCAACGCCCCCTTCGCGACCCTGACCCCCGACCTGCTCGAGTACGACTTCGCCCTGACCAACCGTTGGAACGAAGGCTGGCGCGAGGCCAGCGGCAAGAGCGAAAACCTCTCCATCGTAGCTCGCCCCTTCCGCGACCTCGACTTCCTCAAGTCCAAGGTCGACGGCGGCAGCGGCATCAGCAAGCTCTTCGCCGAAGCCCTCAGCGGCCTCAGCCTCACCTACAACGAGGCGGATAACTTCATCGCCCAAGGCCCCGCCTGGGACCTCGACCTCAACCCCTTGCCCAACCAAACCGGCACTACCACCGACAAGGGCTTTTGGATGAGCATGATGGAAGGCCGCCTCTCGCTCCGCTACGTGCACTACGAAACCAAGCAAAGCGACCTCCGCCAAGGCGACATCAGCACCATGGCCCAGCGCATCATGCGCATGGACGGATTCGTCTCCAACGACAGCCAAGCCCTCAACCGCTTGGTCAGAAACCTGCAAGGACGCGAAGGCGGCGACACCGCTGGCGACGATCCCGCCGTCATGGCCCCCATCATGGGACTGGATGTAGATTACTACACTCGCTTGCAACAAATCGCCGACGACAACACTTACGCCGCCGTCAACGATATGGTTTCCCGCGGCGACGAGTTGGAGATCAACTTCAACCCCAACAAGTTCTGGACCGTCAGCGCCTCCGTCACCAAGAACGAGGCCATCAACACCGCCGCAGGTCAAACCGTCGACGACTACATCGCCAACCGCATGCCTGTCTGGACGAGCTTCGAGGATCCCCGCTTCTACCACGACACCGTCACCATCGACGGCGTCGAGCAGCTCCGCACCTTCTGGAAACCCGTCGACCGCCTCTTGACCACCGACGTGGACGAAAGCGCCGTGGACCCAATCATGCTCGAAGGCGACTACTCCCACATCCCCGAAGGTCCGGGCGGCAACCTGCTCTGGTGGTACATCGCTGGCGACGAGTTCAACGACGGCCTCGGTCCCTACCACAACGACCAAACTCCGGAAGCTCGCTTCATCTCGAACGTAGATTCCCCGCTGTCGGTATTCCGCGCCCTCGTCGGTCGCCCCCGCCCCCAAATCCGCAAGTACTCGGCCAAGTTCAACACGAAGTACAACCTCGCCGGCATCAGCGAAGGCAGCTTCCTGAAGCATACCAGCGTCGGCGCCTCGGTTCGCTGGATCGACAAGGCTAACATCGGCTTCTACGGCATGGGATACGATCCCAACAAGGACCTCACCCTGCCGGAAAACAAGATCACCACGCTCGACACGAACCGTCCGATCTACTCCCCAGCCGAAACCTTCGTCGACCTCTTCGTGACCTACAAGACCAAGCTATTCGACGACAAGGTAGCCGCCACCTTCCAGCTCAACGTCAAGAACGCGTTCGAAAACGGCGGCGGCCTGCAAGCCACCCAAGCCTACCTCGACGGAACCGTGGCCACCTACCGCATCATCGATCCGCGCCAATTCATTTTGTCCGCATCATTCGACATGTAAGGACCAAAAAATCATAGGTAACCAAGCCGTCGCCCGAGAGGGTGACGGCTTTTTCGCCCAGAAACGCGACGGCTATACGCAATCGAAGCAGGCGCGGCCCGGACCGTTGACTTACCGCTAGACGAGTCCTATAAATTCGGCCAAAGCGAGTCCTGCTCCTGCGCGACATCCGCGCCCAGTACTCCCAGATCCAACCAGCCTTCGTACAAAAGTGGAACACAAAGTGACTCTGAACGATATCGCGGAGCAAGCAGGCGTGCATCGATCCACCGTATCGCTCGCCTTGCGCAACCACCCGCGCATTTCCAAACCCGTCCGCGACCGTATCCAAAAATTGGCGTCAGACTTGGACTATCGCGTCAATCCGCTGGTCGCAGCCCTCATGCAGGAGCGCCGTACCGGGAGACCCGCCTTCGACAGTACCATCGCCTTCGTAACCAACTACCCTGAGCGCTTCGGTTGGCGGCCCACCCACCACTCCCGGCCCGACTTCTATCCGGGCGCCGTCGAGCGAGCCAAGCAGCTCGGCTACAACCTAGAACACTTCTGGCTCGCCGAGCCCGGCATGACCGCGCAGCGCTTCTGCGATATCCTCGCAACCCGAAGCATCCACGGACTTATCATCGGACGCCTCCCCCCTGGCCAATGCGAGCTGCAGCTGCCATTGGGCAACTTTTCCTGCGTCGCCCTCGGCATGACGCTACGCAACCCTGTCCTCCACCACGTCACCGAAAACCACTTCCAGACCGTTTGGAGAAGCATGCGCCAATGCGTGGAACGCGGCTACAAACGGATCGGCTTCGTCTTCTCCGGCGACAACGACAGCCCACGCGTGGGCGACCGCTGGATATCAGCTTTTCTCGGCTACCAAGCCTCCTTGCCCGAGGCGGACCGCGTCCCCTTCTGTCACCAGATTCCACCTACAGAAAGAGAGTTCGCGGAATGGTTCGAAACGAATCGCCCCGATGCAATCCTAGCCACCCACTCCGAGGTCGTGCTCGATTGGCTCTCCCACCTGAAAGTCAAGGTTCCCGACGAAGTCGGCATCGTGGCCTTGGAGGCGGAACTCAAGACGAAGTGCGCTGGCATCTACTACGAGCCGAAGAAAATTGGCGAACTCGCCGTCGAAATGCTGGTAGGCCTCATGCACCGCAACGAACGCGGAGTGCCCAGCGACCAACACGAGATCCTCCTTTCCGGCGAGTGGCACGAAGGCTGGAGCCTGCCCGACCGCAAGAAGCGATAGTCCTACGTCACTTTACCATCATTCCTGCTTCGGACCAAAGCGGTAGAAGCGGAGGGATTGCACAGCCTCGAGGGGAACCGCGACCTGCCCCTGAGTGCCCGAATCCTGCTCAAAAATCCAAGCCTCCGCGTCGCTGCTGGAAAAAAGCGACGCATCGTTCAACAGGTTTTCCCAATCGATAACGAGAGCAGCCTCGGTCCGACGCATCTCCACACGCGGATTGGGGTAAAGGTGCGAAACCAATCCGTTTAGATAGATTTCCAAGGCCGTGTATCCAGTTTTCGTATCCACAGTATTTCGATCGCTCGAGTCTGCAGGGTCGAGGTCGTGCGCCAGTTCCCATTCATCAGGCATGCCATCGCCATCGGTGTCCAGCGGAGCCTCGTCGGAGGAGAGGACAGGATAGCCTCCGACTTCCTCTTGAGAGTCGACAATGCCATTGTCGCCATAGGTCGTTGCCCCGGATCTGACCTCCTCAACAATTCGCGTATCCACGCTGTCCCTACTAGGGAACGAAGCCCCACCCCAGTTCAGAACTGCGTCGAAGGCAGCATGGGCATCTTGAGAAGTCAGCGGAGCCATGAGAAATGGTTTTCCAGCTCGGGCCGCAGCTTCTTGGCCCGAAGGGATGTTGTCGACACCGAGCCAATTGTCTTCGATCGCAGCCTCCTCACCCCAGACATAGTTACCACCCACGAAGAAGCGACTCACCTTACCGTCGAGCGGCGTAACCTCGATGATGCGGTCGCGCTTGCTGCCAGAGGTAGCCGGCCCTGATTTATAAAAGTTGTTCACGATATTGTAATTCGCCTGAAAGCCGCTCGCATTGGGCTCGCCGCCATAGCAGCTGTTGCCACCCCAGTTGTAGACCACGTTGTCGCGATGGTCCACTTGGCGATCCCAAGTTGCCGGGTCGTCATAACGCGCACCATTGAAGCGGGGGGTGCGACTCGTATGGTGGGCTAGCAGATTGTGATGGAACGTGACGTTGGTTCCGCCCCAGATTCCTCCGTATCCATGCGCTCCCTTCGAGTGGAAGGAGTTGCGCAAGCTCTCCGTCACCATACACCACTGCATAGTGAAATTCGTATTGTTGTAGGCGGTTGCGCACTCGTCGATAGACCAAGAGGAGGTGCAGTGATCGATGATGACGTTGTCCGTATACCGACACTCGAATGCATCTGACTCGAAGCTTTGCAGGCCGTTTTCTCGAGGGTAGAGATCGCCAAGCCGTACGCGTATGAAGCGAATCACTACGTTGTCGGCATTCACCTGCAAACCACGCTTGGCAATGCAGATCCCATCGCCCGGGGCGCTTTGCCCTGCGATCGTCAAATCGCCATTGTTCACCTTGAGGTCTGACTCCAGGTAGATCGTGCCTGACACCCGAAAAACGACAGTGCGGGGACCTTTAGCCTCCACCGCCTCGCGCAGGCTTCCAGGCCCGGAGTCGCCAAGGTGCGTCACTTCGTAAACGGTTCCTCCGCGCCCACCGCTGGCAAATCGACCGTATCCCTCCGCGTGAGGAAACGCCAACGGCTCAGCGCCGAGTGAAGCTGCAAACGCGATCGCCGCGAGAATCGAGAAGACAACGCTGAAACGCTTCAAGCGCATCCTAGCGAGTGGGGTCGCGATGCGCGGCGCTGAGTGAAAGCAAACGAGCGCCAGCAGCAAGAGCTCGCAAATCGAAAAACATCCTTAATTTCATGGGGCAAGAGGGATTTGCTCGTAGCCAAACGCTCGCTTGCGTCGGCCGTCGACTGAGTATTCCAACAAGCAAGCAGAAGCCCTCGTCCCGCACCATATTACATTTAGTCAACATGTTGCGCAGGGGGCGAATTGATACTCGATCAGCGTCACCTAATCTCCGCTCTCTCGTCGAGATCCGCGCTCGGCGACACCCGCCCAACCCCAAAGTCTGATTACCCTCCAGACTACCTTTTCAATGGTCTTCCTATGCCCGAAACGAACACTCCAAAAACTCTAAACAAACCCGACGGAAACCTCCGCTGGGTCATTTGCAGCCTCCTTTTCTTTTCGGTTGCGATCAACTACCTCGATCGGCTCACCATCAGCGTGCTCAAGACGCCGCTCAGCGAGCAGTTCGGCTGGTCGAATAGTGACTATGGATACATCACAGGCGCCTTCTCCTTCGCCTACGCGTTCGGCTACCTCTTCGGCGGGCGACTCAGCGACCGCTGGGGCGTCAAGAAAGCGCTTCCCTATTTCGTGGGAGCTTGGAGTCTGTTCGCTGGGCTGCACGGCCTCTGCGCCTTCCTGGACCTCGATGAAACCATCACCGCCATCGCCCCGGAGATTCGCACCGCCTTCCCCTACCTCGTAATTTCATTCGTCACGGTGCCCATGACGGCCGCCGGCTTCATCTACGGCCGCATCGCCCTCGGCCTTTGCCAAGGCGGCAACTTTCCCGCAGCCATCAAAACCGTCGCCGAATGGTTCCCCGTCCGGGAGCGAGCGACCGCAACTGGCTGGTTCAACGCTGGCTCCAACGTCGGCGCCGTCGCCTGCCCCTTCATCGTCAGCTACCTGTACGCCGCAGTGGGATTTCAGCTTACCTTCTACATCACGGGCGCCGTAGGCCTCGTTTGGGTCATCGCTTGGAAAGCGCTCTACCGACCCCCTGAAGAGCATCCCAAGCTTTCGCCAAGCGAGCTCGCCTACATCCGCGACGGCCAGCCGGAGTCCGAGGAGAAACCTCCCCAAGTTCCCTGGATCAGCCTGCTCGGCTACCGAGCCGCTTGGGCCTACCTCATCGCCAGCATTCTCGCCGGCCCCGCCTGGGGCTTCTATCAGTTCTTCGTGCCGGACTTCCTGCAGCAGGTATTTTCCCTCGACCAAGGAGACACCGCAAAAGCCACGGCAAGTTTCTTCCTTGTCGCCACCGCTGGAGGCGTATTGGGCGGCTGGTTCGCAGGCAAACTCCTAGCTAAGGGCTGGTCCCTCAACAAGGCCCGCAAAACCGCCCTCCTGGTCTGCGCCCTCTGTGTCGTACCCATCTACTTCGCCCCCTTCGTTCCCTCGGTCTGGATGGCCATCGCCATCGTCGGCATCGCCGGTTCCGCCCACCAAGGCTGGTCCGCCAACCTCTTCAGCGTTGTCGGCGATACCATGCCACGCGAAGCGATCAGCTCCGTCGTCGGCATGGGAGGCTTCGCCGCCTACATGACCGGCGGCTTCGTCAACATCATCACCGGAGCCATTCTCGACAAGACCGGCAGCTACATATCCGTTTTCGCCTACTTCTCCGGCATGTACATCCTCTCGCTCATCGCGATCCAAATCCTCGTCCCGGTCATCGGACGCAAGAGCAAGGCTACCAACTAATATGGCCGCCATGCAACGCCACCTCCTCGCTCCAGCGCTCGCCATCGCTTTCGCCTGCTCCTCGGTCGCCAGCGAATTCATAGCAGATATCGAATACGGAGTAGCCGATGGTGAAAGCCTCCGCCTCGACGTTTCCGTCCCGGACGGCGAAGGTCCTTTCCCCGTCGCTTTTCTCGTCCATGGCGGAGGCTGGGGAAGCGGAGACAAGAGCGGTGCGGAAAAGCCAAACAGCGGCGCTGACATCTCCCCTTGGTTCCAACCCCTCACCGACGCGAATTTCGTTTGGGTATCCATAAACTACCGACTGGCGCCCCAGTACCGTTGGCCTGCATGCAAGGACGACACCTTGACCGCACTCGCTTGGGTCAACGAAAACATTGCCGCTTACAAGGGCGCCCCTGATCGCGTGGCCGTTTTCGGACACTCAGCGGGAGGCCAGCTCGCCATGTTCACCGCCCACGCGAACGAAGACATCCGTCCCGAGGTCATCGTGGGGTGCGCCGCAGTCACCAGTCTTGTGCAGGATCTCGAAATTCGCGGCGGACTAAGCATCTCCCTGCAAAACCTGTTCGACCGCCCAAAAGAGGTGACCCCAGTATCACTTGCGCTCCTCGAGGCGAACTCCCCCATCAATCTGCTAAAAGCAGGAGGTCCCGATTATTTGCTGATTCACGGGGACGCAGACCGCACCGTTCCCATCGAGCAGTCTATCGACTTTCAAAATCGTCTCCACGAGCTGAATACGAGATGCGACCTGCTCATCTTACCCGGAGCCGGCCACCGCCTCACCGAATGGTCGAACCACGACCCTCATTGGCAGGAAAAGATGGTCTCTTGGGTAAGGGACAGCCTCAACAAGGCTGCCGCCGAACAATAAGCAACCGCGGCCCGGATCTCCTTCCAGATGCTCAATCCCAGTACTCCTTCCCTTCCCCAACTAGAAAACGAGAGAACGGCTCGCTATCGCAATCCCATCCTCTTCGCCGACTACTCAGATCCAGATGCGATCCGAGTAGGCAACGAATTTTGGATGACATCTTCCAGCTTTTGCAATGTACCCGGATTGCCAATACTTCACTCGAAAGACTTGATTAACTGGGAGCTGGTCAACCATGCCCTACCTCATTTAGTGCCAGAACACCACTACAGCGAGCACCGAGCCGGTTGCGGCGTCTGGGCGCCTGCCATCCGCTTTCACAATGGAACATTTTGGATCTTCTATCCCGACCCCGACTTCGGCATATACGTCACCTACACCGACGACCCGCGTGGCCAGTGGAGCGCCCCTTACCTCATCAAAGCGGGGGAAGGCTTGATCGACCCCTGCCCCCTCTGGGATGGAGACAAAGCCTACTTGATTCACGGTTGGGCTAAGAGCCGTTCCGGTATCTGTAACATACTTACGCTTCACGAAATGTCTCTCGATGCCACCCGCCTCCTTGACGACGGCCAAGTAGTCATCGACGGAGATCGCGACACCGAGTGGAACACGATAGAGGGCCCCAAGCTTTACAAGCGGGATGGTTGGTATTGGATCTTCGCCCCAGCCGATGGCGTCGCAACGGGCTGTCAAACCGTGTTTCGATCCAAAAACATATTCGGTCCCTACGAAGGTCGCAAGGTCCTGGAGCAAGGCTCCACCCCAATCAACGGCCCACACCAAGGGGCCTGGGTCGATACGCCCGAAGGCGAACATTGGTTTCTCCACTTTCAAGAAAATCAACCCTACGGTCGCGTCGTGCATCTGCAACCGATGCAGTGGCGGGAAGATGGGTGGCCCGTCATGGGGCTAGATCCACAAAACACGGGAATCGGCGAACCCGTAATAGATCATGAAGCTCCAAACTTGTCACAAGATTCCAACTACCGCGTTCCCCAGTCCGACGCTTTCTCTAAACCTGAGCTCGGACGGCAATGGCAGTGGCAAGCGAACGCCTGCTCAGATTGGTCAACCATCGATCCCGAACGAGGGACCCTTCGCCTAAACTGCATGCCTCGCAGTCCTAAAGAGTCGTTCTGGAAAACGGGACCTCTGCTTTTGCAAAAAGTGACAGGTCCTCAGATCGATTGCGCGGTCGATTTACAGTTCTGCCCACAAAGCGAGGGAGACGTCGCGGGCTTCATCGTTTTTGGCTACAACTATTTCTGGATCGGACTCGAATCGACGGGTACTCAAGTGAAGCTCGTGATGAAGCAGTGTCTCGACGCGAACAAAAAAGGCATCGAAACCGTACTCTCCGAATCGCAGTACCCTAGTTCACAATTGCGCCTCCACTTCGAAATGCTGCCGGGAAATGCCTGCCAGTTCAGCTACCTCCTTAATGACGGCTCAGTCCAACCATTTGGTCCAGAGTTCCAAGCGAAGCAAAGCAAATGGGTTGGTGCAAAATTCGGTCTCTTTGCCTCCTGTACTTCAGATGATCCATCAAATGGATACGCCACTTTTAAAAATCTAATCGTAAAATAACGTCCCATGAAAGCGACACTTCGAATCACCACGTTCGCATCTGTTCTATTCGCTGGCTTCCTCAGCGAAGCGTTTGCCACACCTCAATTCACCTCTGACGGACGGCTTTGGGGCGGCGACGAGATTCAGCCCGTCAATGCTCCTTTTGGCATGCCGCAACTTGCTCGCCCCAGTTTCAAGGCCGACGTTTTCAATATCCTCGACTTCGCGGCGGTCGAGGGGGGAAAAGTCAAGAACACCGAAGCTTTCGCAAACGCTATCGCCGCTTGCGCGGATAACGGCGGCGGTCGCGTGCTGGTTCCCGCAGGCAAATGGTTCACAGGCCCCATCCACCTCAAGAGCAATGTCGAACTCCACCTCGCCGAAGGATCCGAAGTCATCTTCAGCGATACCTTGGAAGACTACCTGCCTGTCGTACGCGTTCGGGCCGGCAGTATCGAAATCTACAATTACTCCCCTCTCATCTACGCTAGAGATTGCGAAAACATCGGAATCACCGGTCCAGGCAGGCTCAACGGAAATGCCGAAAAATGGTGGGACTGGAAACACAAGGAAACCCGCGACTATTTCACCGCAGAAAAGCGAGGCATCCCCGTCGAGGAACGGATTTACGGAAAACCCGAGGACGCCATCCGCCCCAGCTTCGTGCAGCTGTTCAACTGCCGCAACATTCTGCTGGAAGGCTTCACCATCGGAAGCGGACCCAACTGGACCATTCACCCAGTGTTTTGCGAAAACATAATAATCCGCCGCGTGCACGTTCTCACAGACGGCCCCAACAACGACGGCATCGACCCCGACTCTTCTCGCAACCTCCTAGTGGAGCACTGCGTTTTCGATACCGGCGACGATTGCATGGTATTGAAATCCGGATACAACGAAGACGGGTGGCGAGCGGCAGCCCCGACCGAGAATGTGGTCATGCGCTGGTGCACCTCCAAACGCGGCCACGGCGGACTCGTGATCGGGAGCGAAATGTCGGGCGACGTACGCAACGTTTATATGTACGAATGCGAATTCGAAGGCACGGACCGTGCCCTGCGCATCAAATCCCGTCGCGGCCGAGGCGGTATCGTGGAAAACGTTTGGGCCGAGAACCTTGTCGTCAAAGACATGCAACGCGAAGTAGTCATACTCAACATGGACTACGGAGCAGACAAAAACGCTCTCACCAACCAACGCGCCCCCCTCTTCCGCAATATCCACGTTAGCGACGTCTACGGCGAAGGAGCTCCCATGGCCATCCGCATCGTCGGTCTCCCCGATTCGCTTATCGAAAACGTCACCTTCGAAAACATCCGAGTCAAATCCACCGAAGGCGTCTATTGCCAAAACGCGACTGGACTCAGTTTTAAGAATATCGACGTGTCTCCCGAAGAGGGCCCCGTCTTCACCTTCGACAACGTAAACGATGTCGACATCACCGCGGCAAGTTCCGCCAGCGGAGCCTCCACCTTCGTAAAGGTGCTCGGGAAAAACTCCCATGGTATCGTAATCAAGAAGAGCAATCTCAGCACATTAAAGTCTGTGACCGAGTTGGGAGACGAGGTCGCTGCAGAGGCCGTCACTATAAAATAGGAATAGGATCAAAGCAGAGCCCTTGCATGTTCTTGGACAAAAAAAGCGGAACCTAAATGGTTCCGCTTTTGCAAAAAGGTTGGGTTGTACCCAGCCTACAACTACTTCTCGATGAACTGGCTTTGCGTCGCGGCGCGAGCGCGCAGGCGCAAGCCTTGCAGGCGGATGAAGCCGGTGGCGTCGTCAGGGTTGTAGGAAGACTGAACGCCTTCCATGGACGCCACGTTTTCGTCGTAGAGCGAGTATGGAGACTTGCGGCCAACCGTGGTGACGTTGCCCTTGTAGAGCTTGAGACGAACGGTGCCGGTAACGCTCTTCTGGCTATTGTCGATGAAGGCCTGCAGTGCCTCGCGCTCGGGAGCGAACCAGAAGCCGTTGTACACGAGCTCGGCGTACTTGGGGATCAAGCTGTCGCGCAAGTGCTCGAGGTCGCGGTCCATGGTGAGCGACTCGACTTGCTTGTGGCCCATCATAATGATGGTGCCGCCTGGCGTCTCGTACACGCCACGGCTCTTCATGCCGACGAAGCGGTTTTCCACGATATCCACGCGGCCGATGCCATGCTTGCCGGCAATCTTGTTGAGCTTGTAGATCGCTTCCGCTGGCGTAACCTTCTCGCCGTCGATGGCGGTACAGTCGCCCTTTTCGAAATCGAGCTCGAGGTACTGGGCTTCGTCCGGCGCGTCCTCGGGATCGACGGTGAGCTTGTACATCTTCTTGTTTTCCGGTGTGGTCGGGTCAAACCAAGGATCTTCCAAGATGCCGGCTTCGTAGGAGATGTGCAGGGAGTTGCGGTCCATCGAGTACGGCTTGGAGGCGGAGGCTTCCACGTTGATGTTGTTGTCCGCGCAGTACTTGATCATCTCCGTGCGGCCAGGGAAGGCCTTGCGGAAAACTTCCATTCTCCAAGGAGAAATGATTTGCAGGTCGGGAGCGAGGGCCGCGTAACCGAGCTCGAAGCGAACCTGGTCGTTGCCCTTGCCGGTGGCGCCGTGAGCGACCGCATCGGCGCCCACCTTGCGAGCGAGCTCGATGTGAGCCTTGGCGATGAGCGGACGGGCGATGGAAGTGCCGAGGTAGTACTGGCCTTCGTAGATGGTGTTCGCACGCAACATCGGGAAGATGTAGTCCTTGGCGAACTCGTCCTTGAGATCGAGAGTGTAGTGGGCGGAAGCGCCAGTGGCCTTCGCCTTTTCCTCGAGACCGTCGAGCTCCTCTTCCTGGCCGACGTCAGCCGCGAAAGTGATGATCTCCGCGTTGTAGTGATCCTTGAGCCAGCGAACGAGGACTGAAGTGTCCAAGCCGCCCGAGTATGCGAGTACGATTTTCATAATGGATAAAGTGGAAATTGTGTGAGTAGTTCTAAACCACAGATTTCACAGATGTACACAGATCATATTCAGAAAATTATCTGAGTAAATCTGTGCTATCTGCGGTCAAAAAAAACATTCAACCTAACGCCGCTTGGCTTCGGCAAGGATAGACATGATGGCCTTCTGGGTGTGGAGACGGTTTTCCGCCTCGTCGAAGATGACGGATTGCGGGCCGTAGAGCACGTCGGCCTGGGCTTCCATGTCCTTGTAGGCCGGAAGGTCGTGCATGAAGAGGGCGTCGGACTTGCCGCGCTTCATGAGGTCCGAGGTCACGGAGTACGGCTTCATCACGCGGATGCGGTCGACCGACTCTTCCTCTTGGCCCATGCTAACCCAAGTGTCGGTGTAGAGCACGTCCGCGTCCTTAGCGGCTTCTTCGGGATCCTTGGTAAAACTCCAGGTCGGCGCGAAACCGCTGTCCGCCAGCGTCTTCTGGATGTCTTCGCCCGGCTCGTAGCCTTCCGGACCGGCCAACACGAGCTCCATGCCGAACATGGCCGCGCCGAGGATCCAGGAGTTGGCGATGTTGTTGGCCGTGTCGCCGAAGTAAGCGAGCTTCTTGCCCTTGAGCGACTCGAGAAAGTTAGTCCCGTCCGCCCAACGCTCCGCCATGGTGAAGGCGTCGGTGAAGATCTGGCAGGGATGCAGGTAGTCGGTCAGGGCGTTGATCACCGGCACGCTGCCGAGCTCCGCCAGCTGCTCGATTTCGGACTGCTCGTAGGTGCGCACGATGAGGCCGTGCACGAAACGCGAAAGCACGTTGGCCGTGTCGTAGATCGATTCGCCGCGACCGAGCTGGATGTCGTTTTTGTTGAGGAAGATCGGATGGCCGCCCAACTCATGGATGCCCACGTCGAAGGAAACTCGCGTACGGGTACTGGACTTGGAGAATATCATGGCCCAAGTCTGGCCCTTGAGGGTCGGAGGCGTGTGGCGACCGCGCCCCTGCTTGAGGGCGTGGGCCAGCGTGAAGACCTCGGCGGCCTGACTGAGAGTAAAATCAGTTTCCTTGAGAAAATGCTGCATGAATAAGTGTTGGTTTTCGGGTATCGGGTAAGGGTTAGACGGCAGCTGCGAATTCAACTGCCCGGGCGGCGACGACTTCCTTGACGATCGCCAGTGCGGCATCGATATCGGCCTTGGTCGCAATGAGCGGCGGCAAGAAACGGATCACGTTTCCACCTGCCGGCGGAACGACCAGTCCAGCGGCCCGGATCTTGGTAACCATCTCGAAAGGCAGTTCCGCGATCTGGATACCGAGCATGTAGCCCTGCCCCCGTACGTCCAAAACGTAGTCGGGAAACTCTGCCTGCAGCGCTTCTAGCTGCTCCAGGAAGTAAGCGCCGTTTTCCGTCACCTTTTGCAGCAGCTTCTCGTCCTCCAAAACAGAGATCGTTTCCAAGGCCGCCGCGCAAATGAGCGGAGTGCCGCCAAAGGTAGTGCCATGGGAACCGGGCCCGAAGAGGGCCGCATGTTTGTCATCCATCCAAACGGCGCCGATAGGTACGCCACCGCCGAGGCCCTTGGCCATGCCGATCGCATCCGGCCGGATGCCTGCCTTCTCGAAAGCGAAGAATGTGCCAGACCGTCCAGCCCCACACTGCACCTCGTCGATGAGCAAGAGGATGCCCTTCTCGTCGCATAGCTTGCGCAAGCCTTGCAGGAACTCCACGGAGCACGGATTGATACCGCCCTCGCCCTGGATCGTTTCCACGAAGATGGCGGAGGTGGAGTCGTCTACTTTGTCGGCAAAAGCCTGCAAGTCGTTGAGCGGAGCTGACTCGAAGCCGGGTACCAAAGGACGGAAGCCGCCTTGGATCTTCTCCTGGGGGGTCGCGCTCATGCCACCAAAGGTCCGTCCATGGAAGGCCCTTTCCGCCACGATCACCTTGAACTGCTTGCCCTCTTCTCCTGACTTCGCCTTGCCGTAGAGACGCGACAGCTTGATCAGCGCTTCATTCGCTTCCGCGCCGCTGTTGCAGAAGAAGACCTTGCCTCCCCCGCCCGCGAGCTGGTTCAGCTTCGCGGCGAGCTGAGCTTGCTTCTCGTTCCGGTAAAGGTTGCTGATATGGATCAGGCTTTCGGCCTGTGATTGGATCGCGGATACAAGTCGTGGGTGACTGTGACCCAAAGTGAGCACTGCGATCCCAGAGCAGAAGTCGATGTACTCCCTATCCGTATCATCCCACACGCGCACACCGCGGCCACGGGTAAACGTGATAGGCGGCAACCCATAGTTGCCGAGTACATTATCCTTATAAAGCTGCTCGGTGTTTTGTGTAGTCATGATGATATATTTAACGTTGGAAAATTAT
Source organism: Pelagicoccus enzymogenes (assembly GCF_014803405.1). NCBI lineage: Bacteria > Pseudomonadati > Verrucomicrobiota > Opitutia > Puniceicoccales > Pelagicoccaceae > Pelagicoccus > Pelagicoccus enzymogenes. The sequence continues at coordinate 216,863 of NZ_JACYFG010000038.1, forward strand.
TAAACCACAGATGGCTCAGATTATGGGGGATCCAGTGAAGAGACCTATTAGATTCGATCTGAGAAAATCTGTGTTATCTGTGGTTCGAACTAATCTGCTCAAATCAATGGCAGATTTCGGTGCCGATACCCTTGTCGGTAAAGATTTCGAGGAGGAGACTGTGCGGCAGACGGCCGTCGATGAAGTGCACGCGGTGTACTCCGGCGTCGAGGGCTTTGACCGCGCTCTCAACCTTGGGAAGCATGCCGGCGCTGATGGTTCCGTTTTTCTTGAGCTTATCGACTTGGTTCACCTTCAAAGTAGAAATAAGCGTATCCAAATTCTTGGGATCGGAAAGAAGACCTGGAACGTCGCTCATGTAAACGAGGCGGCGTGCCCGCAAAGCGCTGGCCACGCAAGCTGCCGCAACGTCGGCGTTCACGTTGTAGAGCTGCCCATTGTCATCGATCGCGACTGGCGAGATCACCGGCGTGTAACCGTCCTTGATGGCCTTCTTAATAATCTTAGCCTTCACGGTTGTGATGTTTCCCACGAAGCCAAGATCAACGGGATCGCCATGCACATCCGTGTCCAACTTTTCACATTGCAGCACGTTCTCACCAGGAATGCCGAGCGGGTGATCCTTGCGAACCTGCAACATCTCGCAGACTTCACTATTGACCTGTCCGCTCAAAACATCGCGCACGACCTTGACCGACTCCCCGTCCGTGTAGCGTAGACCGTTTACGAACTTCGTTTCGATACCTTGATCTGCGAGCGCCCGACTGATGGCCTTGCCGCCACCATGAACCACCACCGCATGAATTCCCACTGCGGAGAGAAAAGCGATGTCACCAGCGACTCGGGCCCGGATTTCCGGATCCGGATCGTCCATGAAACTGCCGCCGTATTTAACAACGAAGGTAGAGCCACGGAAGTTCTGCACGTAAGGCAGAGCTTCAACCAATACAGCCGCTTTGGAAATGATTTCCTGCATGTTCATAGATTTAGGATAAAAGGATGATCGGGTTTTGCATTCGATGCCCACGAAGGGCACTAAGTATCACTAAGATACTCTTTTGGTAATATACTAATATTCGTGTCTCTTCGTGAACTTAGCGGGCAAAAAGACTACTCGCTCTTGTTGAAGTCGACGTAGCCTTCCGTTAGGTCGCTGGCACGGAGGCGATAGTTCGCTTCTCCGGCGTGCATGTTGATATGGATGGTGAAGCGTTTGGCGCTCACTACCTCTTTCCACTTAGGTTTGTTTTCAGGTATCGGGGTTCCGGATACGAGGGCTGGCACTTCGCCATAGGAAATGTCGATCCTTTCTGGATCGAACTCGGAATCCGCGTAACCGAGAGCATCCATGAGACGCCCCCAGTTCGGATCGTTTCCAAACCACGAGGTCTTGACCAACAAAGAGTTACCTATGCAGCGAGCAATGCTTTCCGCACCCGCTTCCGTGTCCGCTCCGCTGATGAGAAGCTCCACCACCTTGGTGATACGTTCCCCGTCAGCTACAATCTTGTCAGCCAAGTTATCGCAGATGAGGAAAAGGGCTTCCTTGAAAGCTTCGCGCGTTTCGTCGCAAAGAGCGACGCCGGATTCGCCGTTGGCAAGAACCAACACCGTGTCGTTCGTGCTCATGTCCCCGTCGACTGTGATGGCGTTAAAGGTGTGCTTCACAGCTTCGGAAAGCAGAGTCTTCAACTCCGCGCTCTCGGCAGCAATATCGGTGGTGATGAAGGCCAACATGGTTGCCATGTTGGGCTGAATCATGCCCGCGCCCTTGGCAGAGCCTGCGAGGGTGACGGTCTTGCCGTCTACTTCGAAAGTGGCGGTACAGGTTTTCTTACGCGTATCCGAGGTAAGGATACAGTTCGAAAAACTTTCGCCATCAGTGTCGCCTGCAACGATTCCAGCGCCCGACTTGGCGATGGCTGGAGAAATGCGATCCATCGGCAGCAAATCCCCGATCCGCCCCGTCGAGCAAACGAGGAAACTGTTCGCTGCGACTTCGCAAGCGGTAGCCGCTTGATCCGCCATGGCCTTGGCGTCGATCTTACCTTGTTCGCCGGTACAGGCGTTGGCATTGCCACTGTTGGCTATGATTCCATGGATTGCCTTACTGGAGCTCAACACGCTTTCGCAGAGCAGCACCGGAGCAGCCTTGACCCGGTTTTTGGTGAAGACACCGGCTGCGGCACAGGGAGTCTTTGAAAAAACAATTCCTGTATCCAACCGGTCATTACCTTTTCGTCGTATGTCAGCTGAAACTCCATTGGCAAAGAACCCTTTGGGGTCCGTTACTCCTGCGGTGTTAGGCGTGAAGTTAATTTCGTGTGACATAAAAAGTATTCGCTTGGATTCTAGATAAGTCCGGTCGTTTCGTCCCAGCCTTGCCAGAGGTTGAGAATCTGGATGGCTTGGCCGCTGGCGCCCTTGACGAGGTTGTCTTCTGCCGAAGTTATGACGAAGTTGCCAGTCCGATCGTCTTTGACCGCTGAAATATCTACCCGATTGGTACCTACCACATACTTGGTTTCGGGCCGCGTATCAGCTGGAAGGATACAGACGAAGGGCTTGTCCGCATAGGCCTTCTTCCACTCGGCATAAAGCTGCTCGATGGTGGAGCCGTTCGAGGGTACGGTAATGGTGGTGGCGATGCCCCGATTCATGGGCGCGAGGTGCGGGTTGAACTGGATGATCACCTTGTCGCCTGCCGCAGCGCTGAGTTGCTCCTCAATTTCCGAAAGGTGCCGGTGCTTGGGCACTCCGTAAGCCTTGGAGCTTTCATTCACTTCGCAGAAAGAGAAGGCTTCCTTGCTCTGCTTGCCCGCGCCGCTGGTTCCGCTGTAGGAGTTGGCCACGATGTGCTCTTGGCTAACGATGCCCGCTTTCACGAGCGGAAGCAGCGGGATCAAGATGCTGGTCGGATAACAACCTGGGCAGGCGAAAAGGTCTTTTTCTTTCCACGACGCATCGGAAAGTTCAGGCATCACGTATTGGGACCGGCTGAGCAGCTCCACATCCGGGTGGGCCGCGCCATAAAATTCTTCGTAAGTCGCGGGATCGGCGATGCGGAAGTCGGCGCTGAGGTCGATGACCTTCTTGCCCGCGTCTACCAAGTGCCGCGCATACTCGGCGGCGGCTCCGTGCGGAAGGGCGAGGAAGGCGACGTCGATGTCTTCCCGAGCCGCCAATTCAGCGGGATCGGAGTTTTCGAAGAGCATGTCGTCGAGCACTCCCCGCATAGCAGGGATGACGGAGCTGACCGGTTGGCCGGCTTTGCTCCGCGAGGTGACGGCCTTGAGCGTCACCTTCGGGTGAGCTGCGAGGAGTTTGACTAGGATTTCTCCTCCGTATCCGGAGGCGCCTACGATGGCTGCGTTCATTGATAGAAAAAGTTGGATACAGGAAGGCCGTCTAGCGGTAGCGGTCGCTTCCTACGGGAAAATGAATTGTGAGAGAAAAGGCAAAAGTGCCTGAGTTGAGAATAGAAGAAGCCCTCATGGCGCGAACCAGTGAGGGCTTCCGAAAAATTCTGCTGATAAGCGGATTAACGCTTGGAGAACTGGAACTTCTTACGTGCCCCTGGCTGACCGGCCTTCTTACGTTCCTTCATGCGTGGGTCGCGAGTGAGCAAACCAGCTTGCTTGAGTGGGGAACGGAGCTCGCCGTCGAGCTTGAGGAGGGCGCGAGCGATACCGAGGGAGATTGCGCCAGCTTGTCCGCTGTCGCCGCCACCTTGTACCTTAGCGATGATGTCGACCTTGTCCTTGAGCTCAGCAGTTGCGAGCGGGGAGAGGGCGATGCGCTTGAAGTTGTCGTGCGAGAAAAAGGCTTCGCTTTCCTTGCCGTTCACTACGATCTTGCCGGTTCCTTCTTGGAGACGAACGCGAGCAACAGCAGTTTTACGACGGCCAGTGCCTAGAAATACGTTTGATTCAACGGACATGTGTTAAGAGCGGTTTAGAGGGAAATTGCCTCTGGGTTTTGTGCTTCGTGTGGGTGCGACTCGCCAGCGTATACCTTGAGCTTGGTGAGCATCTTGCGAGCGAGGCGGTTCTTTGGGAGCATACCCTTGACTGCGTGCTTGACGACGAAGTCTGGCTGACGCTCTTGCATCTGCGCGACGCTGAGGCGCTTTTCTCCACCGACGTAACCACTGTAGAACATGTATTGCTTCTGCTCTTCCTTCTTACCAGTGAGGGCGATCTTGTCGGCGTTGATCACGACAACGAAGTCACCTGTGTCCACGTGAGGAGTGTAGGTCGGCTTGTTGCGGCCACGTAGAATGTTTGCGATCTTCACAGACAGACGTCCGAGTACCTGATCCTTGGCGTCGATCACGTACCAGTTGCGTTGTACTGTTTCCTGTTTGGCTAGAAATGTTTTCATCGGATTTCGAGAAAAAGAGCAAAACACCTAGCCTGCGCCGGAGCCTTGTCAATGGTTTACTGAATTAATTTTGCTCCCTTCCGCAGGCTAAAATCGGAGCTGAAAGGAGGCGCTTCCGTATAAGTTGCTGTCAGGGACGCCCAAGCCGAAGTCGTTGTCGTCGTAGTGCAGCCCCAAGGAAAGCGACGAGGACCGACTCAGCTCGACTGGGTAGACAAGGTCCACCCCAAAATAACGGTAGTCCCGATTTGCGTCCGAATAGCCAAGCCTTCCCGTGGCCTCGAAGGGAAAACCTTCCAAGGGCACCGCCACCGTAGCCGCGGCCTCCACGAACAGCTCCCGCGTATCGAAGTCCTTGTATATATATATTGAGGGAGAGACCGTTCCCAATTCCCCGAAGAGCCCTAGATAGACTTCGTCTGTACCGGCCCTGCCGGAATGCTCATGGCGGATTCCTCCGAAATCGAGCCCCCATTTGTCTGCTACCGGCCAGCCATAACCCGCGTACAAGTCAACTTCGTCGCCGTAGAAGTTAGGGCTGCCTTTCTTTTCCAAAGGCAAGGCCGCCCAAGCCCCCACATAAAAACCGCCTTCCGCGTACTCGATGGAGGGAAACCAAGTCAGGTCCGCCGCCTTGATGCCTCGATCCAGGTAAGCGCTCTGCACCTTCACTTCCGTGGAAAATTCTCCCCCGAAGGCTCCCGCGCAAACGAAGGGCAGCATGGTTAGGCAGAGACGGGAAAGGAGGCGATCGGCTTTCATTCGGAGAAAATAGGTTTGGGCTACGGGTCCTAAGGAATCAATGTCGCCCGGAACAGCAAGTATTCGCATGTCCCAGCCCGCCAAATTCCGTCTCAACCTTTCCGCACTCATCGCCGCCGCCGGCATCGGCCTCGGAGCCTTCGGCGCCCACGGCCTCAAGTCCCAGCTCGCCGCCAACGACAGCGTCAGCGCCTGGGAAACCGCCGTGCTCTACCACCTGGTCCACGCCGTCGCCCTCTTCGCCCTCGCCCTGCACGCCGACAAGCTGGCCGGCAAATGGGCCTACCGCCTCTGGGCCGTAGGTATCCTGCTCTTCTCCGGATCCCTCTACGCCCTCGCCCTCACCAAATGGAGCCTGCTCGGCCCCATCACCCCCCTAGGCGGCGTCGCCTTCATCGCCGGCTGGATCACGCTCATCTTCGAGAGCCGCAAGTAATTTCCCGTGGGAAGCGGCCTTGTGCCGCGATTTCCATTTACTGAATCCCTTCGCGGCACAAGGCCGCTTCCTACCTTCTCCCACCCATGCAACCTGTCCGCCAGCCCCTCGCCCTCGAGCTCCCCGCTCCGCTCAAGCAAGCCCTGCTCGCCCTCGAAGCCGCCGGCGGGACCTGCCGCATCGTGGGCGGATCCGTGCGCGACGCCCTCCTCGGAATCGCCCCTAAGGACTTCGACGTGGAAGTCTACGGCCTCGACCTGGAAACCATCGCCAGCGCCCTCGCGAAGCTGGGCCGCACCGACCTCGTGGGCAAAGCCTTCGCGGTGGTCAAGCTCTGGACCCATGGCGAGGAATACGACTTCGCCATTCCCCGCCGCGAATCCAAATCCGGTTCCGGCCACCGCGGTTTCGTCATCGAAGCCGACGCCCATCTCAGCGAGGAGGAAGCCCTCAAGCGCCGCGACTTCACCATCAACGCCCTCCTCTACGACCACACGAGCGGCGAAGTCATCGACTACTTTGGCGGCCTAGCCGACCTGCAATCCCGCACCCTTCGCCACGTCAGCCCGGCCTTCAAGGAAGACCCGCTGCGCGTGCTGCGCGGCATGCAGTTCGCCGGCCGCTTCCAGATGGAGCTGCACGAGGAAACCGCGACCCTCTGCCAAGAGATCGGCCACGAGTTCTGGACCCTTGCCAAAGAGCGCATCTGGACCGAGTGGGAAAAATGGGCCCGCCGCTCCACCTCCCTCTCCCACGGCATGCGCGCCCTCGAAAAAAGCGGCTGGATCCGCTACTTCCCCCAGCTCAACGCCCTGCGCAACCTTCCCCAGGACCCCGAATGGCACCCGGAGGGCGACACCTGGACCCACACCCTCCACTGCCTCGACGCCCTCCAACGCGAAACCGACTGGAACAGCCTCCCCGAAAGCGAACGCGGTCCCCTCGCCTTCGGCACCCTCTGCCACGACCTCGGCAAGGCCCGCTGCACCCGCTGGGCCGAAAAACGAGGAGACATGCACTGGATCAGTCCCGGCCACGAAACCCAAAGCATCTGGCTGGCCGAGCAATTCTTCAACGCCATGCGAGCCCCCCACGAAATCCGCGACAAGGTCATGGGACTCGTCGGAAACCACCACTTTTTGAATACCGCCCCGGAAGGCGGACACAGCGACGCCTCCCTGCGCCGTCTTGCAAAACGCCTCACTCCCGCCACCACCCACGAGCTGGTCTACGTCATGGTAGCCGACCACCGAGGCCGTCCGCCCCTCATCTCCGAGGCCCAAGACTTGCGTATCGCTGAATTCAAGAAACGTATCCAAGAACTGGATCTCGAAAGCCACGCGCCCTTGCCCCTATTGCTCGGCCGCCACCTCATCGATCGCGGTCTCAAGCCCAGCCCGGACTTCAAGAGGATTCTCGACCGAGCCTACGAAGCCCAACTCGACGGAGCCTTCACTGACGAATCAACCGCCCTTGCCTGGCTCGTCGAAAACTGGTCAGCTCTCAATAGCTAACCCCTAAGGCTTCGATCTCGATCAAAGCTCCCGCCGGCAACTCCTCGATCGGAAAAGCCGTGCGCACTGGCTTGTCAGGATTCAACTTGGAGTGATCGAAAAAGCGGCGATACGCCTTGTTCCACTCGCCAAACTCCGCGCGAAAACTGTCCTGAATATTCAAATACGCCCGCAGCTGCATCACGTCCGGATAATCCAAGCCCACCTCGCCTAGTCGCGACTCCAAAGTCAGCAGCGACTGCATGGCTTGCTTGTAAATATCCGTCTCATTGCGATCGATCACGCCCGCAAACCAAGTCAGTTTCGCATCCCGGGCCACCGCTACGGAGCGGCTGAGAAAGGAGCTCTCCGAACCCTCGCGCCAAGCCGGTCCCCTCGCCGCATCCTCCGCGCCCGGATCCTCAGGAACGAAGGGCCCCATGGCATCGGGAAAGGCTGCGTAAAACTCAACCTCCACGATCCTTCCTGTGGAGGAAAAACCGGGAGCCGAGAAAACGCTCAAAGGCGGCGCCTCAGACGAAGCCGTTTCCCAAAACGATGCCCAGCCTTCGTCGAAGCCGGCAAAATCTGTGGCCATGCCCCCTTCTTCAACTTCCTCCGGACTCAGCATAGCCCGCACGAAAACCAAGTCCGACCGGCCCAAGCCCCAACTACGCAGCACTGCGTCCAGCTTGGAAAGCACCGAGCTCGTCTGTTGCTCCATGGAACCAAAGCCTGCGCTTTCGCCCTGCAACGAGTCCGCCAAAACGCCCGAGGTGATGAGCAAGCTCGAGTACGGCCGCACCGCTCGCAACGCTCCAGCCGATTCCCCCGAGAAATAGATCCGCCCGTTCGCCCACGACTCGTCCAACGCTGCCACCGCTTCCGGCGCCGCAGCTACCACCGCATCGAGAGCCAGCAAGGCCTCGTCCGGCAAGTCCGTCACGCCGATGGTCGTACGCGTCGGAGCATGCTCGTTCGCCGCAAAGGCCTCGCTGAAAGCGCCCGACCACAGCCCCGTCGCGTCCCCCATTTCTTCGCCTTTTTCAGATCGCAAGTAACCCCGCACGTTCACCACCGATTCCATGGAAAGCCCGGCTGCCGCCAAGTCATCCGCCAAGTCTGCGAAAGCGTCCGCAGCAGCTTTGCCCAAATCATCGCCACCACTCGTGTATGATTTCGTGAATACAAGCGTCGCCAGCGGATCCACCGTCGCCGCGGAACTGTAGGCCGCCCCTTCGAGCGGTGTAATCTTGAACACTTCCTTCGATAAAAGCGTCATCGAAGGCACGAAAAGGCAGGCTGCAAGGAGCAATTTACGCATAGCGCCGCCCCAGCAATTAGGGTGCCACCAATGGCGCAGCCTCTGCTCAGGCGCGCTCAAGATGTCTAGTAACTTTAAACGCAGGGAATTCCTGCGCCTCGCCGGCTTGGGTCTTGGCCTCGGCATGACCCGAACTCTCGCCCACGCAGCGGACGAAACCGAAGTCCACAGCCTTCCCCGTCCGCATACCAGCTACCCGCAATTTGGGCGGCTGCCCTTGGTCCGCGCTTCCCAGGATCGCATCGTCAAGGAGACCGTCGGCCTACGTCCCTTCCGCGAGAGCGGACCCAATCTCAGCCACGAAAAAATCGGCGACAAAAGCGTCTTCCACAACTACGGCCACGGCGGTTCCGGCTGGTCGCTTTCCTGGGGAACCAGCTCCCAAGTCACCACCGAAGCCCTCTCGACCGGGGCCGCGAACTTCGCCGTCGTCGGCTGCGGCGCGGTGGGACTCACTTCCGCCATCCTGCTGCAACGGGCGGGCAAGGAAGTCACCATCTACTGCAAGGAACGCCACCCGAACATCACCTCCAGCGTGGCCACCGGAGTCTGGTCGCCCGACTCCCGCATTTGCCTCAAGGACCACGCCACCGAAAGCTTCGCGGACTGGTGGAACACCACTTGCCGCACCTCCTTCAAGTTCTACCAAAGCTTCCTCGGCCTGCCCGGCTCGCCCATCGAGTGGGTCGATTCCTACGCCGTCTCCAACACACCCTGGGATGCCGAACGCCCCAAAGATCCCAACGACACCCAGCCCGAGTACGGCCACTTCCGCGACTACGTGAAGGACCTCACGCCTCGCTTTGTAGACCTCGATAGAAGCGAGAATCCCTTCCGCGAGCCTTACGCCCGCAAAGGCTCCCGCATGATTTTCAACATCTCAGCCTACCACCAAACCCTCCTGCGGGAGTTCACCAGCCTCGGCGGACGTATCGTCACCCGCGACTTCCAAAGCCCTTCCCAGTTCCAAGAGCTGCCCGAGCCCGTCATCGTCAACGCCACCGGCCTCGGCTCCCAGAAGCTTTTTGGCGACAAGCAAATGCACCCCGTGCGCGGCCAGCTCACCGTACTCATCCCGCAACCCGAACTCAACTACAGCTTTTCCAACAACGACGCCTACGTCATCCCGCGCCGCGACGGCGTGGTCATCGGCTCAAGCAAAAACGGCATCATCGACTCCACAAATCTGAGCGTCGACCCCCGGCAAAGCTTCGACGCCGTAGCCGCCATCGCCCGCTCCATGACCCAATCCAAAATCGCCAAAGGCTGAAAGGTGGCGCGGCTTCTCCGAAGACGCCTTACCGGAAATTGGAAGTGTGATGTGTTAGCCACAAAAAGGCACAAAAACTCCTCCACTGCTTCCTGCCTTATAAGGCAGGTTTTCAGAACCCGATTCTTTGCGCCTTTTTGTGGCCAAAAAACCCACTTCGCCCTCAAGCCACCTTCACGCGCCGCCGCCCAAACCTTGGCACGATACCCAGGGTGAAGGCCGTGCCCGCCAAGGTCACCAACATGCCCGCCACCACCCGTGGCGACAGCGTTTCACCCAAAAACAGCGCTCCCCAGAGAATGGCGAAGCCCGGCACCATGAAGGTCACCGTCGAGGCGTTGGTCGCCCCCGTGCGAGCAATCACGTCGAAAAAGATCACGTAAGCCAGCGCCGTGCAAAAGACGCCCAAAGCCACCCCGCACCCCCACTCCAGCCAGCTCGGGTTCACCTCCGGCCACAGAGCTAAGCCCAAGGGCAGCAACACCAAAGTCCCGCTCACCATGCTGCCAGCCGAAGTCACCAGAGCCGGAACATCCGTCAAGAAGCGACGCGAGTAGTGTACCGAAATCCCGTAGGACAGGGTCGCCAGCAATCCCGCCGCGATCGCCCAGCCCGCGCCGCCCGCCGTGAAGCTCAACTTACCCCACACCAGTATCAAAACTCCCAATACGCCGATAAAAAGTCCCAGCACCTGAATCCGCTTGAGCGGAATCTTCAGCCAAACCGCTCCCACGCTCGCCGCAAACAAGGGAGTCGTCGCGTTGATCAGCGAGGTGAACCCCGCCTCCAAGCTCAAGGTCGCGAAGGCGATCAAACTGAACGGCACCGCCGTGCTGAGCAAGCCCACCACCGCCAAGTGCTTGGCATGCTCGCGCAGCCCCGCCCTCACGCTCGCCCTCATAAAAAACGGGGCAAAACAAAGCAGAGCCGTGCCCACCCGAATCAACATCAGGGGGATCGGCCCAAACGCAGGAGCCGCCACCCGCATAAACAGGAAAGACGCGCCCCAGACCGCCGACAGCCCAAACAGCTTCGCTAGGTCAGCAACTTGCATGACTCCTCTCTCTCATCCCATTTTCCCAAGCAATAATCGCGCGTTTTCGGTCCCGTCCCCAACGATAGTTTCCGATCACTCCTGTCTCCCGGATCACCCGGTGGCAAGGAATCAAAAATGCCAGCTCGTTGCGTCCCACCGCCGTGCCCACCGCCCGACTCGCTTCCGGCTTGCCAATCGCTGCCGCCAGCTGACCGTAGCTCACCAGCGAACCCGCCGGAACCTGTATCAAAGCCTGCCATACACGCACCTGAAAGTCCGTACCCCGCACCAAAGCCCGCAAGCCCTTGCCCGGCTCCCCCGAAAAAACGCCCGCCAACAATTCCGCCGCCCTCTCGTCATCCTTCGCCAGCGCGGCAGCCGGCCATTCCCCTCGGATCTTCTCCCAAGCCACTTCACGATCGCCACCTTCCAAGAAAGACAAATGGCAAATCCCCCGCGGACTCTCCGCCACACAGGCCTCGCCAAAAGGCGTATCCGCGAAGCCAACGCGGATTTCCCACTCCGCGCCACCCGACTTGATTTCACCCGGCGTCGCTCCCTCCAACTTCACGCAAAGATCGTGCAATCGCCCCGGCCCCGAAAGCCCCACCTCCAGCGACGTATCCAAAACGCTCCTACCTTCCCGCAAAAGCTCCCGCGCCTTAGCCGCCGTCAGGCACTGCAAGAAATCCTTGGGCGTAATGGAGGCCCAACTGGAAAACAGGCGATGCAAGTGATGCGGACTCATCCCCATGAACGACGCCAAGTCCTGCAGGCTCGGCTGCTCCCCTTGAAACTGGTCAAGGTAGCGGATCATTTTGGCGATACGTTCGTAGTCGGACATAGGCGGAACCATAGCGCTCTACGAAGCAACCGCCCACCCGATTCTTGCGGAAAATCTGTAGGAGCGAGCTTGCTCGCGATTCAACCCCATCTATCGCGAGCAAGCTCGCTCCTACAAGAGCCCCCCCCCTCAAATATCCTGTAACCCCACCCCCGCCTCGCGGGAACCCAAGCCCACAAATACTCGACAAAACCGCGACGCTCGCGTGAAAAGACTGGGTCTCCCTCCTCGGCCCACTCATCGATGAAACCCGCTTCGAACTCCTCCGCCAACCCATCGCCCGCCCACTCCGGCACCGTACCCACGCTCGTGATCGGACTCGTCATGTTCATCATGGGCGGCTGCGGCATGGCCTACGAGTACACCCTCAGCAAGCTGGCCTCCGACATTCTCGGCAACTCCGTGCAGCAATGGGCCATCGTCATCGCCGTCATGCTCTTCTGCATGGGACTCGGGGCCGAAATCCAACGTTACATCTCCGACCGCAAGGTGGTCGACGTGCTCGCCTACAGCCAAATCGCTCTCGCGGTGCTAGGCGGCTTCGGACCGCTGGCCATGCTGCACGTCTTCAGCGCCTTCCCCTCCCACTTCATCCTCACCCAATACGCTCTCGTCAGCGCCATCGGCATCCTCGTCGGCTTCGAGATCCCCCTGCTCACCCGCATCAACGAGCAATTCTCCGCCGACGTGCGCAGCAATCTCGCCCGCATCCTCAAGATGGACTACATCGGCGCCCTCATCGGCGCCCTGGTCTGGGTTTTCTTCCTCTTCCGCTACTTCTCCATGGTGCAAACCAGCCTCCTGCTGGCCCTCACCACCCTCGCCTCCGCCCTGCTCTTCATCGTCACCTTCAAGAAACGCTCCCGCAACAGCGGACGTGTCATCGCCGCCGCCTGCGTGACGATGGTTCTCGTCAGCCTCGGATTCGCTTTCGAGCGCGACTGGACCGAGTCCGCCGAGCAACGCCTCTACCGCGACCGTATCATCTTTTCGGAGACGAGCAAATACCAGCACGTGGTGCTCACCGAGAGCCGCGACGGCTCCGTTTCCTGCTACATCAACGGCCACCTCCAGTTCGACGGGCGCGACGAGCACATCTACCACGAGATGCTGGTACACCCCGCCATGAGCATCGCCCCGCGACGCGAACGCGTGCTCATCCTCGGCGGCGGCGACGGACTGGCCCTGCGGGAAGTGCTCAAGTACGACGAGGTCGAAACCGTCACCCTCGTCGACCTCGATCCCGTCATGACCGAGCTCGCCCAAAACAACGAGCACTTCATCCGCCTCAACAACGACAGCCTGCGCGACGCCCGCGTACAGTCGCTGGAGAACTTCGCCATCGAGCCCACCTCAGAACACCTGCAAATCAACGTGACCGGTCGCGGCGCCCTCAGCCAATCCGTCGACCAAGAGCTGCCTCTCGTCACCGTGCTCAATGTCGACGCCGCCGCTTTCGTCGCCCAAGCCCCCGGTCGCTACGACGTCATCATCGTCGACTTCCCCGACCCCAACTCCGTGGAGCTAGCGAAGCTCTACAGCCAGCACTTCTACGGCTTCCTGCGCCAAAAGCTCAGCGCCGACGGGATCTTCGTGCAGCAGTCCACCTCTCCTTACCATGCCAAGGAAGCCTTCCTCTGTATTGGCCGAACGATTACATCCGCTGGCTTCGCTGCCGTGCCCTACCACGAAAACGTCCCTTCCTTCGGCGAATGGGGATGGTGGATCGGCGGCAGCGAGACCCTCTACAGCGAAGCCAAGCTACGCAACACCCTCGCAAACATACCCGACTTGACTGCAGAGACTCGCTATCTTACACCCGAAATGGTCCGATCCTCCCTCCAGTTCGGCAAATCCCAACTCGAAACCAACCAAACCGAGATCAGCACGATCACTCACCCGCGCATCTACAACTACTATCTAGAAGCTTGGAAACACACCCGCGGCATCCTCTAGAAGCGCCCGCTTCTCCGACGCCCCACGGCCACCATAACCCCTCTCTTTTCCTATGAACTCACTGTTACAAATCGGAGTCGGAGCCTTTATCCTGCTCGTCCTCTTCTCCTCCATGAGGAGCTGTTCCTCCTCTTCCCGCTACGGCGACACCTACAACGTGTCCGTGCAACAGATCGCCGGAGCCGACGCCGCCAGCGGACTCGACCTGCAAGCCGTAGGCTCCCTCGTCAAGCAGGCTAAAACCGGCGAGGAATTCGAGCGACTCCTCAATACTCCCAGCGTCGGCGTCAACAACCTCGACCTCGACGAGGACGGCGCCGTCGACTACATCAAGGTCACCGAGTACGGTTCCGGCAACGTCAAGGGCTTCTCCCTTACCGTCGACCTTGCCAACGACCAAACCCAGGAGGTCGCCACCATCGAGATCGAGAAAACCGCCGACGGCCGGACCAATGTGCAAACCCACGGCAACCGCAACATCTACGGAGCCAACCACTACTACCACAGCAGCTTCGGCCTCACCGACTTCCTCCTGCTCAGCTGGCTCTTCAACAGCAACCGCCCCTACTACAGCTCACCCTGGGGCTACAACTCCTACCCCAGCTACTACGGCCGCTACTCGCCCAGCAGCTACGACAACTACCGCCAGCGCACCCGCAACGTCACCAGCAGCTCAACTTGGAGCTCGTCCAACACTTCCACCGTAAGCTCCACCGCCACTTCCCCCAACGCCGGCAAGACGGCCGACAACATCAAGGCCCCGCTCAAGAGCCCCACCTCTTCCCAAAAAAGTTTCCAGGCGCGCAACCCTTCCAAGACGGTGCGCAGCGGCGGCTTCGGGCGCACTAGCACCTCCACCTCCTCGCCGAGCGTCAAGCGAACCACCTCCTCCAGCTTCCGCAGCGGCGGCAAATAGAACCCTTTCCTGAATCAGAAAAATGGATACCATCACACTCAGCGACTTTTTCGGGATTGAGGACGCCACAGCCCTGCTCGATCCCTCATCCTTCGTCTTCCTCGCCCTTTCCATCCTCATTCTCTGGATCGGGAAGATGGTGAACGACTTCTGCACACCCTACTCCCTCGGAGAAGAGCTCACCTCAAAGGACAACAAAGCCATCGCCGTATCCTTTTCTGGATACATGCTGGCAATCAGCATCATTCTCTGGGGCGTGCTTCGTCAGGACATTCCAGTAGAAGACTTGCCAAATGTGAACCCCGGCAAGCGACTCTTCCTGCGCGACATCGGCGCCACCTTGCTCTGGTCCCTCTTCGGCATCGCCCTCCTTCAAGTCGCTCGCATCATCAACGACAAGGTCTTGCTACGTCGTTTCAGCAACGTGAAGGAGCTGGTCGAGGACCAAAACATTGGCACCGGCACCGTGCAAGCGGGCGCCTACATCGGCTCCGCCTTCATGATCCAAGCCGCCACCTACGGCGAGACCTCCGGCAGCCTCGTACGCGACATCCTCGTCACCCTCGCCTACTTCGTCGTTTCCCAGCTCGCCTTCGTCCTCTTCGCCATGGTCTACCAAAAGCTCAGCGCCTACGACCTGCACGACGAAATCGAACGCGACAACGCCGCCGCCGGCCTTGGCTTCGGCATCACGCTCTCCGCAGTGGGCATTATCCTGTCGAGCTACATCGTATCCAGCAGCTCGATACTCGGCCTCGCGCTTTGGTTCGTGATCTGCGTCTTCCTCTTGTCCGTTTGCCGCTTCGCCATCGACCGCTTCATCCTTCCCGGATCCCCGCTCGACGACGAAATTTCCAAGGACCGCAATTGGGGCGCCGCTCTCATCGAAGGAGCCGCCGCCATCGGCCTCGCCCTCATCCTGAGCACCCTTTTCCACTCGTAAAACCTGTAGGGCTGTCGCTTGCGACACGCCGCGTCTCTCTAACTCCTAGTTCCGGCAACGCTGCATGACGCAAGCGCCAGCCCTACAAACAAGAAGAATGTCACCAGAACCCAACTACACCGTTAGCGACCTGCAGAAGCAGCAATTCGCCGGCATCTACCTTCTGGAGTACATGATCAACGCTCCTAAGGTCTTCCAGCTCATGTTGGAGGACGGCGAGGAAGACCTCGAGTCCATCCTCGAGTGGTTGCTCGTGCGCGACCTCATCGAAATCAAGGAGGAGGAACGCTACGCTCCCACGCAAAAGGGCCGCAAAGCCCTAGAGAAATTCATGGCCCGTTACTCGGACTTTCTCAGCTTCTTCGATGTATTTTGCGCGGTCGACCTCGGAGCCGGAGAATTCGCCTTCGCCAGCTACTACGAATTCCAAAATCCCGAGCAGTGGAAAGGCTTCCTCGCCGACGAGCGTTGGGAAGACCTGCGTATTGCCGTGGCAGCCTACAAGGGCATCGATCCGGTAGAAATCGTCTTCATGAGCTTTCTCAACGAAGGCCGCTTCGGCCGCAGCGAAACCGGCTGGGAGTTCGACCTCCTTCTCGGCAGCGTCTGGGACGAGATCCTCAACATCTGCAACAGCGCCCTGCACGCCGACCAGCTCGGCTACGAGGACGATCAAGGCGAAGTTCCCGGCGAGGCGGTCCTGCAAGACGTCATCGCCCAAGGCCTCAACCTCATCGAGCAGCTCCACCAGCACGGCCGCCCGTACTCCGAGCAAATCAAGCACGCCGTCTCCGACGGCCCCAGCGCCGCCACCGTGGAAGCCGTCGAGCTCCTCAAGAAACGCTCCAACGACTTCGACAATTCCCCCACTCCCCCCAAGCGCTGGCAAGACGACTGGGAACTGTAGGAAGAAATAGTCATCCACGGACATGGAACTCTATCGCGAATTCTTCTCAATCATCGAGAAACTCAACGAACACGGTCTCGATTATTCCGTAGTCGGCGGCATCGCGCTGGCGTTCCACGACACGCCTAGGTTTACGAGGGATATCGACATCTTGGCCAAACCAGCCGATCTCGAAAAGTACGAAGGGATATTCCAAAAACTTGGCTACCACAAGACAAGTGAGCCATGGAGCTTCGGAAGCACGCAGCTTACGATGCATCGCTTCGGAAAGAAGAGCGAAGAAGACGAGGAAGAATTGGTCGTCATCGATTTGCTCATTGGACACGAAAGTCGTCACCATGAAATCATTGATGCCAGTATCATCGATGATTCACCTGCCGGTAAGGTAAGGCTCGCACAGCGCGAGGACTTGATCTGGATGAAAAAACTCAGAGGCTCGAAGCAAGACGAAGCCGACATTGAAAACTTGGAGAGCAAAAATGACTAAGATTCAGCGAACCCTAAAAGAGCTAAGCGACCTCAGATCATTCTACCTCAAACTGAAACAGAGGAAGGCCAAAGCAATCAAGACACCGCAAACAACCCCCTGAGTCTTCGCATCCCTGAACCCAAACTGTCTCAAGGGATCGCCCCATCCCCTCCCACTCCATGTTCCTCCAACTCATCCGCAAGTTCATCTCCCGCCGCAGCGACACCAGCATGCGGCTTTGGAAGATTCTTCTGGTCGCCTCAGGCTTGAACCTGCTCTTCGGAGTCGGATTCTACTTCGCGGAGCGAAACCACCAGGAAGGCCTCACCTTCATCGACTCCCTCTGGTGGGCCATGGTCACCATGACCACCGTCGGCTACGGCGACTACTTTCCCCAAACCTTCGCTGGGCGATTCCTCATCGCATATCCCTGCTTCATCGTCGGCATCGGCCTGCTCGGCTATTTGCTCGCATCTGTAACCGAAACCGTACTCCAGCGTGTATCCCTCAAGCGAAAAGGCGCCATGAAACTATCGCACAAGAACCACATCATCATCTGCAACTACCCATCGCTCGACAAGGTCACCCAAATCCTCGACGAACTGCAGGCCAACTCCAGCTACGCCGATAAAAAGGTAGCCCTCATCTCCAACGAGCTCGACGAGCTCCCCTCCGCCCTCGCCAAGCGCGGCGTGCTCTTCGTCAAAGGCCTGCCCACCTCCGACGAAACCCTCTACCAAGCCAACGTCACCGAGTGCGACGGCGTCTTCGTGCTGCCAGCCGTTTCCGGCGACCCCGCCTCCGACGCCCAAACCTACGCTATCGGTTCCATCATCGAGCTCATCGAGCAAGAAACCGGCACCCCCATCAAGACGGTCGTGGAGCTGGTCAGCTCCCGCAACCTGCGCATGATGGAGCGCGCCCAGACCGACGGCATCATCCTCGCCGACGGCATCAACGAGCGCATGATCGTGCAGGAATTCTTCTACCCCGGCATTCGCAAAACCTTCGAGCAGCTCATCACCTCCCGCGAAGGCAGCCAGTTCTACATCCACGAAACCAGCCTGCAGTCCCAGCGCTTCGTCGAGGTACAGATCGCCACCTTGCAACACCCCGTCAACATGCAGCTCGTCGGCATCATCAAAAACGACCGCCACATCCTCAACCCACCCAAAGACACCCTCATCGACGCCGGCGACCGCCTCATCATCCTCGCCGACAAAGCCGAAGACTTCCTCTCCGTCGAACGCGACATCCAACTCAAGCAATCCGCATAAATTGTGTAGGAGCGACCTTGGTCGCGATTCCAACCCGATCCAATCGCGGCGCAAGGCCGCTTCCCACAAAAACATACCACTCACCCAAGCACCTTTTTCGCGTTCATTCGCGCCCTTTATCGGTTAAAAAAAAGAACCAAGCCCAAACCCATCACCACTTTATGAATACAATCCAAATCAAGATCGAAAAAGAGGAAGAGTTCTCGCGCTTCCTTCTGCTCAACGGCTTCGAAGTCGAGGAGCTTGGCAACAACATCTACCGCGTCACCCGCGCCGACGAGCTTCCCGTCTTCCTCAAGCTGGGCGAAGAAGCCATCTACTTCGAAGTCGACCTCGGCAACCTGCACGCCTTCGGCGACGCCTCCCTCCACTTCAAGCTGCTCGACCTCAACACCGAAATCCTTCCCGTCAGCTTCGGCATCAACAACACCAACCCCGAGGACCCGCGCCTCGTGCTGGTGGAAAGCCGCGAAACCGGCAGCCTCAACGACCACGAAATCCTCAGCGTCTTCGACGCCCTCGAGCTCGCCGTAGACCGCGCCGAGGAACTCCTCGCCCCCGCCGTCAAGGACGCCTAACCCTCAGCCCCCTTTCGAACAATGAGCATTTTCTCACGCATCTTCAAAGTCGGCCAAGCCGCCGCCAACAAAGTCGTCGACAAGATGGAAAAGCCCGAGCTCATGCTCGAGCAAGCCATCCGCGATAAGGACAAGCAGATCATGGAAGCCAAGAAGTCCGTGCAAAGCTGCATCGCCACCGAACGCCAAACCAAAGCCATGCTGGAAAAGGAAAAGGCCGAAAAGCTCTCCTGGGAACAGAAGGCCGAACTCGCCCTAAAGGCCGGCAAGGAAGACCTCGCCGTGCGCGCCCTGCAACGCGCCACCGAGCACGAGCAAAAACTCGGCACTCTTGAAACCCAATGGCAGTCCCAGCGCGCCGCCGTCGACGAGCTCAAGAAAGAGATCGTAAAAATGGGCGACGAGCTAGCCGAGTTTAAGCGCAACAAAGACTTCATCATCGCCCAGAGCAAGGCCGCCCAGGTCAAGAAAGACATCTACGAAGCCAAGGCCCGCATCTCCAACAACAACAAAGCCGACGACCTCATGGCCCGCATGAAGGCCAAAGCCGAGCGCCAGTCCCACGAAGCCGACGCCGCCAAAGAGCTGGCCGAAGTTTCCGGCGGATCCGGCGACGCCCTCGAGAAGGAATTCGAAAACATGGGAGCCGGCGGCAGCGCCTCCCCCGCCGTCAACGACAAGCTCGCCGCCCTCAAAGCCAAGCTCGGCAACGCCTAAAAACTCTGTGGGAGCGTGCTTGTCACGCGATAAGCACGCTTCCCACACCCACCTATGCTCCCTACCACCGCCAACGCCCTCGGCACCCACATCCTCCTCGAGCTCAACCAGTGCCCCGCTGCATTGCTGCTCGAAAAGGACACGCTCGAGACTGCCCTCGTGCAATCCGCCGAAGCGGCTGGAGCCACCGTGGTGAAACCCATCTTCCATCAATTCAGCCCTCACGGACTTTCTGGCGTGGTGGTCATCGCCGAAAGCCACATCGCAGTGCACACCTGGCCCGAACACAGCTACGCGGCCATCGACATCTTCACCTGCGGCGACCCCGTAATCGCTTCCCGAATACAAGCGGAAATCGAAAAACGCTTCGCCCCCGCCCAAGTCTCCGGCCAAACCATCACCCGCGGCCCCAGTGTCTAGTATTCGCAAGCCACTCCCTTTCTCAATTGTAGGGTTGGACCTTGGTCCAGACCGCACTGCAGGATCGAACTGTCCCATCCGCATGACGCGGTCTGGAGCAAGCTCCAACCCTATCTACTAAATGCAGGATCCCCACTCCGCCGCTCGGCTCTGCCTCCAAGGCTTCACCGAACTCAAGCAAACGCTGGTCAAACGCTACGCCTGCTCCGACTTCGAGATCGACTTCGAGCTCCGCTTCGCCCTCTTCATCACCGCCCTCATCGACGGCGATACGGTGGCCGCCGAACGGGCCTTCATCGAAGGCGCCGCGCAAACCCTCGGCTGGTCCGAGATGTACGACAGCCTGCTGCGCTCCCGCATCGACAGCCTTCCCAGCTACGACCTCACCCAGCTGCGCACCGCCAAGGAACGCCCCGAGCTCGGACTAGCCATCGCTACCGCCAGCTTCGCTCTCGCCCTCGCCGACGGCTCCCTCAGCTCCGACGAGCAAGTCTTCCTCACCAATCTCTGCGACACCCTCTTCGGTCCCAACGCCCCAGCCGCTCGCCAAGCCGAAGAAAAAGCCCGCCAACTCTTCGACCGCCACGGCCCCGACCTTTTCTCCCCCACCACCTCAAAATCCGCCCCCAACGCCCGGCCACCGGAACCTGACGACTCCACCCTCGAAGACGAGCTCGCCAAACTCGAGAAGCTCATCGGCCTGGAAGCGGTTAAGGAAGAAATCCAAAAGCTGGCTCGCTTCTTGGAGATCCAAAAGCAACGCGAAGGCCACCAGCTTAAGACCGCTCCTCTTTCCCTGCACCTCGTCTTCTCCGGCAATCCCGGCACCGGCAAGACCACCGTCGCCCGCATCCTCGCCAAGATCTACCAAAAGCTCGGAGTGCTAAAAAGCGGCCACCTCGTCGAAACCGATCGCATGGGTCTCGTGGGCCAATACGTGGGCCACACCGCCAAGAAAACCTCGGAAGTCATCGACAGCGCCCTCGACGGCATCCTTTTCATCGACGAAGCCTACAGCCTGCTCAGCGGCGGCGAAAACGACTTCGGTAGCGAAGCCATCGATACGCTCGTCAAACGCATGGAAGACGACCGCGACCGCCTCATCGTCATCGTAGCCGGCTATCCCGCCGACATGGAATCTTTCATCCAAACCAACCCCGGCCTGCGTTCCCGCTTCAGCAAGACCATCCACTTCGACGACTACGCCAGCGAGGAGCTGGAGAAGATCTTCGAAATATTCTGCAAGAACAACGAGTACCAGCTCTCGGAAAAAGCCCGCAAGAAACTGCATCAAGTTTTTGAATACGAGCTGCAGAAGCCCAAGGTCGACTTCGGCAACGGCCGCTACGTGAGAAACCTCTTCGAGCAAGTCATCCGCAACCAAGCCCTCCGCCTCAGCCAACGCGACGGCGCCTTGGAAAAAAAAGACCTCATGCTCATCGAAGGCGACGACATCCTCCTGCCGGAAACGTAGGAGCGAGCTTGCTCGCGATCCGCACAGTCCCCAGCCCACAACCGACCTCCACCAGTCGCACAAGGTAGGGCGGTCTGGTTCGTGGTGAGCGTGCCGAACTGCCCAGACCGCCGCGGAGCACTGAACCTTCGAGCCGACACGTTTTGCGATCTTGCATCGCGGCTGACTGGGCCAGTCAGCCCTACCCCTACCCCCTGCCCTGCGAAATTCGCTGCAATAGCCCCCTTGCCTTCAAGCGTCTAGCTTCCCACTTGCGAAGCGCTTCGAAACGGCTGTCCACGCCCGCAAGTATCACTGCGAAATGAAATTCCTAGGAACCACTTGCA
The DNA here is from genome assembly GCF_014803405.1 of Pelagicoccus enzymogenes. Classification (NCBI taxonomy): domain Bacteria; kingdom Pseudomonadati; phylum Verrucomicrobiota; class Opitutia; order Puniceicoccales; family Pelagicoccaceae; genus Pelagicoccus; species Pelagicoccus enzymogenes. Next base: position 238,394 of record NZ_JACYFG010000038.1, read on the forward strand.
TCTCGATTTCCGCCTTGTTTATGGCAGGCTGCGTCACCCGCAACCAAGAACCTCCGCAGAGGCTTCCCGCAGTCAGTCCGCTGCCCAGCTATTCGATTTCCTCGCAAGGCGAAATCGCAGCTCGTCCCTGGTGGGAAAGCTTCGAACGGCCCGCCCTCACCTCGCTCATCGAGCAATCCTTGGCTCAAAACTACAGCCTCGCCCAATCGGTAGCCGTGCTGAAGCAGGCCGAGTCGCTCGCTCGGCGCACGGGAGCAGGACGCAAGCCGCAGCTCAACTTGGAAGGCAACGGATCCCAAGACTGGGAGGACGGCGACTCCCAACGCGGCAGCGCGGAAGCGGGCCTTGCCCTCGCTTGGGAAGTCGACGTCTGGAATCGGGTCGGATCCGTCGCCCTAGCAGATCGCCTCGAAGCCCAAGCCCGCGCCGCGGACGTGGAAGCCTTGCAACTGTCCTTGAGCGCCGCAGTGGCCAACTCCTACTTCGGAGCGGTCGCGGCCCGCGAGCGACTCGAGCTCTTGAACGCCCAAGTAACGCTGGACCGCGAATTGGAGCGACTCCTCCAGCTGCGTCTCGACAACGGGGTCGGCACGAACGTGGACGTCCTGCAGCAACAGGTCCGCGTGGCTGAGAGCGAGACCTTGATCCCGGTGGCCGAATCGCAATGGGCCGTATTCGAAAACCGCCTCGACGTCCTGCTTGGCCAAACGCCGGACGCGAAGCCTCGGGTTGCCAACGGGGAAAGCTTGGACTTCGACCGCGCCCTTCCTTCCATCGACGTGCCAGCGTCCTTGCTGCTGAATCGCCCGGATTTGCGCAGCGCCTTCTCCGAGTTGGTGGCAGCCGACCACGAAATCGCAGCCGCCATCGCCGACCGCTTCCCCAACATCGTTCTCGGCGCCTCCCTCCTCTACTCCGACGACTCGAATTTTACCGGCTCCGTCTTCACCCTAGCCGCGTCTTTCGTGCAACCGCTCCTGGACTGGGGCGCCCGCAAGGCAGAAGTGCAGCGCAACGAAGCCCTCTACGAGCAGCGCTTGGCAGCTTTCACCCAGCTCTTCCTCGAAGCGGTGGAAAGCGTGGAGAACGCCCTGGTACGAGAAGCCAAGCAAAGCGAGTTCCTGCAAAAGCTCGCCAAGCAACAGGACCTGCTGCAACGCACCGTAAATGCGGCGGAAAGGCGCTACACCCAAGGGATCGACGACTACCAGCCCGTGATCAGCGCCTTGCAAGAGCTGCGAGCGGTGGAGCGAAACATGATCACCGCCAAACTCGACCTGCTGGCAATCCGCATCGAACTCTTCCGCGCCATCGGCGGACCGGTTCGCTCAGGACGTAGCGCCGCGCTTCAGCCCGCGGCCGCCTTGCAAGATCCTCAACTCCCCGTAGGGCTGTCGCTAGCGACACGCCGCGTCAGCTCGATCCTGCAGAACCATCACATTGTCGGCGCCAAGCTTTTTAAACAGCCCAATAAGACACCCACGCCTCTTCCGAGTAGGGTTGCAGCTTGCTGCAGACCGCAATGCAACCCCGTTTATCAGCAAGACGCGGTCTGGACCAAGGTCCAACCCTACTATGACTCGACTTATTGGACAGTCTCCAAGGGCTCCGCGGTCGCTGGCTGAAGCACAGCGCTACGACACAACAATCTTTAAACGAATCTACTCTATGAAGCGCGTATTAACATTTTCACTACTTGCTCACTTGTGCATCGCCCAGATTCACGGCCAGGCCAGCGGCAATGCAGCCCCACCCACTCCCGTCATCGTAAAGGTCGCCAGCTTGAAAGCCTACGCCGACGAGGTGGAGGCCCTCGGCACCTTGAAGGCCAACGAAAGCGTGGAGCTCACCTCCTCGGTCACCGAGATCGTCAAGCGCGTCTCCTTCGACGACAGTCAACGCGTCAAGAAAGGCGTCGTACTGCTCGAAATGGATACCGCGGAGGAGCTCGCCGAGCTCGCGGAGCAGGAGTCCATCATGGACGAAGCCATGCGCCAGGTGGCGCGCTTGAAGCCTTTGATCGAGCAAGGCGCCGCCTCCACCTCCGCCTTGACGGAGAGCGAACGCGACGTGGCGGGTGCCAAAGCGCGTATACAGGCTATCCGCTCTCGCATCGACCAACGTGTCATCAAGGCGCCCTTCGACGGCGTATTGGGATTGCGGAACATCAGCGTCGGCGCCCTCGCCCAGCCGGGTTCGATCATCGCTACCATCGACGACGACAGCGTCATGAAACTGGATTTCTCCGTGCCGGAAGTGTTTCTCTCCACCTTGAAGCCCGGAGTCGCGATCGAGGCGGAGTCAGCCGCTTACCCGGGACGTGTCTTCGAGGGAACCATCGCCAACGTGGACAGCCGCATCGACCCGGTCACCCGCTCCATCCAAGCTCGGGCCCTGATCGACAACCAAGAGGGGCTGCTCAAGCCGGGCTTGTTGATGAAGGTCGAACTGCAGAAAAATCCCCGCCAAGCCTTGCTGGTGCCGGAGGAGTCCATCGTCACGGACGGTCCCGAGCACTTCGTCTTCGTCGTGGCCGGCTCCGGAGAAAACTTGAGCGTCGAACGCCGCAAGGTGCGGATCGGCACCCGCAGCTTTGGCGAGGCGGAAATCCTTTCCGGCCTCTCAGCCGGCGATCAAGTCGTCACCCACGGCACCCTCCGCCTGCGCAACGGCTCGCCCATCACCATCAAGGCGGTGGAGAAGAACGGGGAATCGCTGGACGCGCTGATCAAGGGCAAGACCGCAAGCAACTAAACGCCGCGCGACCATGCTACTGTCCGACATCTCCGTCAAACGCCCCGTCTTCGCGAGCGTCATTTCCCTCCTGCTCATCGCGTTTGGAATCGTTTCCTTCGACCGCCTGTCGCTGCGCGAGTATCCGGACATCGACCCGCCCATCGTCACCGTGGAAGTCGAATACCCCGGGGCGCCGGCCAACATCGTCGAGACCCGCATCACGGAATTGATCGAGGAACGCATCGCCGGCGTGGAGGGCATCGAGTTCGTGCAATCCTCCTCCAGCGACGGACGGTCGAGCGTAACCATCGAATTCTCCGTCAACCGCGACGTCAACGAGGCCGCCAACGACGTGCGCGACCGCGTATCCGGAATCCAAGACAATCTTCCCGAAGAAGCCGAACCGCCCGAGGTGCAAAAGGTCGACAGCAACGACGACGTCATCATCTGGCAAAACCTCTCCAGCGAAACCATGACCGTGCCGGAGCTGACAGACTACGCGGAACGCTACCTGGTCGACCAGTATTCGGCTCTCGACGGAGTGGCTCGCATCCGCGTGGGCGGCGGCCTGAACTACGCCATGCGGGTCTGGCTCGATCGCCAAGCCTTGGCCGCTCGCGGCATCACCGTGAGCGACGTGGAAAGGGCCCTGCGCTCGGAAAACGTGGAACTGCCCGCCGGTAGCCTGCAGTCGGATCAACGCATCTTTAAGGCCCGCGTAGAACGCAGCTTCAAGGAGCCTCAAGACTTCGCCAAGCTGGTGCTCACCCGCGGCGCCGATGGTTACCTCGTACGCCTCGGCGACGTCGCCCGTATCGAAAAAGGCGTGGAGGAAGATCGCATCATGTTTCGCGGCAACGGGATTCCCATGGTCGGCATCGGCGTCATCAAGCAGTCCACCGCCAATACCATCGACGTGGCGGACGCCGTCAAGGCCCTCACCGCGAAGCTGGAAAGAAGCCTGCCCGAAGGCATGAAGATTTCCCAGAGCTACGACGAGTCCGTCTTCATCAAAGCCTCCATCAAGGAAGTCTACATCACCCTTTTCATCGCTATCGGCTGCGTCGTCTTCGTGATCTACATGTTCTTGGGAACCGTGCGGGCAATGCTCATTCCCGCGGTCACGGTTCCTGTATCCATAATCGCCGCCTTCATCGTCATCTACGCCCTGGGATTCTCCATCAATCTCCTGACCCTGCTGGCCCTCGTGCTGGCGATCGGATTGGTGGTCGACGATGCCATCGTGCTGCTGGAAAACATCGTGCGCCGCATGGTGGAGCTGAAGGAGACGCCGTTGGTCGCCTCCTTCAGAGGGGCTCGCCAAGTTGGTTTCGCCGTAGTGGCAACAACCTTGGTTTTGATCTCTGTCTTCGTGCCGATCACCTTCCTCGAGGGCGACATCGGCCGCCTCTTCACCGAATTCGCCCTCACCATCGCCGCCGCAGTCGCGTTTTCCTCGCTGGTCGCCCTGACGCTGGTTCCGGTTTTAGCATCGAAGCTCCTCAAGAAAACGGACGAGAACGATAAAGGAAACTTCGTATTGAGGTCGGTCGAACGCATCTTCGAATTTCAAAAGCGACTTTATATAAAGTGCCTGAATCGAGTGCTGCAGGTACCGGTGATCACCACCCTCGTCTTCGTCCTGCTGCTCGCTGGCACGGCCTGGCTCTATACTAAGGTTACCCAAGAGTTCAGCCCGACCGAAGACCGTGGTGTTTTCTTCATCATGGTGAACGCCCCCGAAGGATCCAGCTACAGCTATATCGAAGAGTACATGGACGTTATCGAGGAACGCCTCATGCCCTATGTAGAGAGCGGCGAATTCAAGCGTTTGCTGGTGCGGGCTCCGCGTGGATTCGGCAATATAGAAAACTTCAACAGCGGCTTTGTAATCGTAATCCTAGAAGACTGGGCCGTGCGTCGCTCCGCATTCGATATCATCGCCGAGGTACGCGGAAAGCTCGCCGACTTGCCGGGCATTCGGGCCTTTCCCATCATGCGCCAAGGCATCGGCGGCGGCACCAGCAAACCGGTACAATTCGTGATCGGCGGGCCGACCTACGACCAATTGGCCGAATGGCGGGACATCCTCATTGAGAAGATCAACGAGAACAATCCCGGCTTCGAAGGCTTGGACAGCGACTACAAGGAAACGCGGCCGCAGCTCGACTTCACCGTCAACTACGATCGCGCCGCCGACCTCGGCGTCACCGTTACCGAAATCGGCACCACCCTGGAAACCTTGATGGGCGGCAAGAACATCACCACCTACCTGGAAAACGGACAAGAATACGAAGTGGTCGTCGAAGGAGAACGCAGCAACCAACGCTCCTTCAGCGATATCGAAAGTATCTACGTACGCTCCGCCAGAACCGGCCAACTCATACCGCTCTCCAATCTTGTCAGCCTCAGTGAATACGGCGCCGCCGAAACGCTTTCCCGCTACAACCGCGTGCGAGCCATCACCCTGGAAGCCAACCTCGCGGACGGCTTCTCTCTCGGCGAAGCCCTTGCCCACTTGGAAGGGCTTGTGAGAGAGCACCTGCCGCAAGAAGCCGTCATCGACTACAAAGGCGAAAGCCGCGACTTCGTGAACTCGGGAAGCTCCATGGTTTTCGTCTTCCTGCTCGGATTGGCCGTGGTCTTCCTGGTGCTGGCCGCCCAGTTCGAAAGCTATATCCATCCCTTCGTCATCATGCTCACCGTACCGCTGGCGACCGGCGGCGGCTTGCTCGGACTCTATCTCTTCGACGCTACGCTCAACATCTATTCGCAAATCGGCCTCATCATGCTCGTCGGCCTCGCTGCCAAAAACGGGATCCTCATTGTTGAGTTCGTGAACCAGCTCCGAGACGAGGGCGTAGAGTTTTCCAAAGCGCTCATAGAAGCGTCCGAGGTACGCTTTCGCCCCATCATGATGACCGGCCTTACCACCGTAGCCGGAGCAGTCCCGCTCATCGTCTCCAGCGGCGCCGGAGCCGAAACCCGCTTCGCCATCGGCATCGTAGTGCTCGCCGGAGTCCTGGCCGCCACCGTCTTCACCCTCTTCGTGGTCCCCGCCGCCTACAAGCTCATCGCTAAAAACACCGGCTCCCCCCACGACATCGCCCAAAAGCTAGAAGACGAGATGTAGCACAAGCAGCAAGCCCCCCAGGTGGCGCGGGTTCTCCGAACACGCCTGTCCCGTGCCCAATAGTATTTTACGTCTCACAGCTCATCCCCTAGATTCAGTGGGAGCGTGCTTGTCACGCGATTCCCTGCGTCAAAACAAACGGAAGGTGTTATCCGGTAGCCGCTCTCAACTTATTAGCTCCTCAACATGCAGGGCACAACAAGCCGCGGCTAATGAGTCGCGCAAGGTTCGCGTTTGAACTCAGTGCTGGACGGAAAATTGAGTTCGCGTCTCTCCGTGGTTTCTCCAGACTCGCAGACATGTCACGTATGGAAACACTCAAGACAGAGGCCATGGGCTTAAGCGACAGCGAGAGAGCGGCTCTCGCTTCGGAACTGCTCTACTCACTTCCAGCCACTCTTTCCGACGAAGACGAAGGCGTCTCCGAGGCTCTAAGAAGAGATGCTGATCTTTCCTCAAATCCCTCATCTGGAATCAGTTGGAACGAGCTGAAGAAAGAGCTGGGTCGAGAGTAGTGGGGTTGATTTTCCACAGACTAGTCCAACAAGATCTCAGGGTTGTCCTGCGGTACTACGAAAAAGAAGGCGGTTCTGCACTAGCGGACCGCTTCTTTCGTGAGCTCGACACACTGGTCCATGAGATCGAAAACCATCCAACCCGATTCCACAAAGTGGCTGGAAACCTCAGAAGAGCCGATTTGGAGAGATTCCCCTACCACCTTCTCTTCACGGAAGGAACAAAAGGCATTCGGGTTTTGGTACTACGTCACCACAGGCGTAATCCAAACTTCGGAATACAAAGGAAATGATGTATCAACCGCTTCGATACAACAGCGGTCAGTCTCGTTCCGCGACCAGCCGCCTGACTAATCCTCCAAGGCAAGATGAAGCTCAAGAAAATGCAAAGATGCTCCTCCTTGTCGTCCCCGCCGCCTACAAGTTCATCGCCAAAAACATCGGCTTCCCCCGCGACATCGCCCAAAAGCTAGAAGAAGAAATGTCGGGCACCCATCAAGCCCCCCAGGTGGCGCGGGTTCTCCGAACACGCCCTCTCCGTCCCCACTAGCATTTTACGTTTAGCTAGGCAGCACAACCATTGGGAAACAATTCTCTTAGGTAGGGCGGACTGGCCCAGTCCGCCGCACAGCAGAGTCTTGTGCGACAAAACAAACGAATAAGGCACTAGCGTTTGGGGAAGGAAGATTCCAAATTCGACTTTTCTGCCCTCTGCGGTAGCGTGAACCCATGACAATCAAGGAACAGGCCATCAAAACGATCACCGACCTCCCAGATGACGTTGATTGGGAGGTTGTTAAGGATCGAATCAACTTCGTTTCCGCCATACGCAAAGGGTTGGACGAACTTGACTCCGGAAAAGGGATTCCTGTCGAAGAGATCGAAAAAGAGTTCCAAACATGGATTTCCGAGTAGTTTGGTCGCCATCAGCAAGACTCGACCTCAAGGAAATCGTAGAGTACATCGCCGAGAAGGATCCGTCTGCAGCGAGCCGGATCGGTCATTCGCTAATCGACGCAACAAAAGCCCTGTCTCGTTTTCCCCGAAAAGGCCGCGTTGTTCCTGAGTTTGGAATCGATTCACTGAGGGAGATCCCACTCAAACACTATCGAATCGTGTACAGAGTGTTCGACGAGCCTAAGCTCATCGAAGTTGTTAGAGCCTGGCATTCCTCACGAGGCACCCCTGAAGTGTGAAAAGAATTCACAGCCAGTCGTCCCCGCCGCCTACAAGCTCATCGCCAAAAACACCGGCTCCCCCCACGACATCGCCCAAAAGCTAGAAGAAGAGATGTAGGGCACCCATCAATCCCCCCAGGTGGCGCGGGTTCTCCGAACACGCTTTCCCCGTGCCACTAGCATTTTACGTTTAGCTAGGCAGCACAACCATTGGGAAACGATTCTTTAAGGTAGGGCGGACTGGCCCAGTCCGCCGCGTTGCAGAGTCTTGTGCGACAAAACGAACGAATAAGTCACTAGAAAACGTCTCCCACCAAGAGCCCAGTGATCGAGTAGTTATAATAAAACTACAACACCCAAAACAGCAATCGGCCTCGCCCGAAACCTCCTAGCTCATCGATTGCGCACCGCCATAATGAATTTCCCACGAAGGGCACCAAGATTCACAAAGATTGATAAGTCTAGCCCTATGAATCCTTCGTGAAGCTTCGTGCCCTTCGTGGGCAATGCCCAGCCGATTACCATCCCTTGTGATCCATAGCTCCTTGGAGCAAAGCGAACTCCCTTGAGCGAGCACGACAGGTCGAAGGGCTATGACCCAAAGTTGCCGCTTGCAACTGCGAACCCAAACATGCAGGTTTTACCTAAACCTCCGCTCGTAAATGTAAAATTAACGTCTCCGCAAATTCCCCCAGTTGATCAACCAACAAATTTACGAGCACATAATAATACTGTTGGCATAAAGAATGAACAAAGAAGACAACACCTCTGGGATGGGCAAGTCATCCGTATTACCCACCGAATTAGAAGGTTGGAATTGGGGAGCCTTCCTCCTAAACCTCTTCTGGGGCATCGGAAACAAAACCTACATTTCGCTCCTATGCTTTGTTCCGTTCCTAAACATGATCATGCCATTTGTGCTAGGAATCAAAGGAAACGAATGGGCGTGGCAAAATAGAAGATGGAACGATGTAGAACATTTTCGGCGGGTCCAGCGATCATGGACACGTATAGGATTGCTTATTATATTCGTCGTATTCCCTTTCTTCTTCATCCTGCTTTTTACCTCAATAATGGGAAGCATGAAGGGAGAAGCTTATGAGATGGCACTTTCCGAAATTAGCCGAAACGAAGACGTTATCGAACATTTGGGACTCCCCATTGAGCCGGGATATTTTGTGACAGGAAGCATAACGACCAGTGGACCGAAAGGAGAAGCACATCTAAGCTTCACGTTGGAAGGAACCAAAGAAGAAGCAACTGCGGCGGTCTACGCATTAAAGGAAATGGGAACATGGAGTCTTGAACACGTTATAGTCTACAACAAGGAAAGAAGTTGGGATTTCACAGTCGTATCGCCCAAACAAAAATAGGTCTAACAAGCCGTGCAGCCAGCGAGCGCAATCGCTGGCCGACTGAGCTCGACGTTAGCAAAAATTTAGGATCATGGGTTTTCTAAGAAAACTATTCGGAAAAAGGGACGAGGCCAAGGGACCTCCAGCCGAACCGCCTCCAGGTCGAGATTACACTTCGCTGCCGGTTTTCAAGTATCATCCAGACCCGATTTCTACAGGAGCAATCAAGAAGGACGATGCCTCGTGCGACTGCTGTGGGCAGTCGCACGGATACGCGTACAAATCCTCCGTTTATTGCCATGACGAAGTTGATGCCCTTTGCCCCTGGTGCATTGCAGATGGAAGCGCTGCCGCTAAATTCAACGCAATATTCTCAGACTCCCACCCTCTATCAGAGAATGGAATCTCAAAAGAGATTATTGAAGAAGTAACTACGAAAACGCCGGGATTTGACAGTTGGCAGCAAGAAGTCTGGCTTTCATGCTGCGACGACGCTTGCGAGTTTCATGGTGATGTTTCGAAAGCAGAAATGAAAGCGATGACGAAGGAACAGATCCAAAAGGCCTTTGAAGACGATGGTCTAGGCGACGAAATCGTTGGACGAATCAAAGAGGGATATGAGCCAGGGGGAAGTCCCGCCATCTACAAATGGAGGTGCAAACATTGCGGAGATATTAAGCACTATGCTGACTTCACATAACTACGCCAACCAGTCAGTCCTATTAAATAAACGAGGATAATTCTTAGTTTCTTTAAATCATTAGATATACAAGTCGTTATTGAGCTTGACCCCGAGTGAGCCGAATACCCCAAACTGGTCAGACCGTAATGTTTTAAGAGGGCAGACAAATCGCCATCTCTCCATCCACGCTTTCACATACGGACAGTGAATTGAGCCGACAGAGGAATGGAATTCGAAAACCACATCACCCACTATTTCGAGCGCGAGGTCGGACCCTTTCTCAGTATCTGCGATTTGGACGAAGCCGCGACCGAATCGATCATCGAACGCGAGAAAGACGCGGAGACCGGATTCAATCGCTACTTTTTCGGAAAGGACTTCTTCGACTACCGAAAAGCGGCCGACGACCTTCTCATAGAACTCTATGAAAAGAAGTTCCGGAAGAAAGCCGAGCGAAGGCCTTACTTCGCCGTGCTTGGCAACGCAGACGTGGTGGGTGGTTTGTACCGGGATCCCTACAAGATCCGAATTCCGCTAGACTATTTTGCGGATTTTGAGCTTACCTTCATGTGCCCGGATCACTTTCCTCTGGTCCGCTTGAGCGACACAAAAGTGAAGCGCTATTTTGGATACCCGCTGCCAAAGGACTACACGGAGGAGAAGTATCCCTATTTTGGTAAGCTGCTCACCATCGACGAGCTAAGAGCGCAGAGCGAAGCCCTCAAAATCGACCGCTACCTCGAGGAAAACCGGCGTACGAACCATTGGTACCGGTACATCGAAGCTCACATCTGGGCAGACCCTCAGGACATGCGAAAACGCTTTTCGGATTGGATCGAAGTGGATCCAGAGCCTTGGACTGCTGCAAACGTATCCCTCCTGCAAAACTACAAAGAGATCCGGAAATACAATAAGCTACCCAAACCGCCCACAAGCCGCGGCGTCGGAGCTTAGCATCGACCAGAACGATGAAATCAAAAAATTCAGATCGCGACCTTTGGATCCCTATCGAGGTTCTCGGTTTGATAGGCGTTTCGACGGTACTGTCTACCATCATCTACATGAAAATCGCCTCGAATTGGGGCCCGGTCATCGGAGGATTCATTGTTTGGTTCGGAACCCTAATCGCCTTCTTGGCCTACGCCGTATTCAGCTACAAGCGAATCATCAGCAAGGATACTGGATCCAGGGCTATAAAGTCTGTGGCTCTGGCTTTCCTCGTGGTGGTGATAAATTACCTCACTCCGATCTTCATTTATGGACCGTACCACTATGGGCCAGGACCTTAACGAATCGCTTAAGGACGCAGCAGAGCGGGAGTCCGGTAGTGGAGATGCTAAAGTTGGTATCGTCATCACACACCTTGTCAGATAAGCAACGAGGACTGCGATGGCTCTAGAACGTGAACAATGATCCCAGATTTCATCAGCCACTACTACCTCCCAGATCGGCAACCGTTTCTATCCCTATCCGATTTGAAGGGAGACCTCGAAAACCCAGTTTTCCTTGAGATGCTCAACAAGCACAAGACGACTCCCGGATACAATCGACGGTATGGAATGAGGTACCTCGAAATGAGGTCATCCGCCGAAAGCAAACTCAAGCGTTTGTTCGAAAAGAAAGGCGGAACGCCAAAATGGATGAGCCCTTACTACTTCGTACTCGGCACCTCCGAATGGTTCCGCCACATCAACTCAGGCCACAAGGAACTTAGAGTAAACCTCAAGGACTTACCTCGCGACTCGGTTTCCGTGACCTTTCCCGACAGCTTTATCGCCATGACGGCGAAAGGTAAGGACTACTACGAAAAGGTTTACTTCATCGATGAACTAGAGGAGCTGGTAAACCTGCACGGCCTGCCAAGGAACGAACGACCAGAAACCTACGAGAAATACTGGCTCGGAGACTTCGAGGAGTACATCGAAGTGCAAGTCTGGGACGACGGCGTGGTCGAACCTTTCAAACGGCAATGGCTGCGCCAGCAAGGCACTCACTAGCAGCCGGATTTGCCTGCCTCATTACAAATGAGAAAAGAACTAAAACCCAAATCCAAATTCCTCAGTCTAGTCCTGCGCCACAAACCGGCGGCAGCTGGCGTCACTCTAGACGAAAACGGTTGGTGTCAGGTCCACGACCTTCTAAGGGGAGCGGAATCTGCCGGTGTTAGCATTTCCCTGCCCGAGCTAGAGGAAATCGTAGCAACCAACGAAAAGAAGAGATTCAGCCTCTGCGGCGACGGCATCAAGATACGTGCAAACCAAGGGCATTCCATCGAGTTAGAATTGGGTCTCACTGAAAAGGAGCCGCCAGAAGAGCTTTTTCACGGCACCACCATCAGGTTCGACGAACCAATCATGGAAAACGGGCTGATGAAAATGAAGAGACATCACGTTCACCTGTCCTCGGACATTGAGACTGCGAAATCCGTAGGGATGAGGCATGGAAAGGTTCTCATTCTGCGAGTCGATTCAGAGTCGATGGGAAAAGATGGATACAAATTCTATCTCTCCGAGAATGGGGTTTGGCTCGTTGATCACGTTCCAATCAAATACCTAAAGAAAATGAACCTTCGTTAGTTTGCTGGATAGAGCGCACGGCGCCCTCCAAAATGAGCCGAAAACGCCTCCCGATCCGGGAAAGAGGAATCGAACTTGCTGTATCATGCGAGTCGCGCGGACGCTCCCTTTTGAGCGATACGACGGACACAAAAAAAGGACCAAGATGAAGATCACCCTGACTAGTATTCCCGTTAACGACCAAGGGCAGGCGATCGCCTTCTATACCGATAAGCTTGGTTTCGTGAAGAAGGAGGACATAGCGATGGGCGAGCACCGCTGGCTTACCGTTACCGCGCCCGAAGGAGCCCCGGGAGTGGAGCTACTGCTTGAGCCCCTCGCCTTTCCTCCGGCCCAGGAGTATTACAAAACGCTTTTCGAGGCGGGCATACCCGCCGCCCAGTTCGAAACGGATGAGTTGGACCGTGAAGTTGAAAAAATGAAAACGCTCGGAGTCGTTTTCCGAGGCGAGCCACAAGAAATGGACGAAGTGAGATACGTCATCTTCGAAGACTCTTGCGGCAACATTATTTGCCTCACGCAAAAGGATCGTTCCTAGGGGACAACCGCCCTCATCTCATCTAAACTCTTTGCTTGGATTTTCGTTTCCTGAGGTTTAATTCAAGCACCACTATTTCGCCACCGGACATTGAAATAGGAAACGCAAGCCAATGGTGCAGACAAAGACGACAAGCATGGCGTCTGAGCTCCACAATTCGGCCAAGCAGACACTGCGAGATCAGTCATCCATGAAATTAGCATCCTTCTCAGGCAAGGTAAGTCACGTCAACCGAACTTCGCACACCTATGGCGGCGGGTCTGGCGGCGAAGTTCAAACTTCACACAACACGACACTCCGCTTGGACGGCCGGCACGTCGAACTTCAGGGAAGCGCCACTTGGTTATCCGAAGACGACCTAGTGGTAATCGTTGCCGAAGAAAGCCAAGGGAGCATCGAGCCCTTGGCGGTGCGCAACGAAACCACCGGCTACGAAAGCGTACAAGGTCACGCGTCCTACAAAATTGCTATCGTCTTGATTGTGATAGGCGTTTTCTCGGCACCCGTCGTAATCGGTTGGCCTATTATGGCTCTGGGCGCCTGGTTCTTGTCGGTGGGTATGAAGCGAAACAAGCTCATCAATGAAGCCGCCTCCACCTTACGAAAGATCCCTAGCCCATCCGGGGCTCAAGCCAGTAGCGGGGAGAAATAGAAGCAACCTGAGAGATCTCGGCAACCGATCAAGCACACATTGTATCTTTATCTTAAATACAAAAGTAAAAGTCATCTGTGTAAATCTGTGTCCATTGTTTCGTCGGTACCTCCTCAAATGTCGTCGCAAGCTTCTCGGTAGTGGTTGAAAACTTAGCTACGCCCCGATCATTGAACCAAGTCGTCTTAAGGACAAGCCGACCCACCACGAAGTAAGACCTTCTGCGGATAGGGTTAGAAAACTAGCATCGGTATCAGTTGGACTGGAGATCAACTCCTGCAGCGCGGACCGGGTGGAACCGGTCCCTCCACTGTTTAGGAAGGACAAACCGTCGCGCTGAACGCAAACGCTGGAAAACGTGTAGTTCGCAACTTCATTGATAGCAGTGCCCAAAACAAGTTCATTGCATTTGTATCTAACTCATCAATACAAATTCAAAATTGATCTGTGTAAATCCGTGTCCATCCGTGGTTAAAAAAACTCAGATGCGTCCCCTTCAAGACCCCCAATCGCCTTGAGCTCGCGCCGACCCATAAAAAACATTCGCCCGCCAATCGTAGGGCTGCCGCTTGCGGCACGCCGCGTTGCAGGATCAAATCCCTGGGAACGATGCTTATCGATAAAACCAGCCCAAGTTCTTAGCTGGCTTCCGACTCTTCTGATTTTCGTTGCTGGGCGAGCGCGGAAAGGCCACCGATCGCACCCAGATTCATGGAATCCAAGGCCGAGCTGGGTACCATTATCAGCGATCCCTTTTCCTTGAGGCCTTCGAAGAGCATGTTCATGCCGCGCAGCTGCAGGGCCACTGGATTGTCCGCGTAGTTCTTGCTGGCCAGGGCGAACTTTTCGGAGATCTCCGTTTCCGCCGTACCCAAGATGATACGAGCCTGGCGCTCCCGCTCGGCTTGCGCTTGCTTACTCATGGCATCGGCCAGGGTCTCGGGGATAATGATATCCTTGATTCCAACTGACTGGCAGGTGATCCCCCAAGGGCTCGTCTGGTCGTCCAAGGTTTTTTGCAAAGCCTCCGCGATCTCCTCTCGATGCTGCAAAAGCCCCGCCAAGTCATTCCGCCCAATGATATCACGCAAGCCGGTCTGGGCGACGTAGGATACCGCTTCCACATACTTCTCCACCTCCAAGGCCGCCTTCTCGACGTCCCAAACCATCCAATACACCACCGCATCCACGTTTACGGGAACGGTATCTTTGGTTAGCGTTTTCTCCGCATGAAAGTCCGTTACGCGCACCCGTTGGTCGATGAACGTATTCACTTTGTCGATAACGGGTATGATGAAAAAGATGCCCGGTCCCCGCAAGCCGACGAACTTGCCCATGCGCAAGACCACGGCACGATCCCATTGGTTGGCGATTCTCACGGAAAAGGCCAAGAACAGGCCAATCGCTGCGAGAGGAAGTCCGACCGCAGTCGAGAGGATCTCGGCTGACATCAAGAAGATCACGGGAGCGATCGTGATCACTCCCACCGCCAGTGAAACGACGCTTAGGCCGTTTTCAGTTCTTACTCCCGCTCCGTTGGATGCTCTTAGCTTCATTTTTTTCCTCCTTTGTATTGCTTCAATTCATCGGCTAGCTCGTGCGGGCTTATGCCGTACACAGCCGCGGCGTTCACGAATTCCTCGCAGAGGGACTTGAGCTTGGCGCGACGCTCCTTGGCGCTCACTTCCACTTTGACGGAACCGATAAAAGTCCCGGTCCCCTGCTGCGTTTCCAAAATCTTTTGGATTTCCAGCTCCTTGTAAGCCTTGGTCACCGTATTCAGGTTTACCTGAAGCTTCACCGCCAAGGCCCGAACGGTGGGAAGCTGCTCCCCTATCTTAACCTGCCCCGTCGCCATGCCAAATCGGATTTGGTCGATGATCTGTCGGTAATACGGAACTCCACTCCGCGGATCTAAATAAAAATCAAGCATAGCCTATCCTCCCACTAACTCGCTCTCTCAAACAGTGTTCTAGTTCTATAGTACATTGTTTCTCTAGCGAATCTGCGCAAAGGTCAACTCCTAATTTCTTGAGCTGGGTGAGAAGCGGGAGCCTGCCTGCCTGACTGTGCCGGCAACGCCAATCCTGGCAGAACGGGATTCGCAAGCTGCGAGGCCAGGGCGACGGAGCGAGTCTACGCTTGTATCTGCAGCACAAATACAGACGCAAAGTGATCTGCGTTCATTGTTTCGTCGGTACCTCCTCAAGTGTCGTCGCAAACTCCTCGGTAGTGGTTGAAAAGAACGCAGCAAAAATCTGATCACCGACCCCAGTCGTCTTGAGGACAAGCCGACCCACCGCGATTGGTTCACTCGTTTCAAGATCGTAGGGCTGCCGCTTGCGGCACGCCGCGTTGCAGGATCAACGCTGGGAGTTAGGTTCCGCGGTGGGTCGCAAGCGGCGGAGTATTCGAAAAGGTGGGACGGGCGCTCCGCGCGCGTCAAAATCGCCCGGCGGAGCGGCCGATCCACCACGGAGTTCCGAGTGAGCGCCGGGGAACCCGTGTCGTCTTGAGGACCTGCCGAACCACCGCGAAGTAAGATCTTCTGCAGATTGGGTCAGCAAACTTGCATCGGTACCAGTTGGCCTGGAGATCAACTCCTGCAATGCGGACCGGGTGGAACCGGTCCCTCCACTGTTGGGGCGGGCGCTCCGCGCGCGTCAAAATCGCCCGGCGGAGCGGCCGATCCACCACGAAGCTCCGAGCGAGCGCCGGGGAACCCGTGTCGTCTTGAGGACAAGCCGAACCACCGCAATCGGTTCACTGTTTCTCCCAGCCTTCCGACTGGGAGGATCCAATCCTAGAACTCAAAAAAAACGCGTCCCGGGACGGGACGCGTTTTCTGGTAGGATATAATCTAGGTTTGGAAACGTTCGCAGTTTTCCTTCCACAGGCTCATTCGAATCGGCGAATGCTTGGAGGAGGTTAAGCGAAATGCTTTGCCCTCGCTTGCTATTCGGTGTCAGGGCGAATCTTAATGAATTCTGCTTCGTTTTCTTCGTCGTTCTCAAACTCAATTGAAAATGGATGTTCGGTCCAGTCGACCAGATTAGTGCTACGGTAGAGGATCCAACCGAAACTCATCAGGTCGCCCTTCATTTGAATGGGTCCGCTAGTGAGCTTGAAGTAGAGGTTTGAGATGAATTCCTGCTGGTAAAGGCCGAATCCGCTAGGGTTTTGCCGCACGTCAAACTGCCCTTGCAAGCGAGACTGTTCGAGCTCAGTGGCACTGTAGAGCTGGTAGGTGTCTGGATCAGCCAGCACTTTTTCGACTCCCAACTGAACCGCTTCAGCGAGCTCATCGTCGGAGGTGGCAGCGTTTGAGAGCGTGGGCTCGGAGGCGCCAGCGCTATTGATTGCGCTGACGCGGTAGAGGGAGTCCTCATTGTAGGGAGATGGATCGTGATAGTAGGTCACGCCACTAACAGGCAGGCCCGTTTCTAGCCACGTTTCCCCACCGTTTACGCTGTGCTCGATGCGATAGGCGGTGGCGTGTTTTGAAGGTGTCCAAAATACGGATACGCCTCCGTCGGGAGCGGATTTCGCTGCCACGGTGAGGGGCGATAGCGGAACGGGAGGTTCGGACTGGGTGATAACGATATTGTCGAAAAGGAAGCGATTCGCGTAAACGGGCGATTCGGAGTGATAGAAGATCACCGACGTCTCGTCGTCGCTGGTCCCGAAAGGAATGGACACGGAATAGCGTACCCATTGGCCGGCCAGTTGCGGAGTGGCAATGATCCGAGCAATTTTTAGATTGGAATTCCCAACCCGTAGTTCGACCGACAGGAGGTTCGCGGCAAGATTTACAGAGGCGCCATCGAACTTCAGGTCGAAGCTAACGTTGCCGCCATCGGAGAGATCCAATGGGAGCGTGACGATACTCATGCGGGAGCTATTTAGGGCTAGATAAGTACCGATGCCGCTTTCTTGCGATGCAACCGTCGAACCGTAGACATGGGCGTATCTGGAGGGGTCTAGCCCATCGGTAAAATCATCTTGGAAGACGGCTTCTTGAGGAACGATTTTGACGATTACCGGGTCCGCGTAGGGGGAATCGCCAGCGGGGTTGCTCGCGGTGGCTGAGTAGACGTAGGTCTGGCCGGACTCGAGCTCGCTATCGATATACGTTTGGGAATCAGGATCGTCGATATCCAGCTCCGTCCAGTCTTCCTCACCGGCTAGTCGACGTAGGATGTGGTAACTGACGTCGGTAGATATGTTGGACCAGTTGAGCAGAACGGAGTCATCGCTATGGAGTCCGGCACTGAGGAAAGGTTTTTCAGGTGGATAGCGTTTCTCAGTGGTCACGATACTGGACAGCTTGGCGACCGAGGAGCCTTCCGGATTGATAGCGATGATGCGGTATTGGTAGCGAGTTTCGGCTTCTGCCGATGAATCCACAAAATAGCGTGGCGATGTGGCGAGGGTGGCGAGGACCGACCATTCATTGTCTCCATCGGGCTCCTTGCGTTCCAGTTGGTAGCTGGTCGCTCGTTGGGAGCCGTACCATTCGAGCGCGACGGTTCGGTAGTCGAGCGGGCTAGCGTTGAGCGATGAGGGTGGCGTGGGCTTGATCAAATCCTCGAAGAGGACGATCGGTTCGCTGAGCGCTTCCTGGCCATAAGAACCGACTGATTTGATTCGGAAGCGGTAGATTTGATTCGACTGAATGGTGACTGTGAATTCCGGGGCGGTGAGCTTGCCGTCGGTGTTGTAGTTATTCCAATAGTCATCCCCGTTGAGGGCGTATTGTATTTGGTAGAAGAGAACGTTCTCTGACGGTTCCCATTGGAGACGGTGGGTGTACGCCCCGGTTGAGGTGGCCTCGAGGTCGGTCGCGGCCGTGGGGGGGGCGGAACGTAGCGAGAGAGTATCGGAATACGTGGAGGGCGTATCGCCGTTGATGCCGCGAAGGCGATAGGAGTAGCTATAGTCCGATGAGATATCTTCGTCGTGGTAGGAAGTCGTGTTCATCTCGAGCTCCGCGATCGTATCCCATGGTCCCGAACCTGTACGACGCTCGAGGATGTAGCCCGTCTCGCCACCGACGTCGCTCCACTTCAAAACAGTCCTATACGAGTAGGAGTCCTGAATGAGGAAAGCAGGCGGGGCGGCAATTGTATCAGGAGCGGCGATCTCGAAATCCGCGTCGAGCACGGAAATCTCGGGACTTCCGTAATAGTCGCCTTGCACCAGCACGATACGACCGTCGGAGGTGGAGAGGAGGATGCGTCGGTCTTCCAGGATAGGGAGGGAGTCGGTTACTTCGAAAGTGGAAGCGTCTCGTTTCTGCAGCGATGATCCCGCGAGCGTAATGAGCTGATCCCCCAGCCAGAGGCCGTCTTCAAGATAGTCCTCGATGCTGTAGAGCTCTGCGTAGTTGCTTCTGGAATAGATATTGCCCGATTGGGACAGGAAGAGGGTGTGATCGTCGTTGCTGGCGACGAAGCGGTCGTTGTTTTCGATCGGGACGTAGCTAGATTCGAGAGTCCAGCCAGGGCCTACTTCGACTTCGTAGACACGGTAGGATTCGCTCCAGGAGTAAGTGCGTTGCTCCTCGTTCCAGACGACTAGTGCGTTGTAGTCGATCTCGCCGAGATAGGCGGAGCTCATAAGGTTTCCGAGAGGGTCGTAGATGAAGTGCTGACTTGAGTAGGTGACGAGTACGAAATCCTCTGTCGCAAGTTGGACGTCACCGTAGTTGTAGTTGTCGAATTTCACGAAAAGCACTGGTATTAAGGGGGAGCCGTTTAGGTTAACCTCCATGAGGTCTCCATCGTATCCTCTGAAGAAAAGAGAGTGGCGGGCTTCGCTGTAAGTGAGTCGGTTCGGTTCGGTAAGCGTCGCTATGGTTTCTAGCCACGTTTGCTTCTCCACGTCGTAGCGATAGATGCCTTTCCGATCGTCGATCGAGAGATAGAGGATGTTGTTTTTATCCAACACCGCCGATCTCGCGTATCGAGAAATTTGAGACGGATCTCCCGCCTCAATAGGGAGAGGTTCGCGACTGGTATCGACCGCTATCACATTCGAGTAGTTTGATTCGATCGAGTCGTTGATGGCCTTCACTCGGTAGTAATAGGTTTCGCCGACTGCGATGTCTACGTCGGCGAAGGAGCCCGCGTCGAAGTCCAAGGCAGCTATTTGCTCCCAAGGTCCATCGCTAGCCTCGCTTCGTTCGATCAGGTAGCTCTCGGCTCCTGCGCTTGCAGTCCACTCCACGCTGAGGGCCCCTGCATTCATTTGACCAAAAGAAAGCTTCGGGTCCGGGATGCTTTCGAGCGCGATGATGTTGTAGCTTGTATCTAAAACGATGATACGAGGTTTCCCGTTGCCAGCGAGCGTCACTAGGACGAGGTCGCCTTCAGGCGAGTTGGAAATCGCGTAAGCGCGGTTTTGGAAAGAGATGCTGCTTCCTTCCGCGTAAGTCGGAAGGCTCCAGGTTTTGATGGAGCCATTGTGCAGGGTGTAGAGTTGTCCTTCGATCCAGGTCGCTCCCACGACGGACTCTGGTAGGACGCCCGCGGCTTCCTTTTCCAAAGCGTCATAGAGAATCCCGCTGCTGGTGAGCACGAGCTGCTGATCGGGATGCGGAAACAGCGGGCCGGATACACTTATGTCGTTAAAGGACTTCGAACCGTAGGTCCCGGTGTTTCCGGATTCCTGCACCACGAAGTCGTGGAGGTAAGAGCTGTTTCCCCTGTTGGATACGACTCTCCCATTAGCCCAGACGGCGTCGAATGTGTCGTATCGGTGCTGGATATATCCGGTGACGTTGCCGTCCAGATCGTAGATCTTTATGCCACTCCATTCAATGTTGCTGATTGAAGTAAAGACGAAGGAACCTGCAGCTACGAGGGAGTTGATTTGGCTCTCGGTATCGACAATGAGACTCTCCTTGTAGGTCGGGTCAGTGGGATCGATCTTGAAGATCTTGCCGTTGGAATAGGCGATGTAGATCAATTCAGTGTCGGGGGCGTAGCGGATGGCGACGGGCAGTCCTTCCAATTCGATGGTCGAGTCCCAGCTTTGGGTAGCGATGTCCCACGAGAAAAGTGTGCTGAGATCGTGGTGGGACAGAAATAGCTTTCCGTTGGAAGTGGCAAACACCTCGTCCGGTTCAAAGGCTAGTTTCGATGGATCGATCGGTTCACTGGGATCGTCGATCGCTAAGTCGGCGAAAGGAATGCGCTGCAGCGTGAAGCCAGTACCTGACAGGACGTTCGGGTAAAAGATGAATGCGGTTTCACCGTGAAGGAAGAGGTTTCCGTTTGCAGCATCGAGAGTCAGTCGGCCAGTTTCTTGAAGGCCCTTCGAATAGGTGATCAGCTCGTCACCCGAAACGATCATCGGCAGTTCGCCCTCGATAAAGGCGATGCTGTCAACTGCGGCGATTTGTCCGATCGGCAGGAAAGATGAGCTGTCGTAAATCCAGCCGCTTTGTCCGAGAATGCGGCTCCTTTCGGGCCATCTAAGAAAATAGTCACCGGTGGTAGTGTTGTAGGCGGTATTTCCCTGTAAGCTGCCAACGAAGGTTCCGTTGTCGTCGTAGTTAATGGTGTAGCGCGAGTTGCTCGAACGGGCGTGGTAGAGTTGATTGAGAGAGGGTTCGACTACGGTGCTGGCTGCGAAAGCCTGGTAATTGGTAAAGGTATCCAAGCGTCCAAGTGTGTTCTGGTCATAGGAATCGAAGTAAGCATAGCTTCCACTGGAGTGGTTGACGAAGAGCAGGTCGCCGTCGGCGTGGAGTGAAATGATCGGATGAAGGAAGTTGCCGACATGCGTTTCATCGCTGCCATCGAGTTGGTAGCGATAGAGGATCTTGCCGTAGGCAACGAACAGGAAGTCGTCGACGACCACGAAGCAACTGGCGGATTCACCGATGGCGATGGGATCAAGCCAGCTTTGGCTAGTGAGATCGTAGCGGCTGATTTGGTCGTCAGCGCTTTGCAGAAAATAGACCGAGTCTGCGATCCGCTGGGAGTTTTGTGAATTGGGGCCTGCAGCTATCAGAAACGTGGGGCAAAGGAGTAACAGGAGAGAGCGGAAAAAAGATCTGGCTTTCATATTAAGGGAGATCCCTATTGCCGTCTCTAACACGAAGTTTTGTCAAGTGTATGTAAGAGTAATTGCGTATCCTTAAGGGGAAATCACTTAATTCCCAGGAAAATTGAAAACCGTTGTTTCGTGATGGATGTGGAAAACGGCATCCAAACTTAACGCGAAAGCCCTGATCAAAACCTCGTCTGTCCGTGTCCATCCGTGGTTAAAAAGAGACACAGCAAGGATCTGATCTTCAACCTGAGTCGTCTTGGGACAAGCCGACCCACCGCATTCGATTCACTCGTTTCCAGATCGTAGGGCTGCCGCTCGCGGCGGAGTATTCGAAAAGGTGGGACGGGCGCTCCGCTCGCGTCAAAATCGCCCGGCGGAGCGGCCGATCCACCACAGAGTTGACCCGAGAGCGGCGGAGTATTGGACACAACACGAATCGAGCTGTAGATCTGTGTGAATCCGTGTTCATCCGCGTTTAAAAAGAACGCAGCAAAAACCTGATCAACGAACCCGAGTCGTCTTGAGGACAAGCCGACCCACCGCAATAATTTCACTCTTTTCAGCTCAATAAAAAAACGCGCCCCGGGATGGGACGCGTTTGTTGCAAATATAAGAACTCGGGTCGGAAAAGCTTAGAGCTTTCCTTCGATCATCTGCTCGAGCTTGACGATGTCCTTGGCGAAGTTGCGGATACCTTCGGCAGTCTTTTCCACCGCCATGGCGTCTTCGTTGAACATCCAGCGGAAGGTGTTCTCGTCCATCTCGATCTTCTCGATATCCTTGGCCTTGGAAGCGGCTTCGCTGAGCTTTTCTTCGACTGGGTCGTTAGACTTGGCGAGCTCTTCAAGCAGGTTCGGAGAGATCGTCAGCAGGTCGCAACCGGCGAGCTCCAGGATTTCGCCCTTGTTGCGGAAGCTGGCGCCCATGACCTCGGTCTTGTATCCAAACTTCTTGTAGTAGTCGTAGATGGATTGAACGGAGAGTACGCCGGGATCTTCGGCGGGCTCGAAGCTGCGACCTTCCTTGGCCTTGTACCAATCCATGATACGGCCGACGAAGGGGGAGATGAGCGTGATGCCGCTTTCCGCGCAATGTACGGCTTGGGCCATGGAGAAAAGAAGTGTAAGGTTACAGTGGATACCTTCCTTCTCGAGCTCAGCGGCCGCGTTTATGCCTTCCCAAGTGGAGGCAATCTTGATGAGGATGCGGTCGCGGGAGATGCCCTTCTCTTCGTAGAGGTTGATGATGTCCTTGGCCTTGGCGATGGTGCCAGCAGTGTCGAAAGAGAGACGCGCGTCCACTTCGGTGGATACGCGGCCGGGAACGATATTCAAAATCTCGATACCGAAGAGCACGAGCAGCTCATCGATGATCGCTTCCACCAGGGCGTTGCCCGAAAGCCCGGAGTCCTTCTTGGCGGCGACAGCCTTGTCAACCAGCTCCGCGTACTCCGCCTTTTCCGCAGCCTTAAGAATGAGGGTCGGGTTCGTGGTCGCGTCGCGCGGCTCGAACTCCTTCATGGTTTGGAAGTCGCCAGTGTCGGCTACGACAACGGTGAACTTCTTTAGTTGCTCGAGTTGGTTTTGTGTCAGTACTTCAGACATAATGGTTTAAAAGCTAGGTGTTCTAGTTGACGGAGATTCGCTCACTTCAGCGTTCCCTTCGGGTACGCCTCGGATCGCATTAAGGGTTTCTTCCTCCAAACAGAACGTTGTCCGCCTGGAAGCGACTCATTGCACAGTCTCCTACACGTATTTGGAACAATTAATCGCTTTCAGGTCCACCGCAAATGCCCTTGTTTCTTTACTGTTTAGCAACATTGTCCGGCACAGACGAATTTCATTCATGCTCAAGGAGAACTATTTTAAGACCACGCAGGTCTTGCTCGAGCGAGTTTACCTGCAGAACCAAGCTGAGATCGAACGTCTCGCCCCCCTCGTCGCCCAGTCGATCGCGGACGGTGGGGTAATGCACACATTCGGCAGTGGCCACTCGGAGATCATCGGCCGCGAGATGGTGGGCCGGGCCGGTGGACTGGTTTGCGTGAGCGCCATCCTCGACATGACGGGCGGCTTCATCGAAAACCTGGAAGGCTACGGCCGGGAGCTAGCAGCTCGCTACGATCGCAACCATGGCCTGAAGGAAGGCGAGTTCATCATCGTCATCTCCAACTCCGGCAAGAACTGTTCCCCTATCGAGGTGGCCGAGTACGCCAAGGAGAAGGGGCTGAAGGTGATCGCCCTCACCTCCGTAGGCATGGCCCAAAAGGTAAAGACCACCCACTCCGGCGGCAAGATGCTGCACGAGATCGCGGACTACGTCTTCGACAATTGCGGCAGCTTTGGCGACGCCATCGTGGAGCTGCACGAAAAAGGCAAATTCGCGGGGCCAACTTCCACCATGGCAGGCGCCTTGCTGATCAATCTCCTGCAGATGGAAATCCTGGACCAGCTCCACAAACTCGGGGTGGAAGCTCCGCTCTTGCGCAGCCAAAACACCGACGGCGCCATGGAGGCCAATCGCGAGCTGGCCCGCAGCTACAAGGGACGACTGAGCAAGCCGCTTTGACAGCCAGCCGTTTCCGCACTAAACAATTACGTAAACCACCGCAGTGCTGCACGTTTGAGCATTGCGTTTCAGCTCCTATCTGCTGAATCCTTCAAGCAAACCATTCGGCAACCTACACCATGTTTCAGGTAACTTTCAGCGATCAAGCTCTCAAGGAATTGGAAAAGCTCCCCACCATGAAGCAGCTCGCCGTGATCGATCCGCTCAGCAACTTAACCGAGTACCAGCTCAACCACCCGGAAGAGCCGCTCGGTTCCTTCAAGCGCCAAGGCAAGACCACCTACCGGCTGCGCTCGGGTGAGCACCGCATCTACTTCCAACGGGAAGGCGGCGCCCTCAAGACCATTTGTATCCTGCACAAAAATACGCTTACCGACTTCATCTACCGGACCAAGCTTCCCATTTCCGAAGAGCAGCTTGCCGAGCAGCACTCCTCCTTCTGGAAGTACCTCGATACCCTCAAACACTAATCCCACACCCTTTTGGACGAAGAGCCTGAACTCGAACCCAAGGAAATCGTCAAACTCGACGCCTCCCAAGCCTCCAAGATCTACCTGCTCCCCAACCTATTCACCGCGGGTAACCTCTTCTTCGGCTTCCTTGCCATCAAGAATTGTATCCAAGCCCGCTACGGCATGATGTTCGGGGACGAGGCCAGCGACCCCAACGCCCTCTTCCGCCAAGCCGTGCTCTTCATCCTCGGCGGCATGCTTTGCGACTCGCTGGACGGACGCGTGGCTCGCCTCGGCGGGCGCGAGTCCCTCTTCGGCAAGGAGTTCGACTCCATCGCCGATATCGTGACCTTCGGCATGGCCCCCGCCCTGATGGTGCTCTTCCTCATACTCAATCCGGAGCAAAACGAGGAATTCTACACCAAGGCAGGCTTCTTCCTCGCCTTTATTTACCTGCTTTGCGCCGGAGTGCGGCTGGCCCGCTTCAACGTCATCACCCACCCTGCGGTCAAGTCCCGCAAGCTGGAGGAGGCGGACGGCGACTTCCTAGGCCTGCCCGTCCCGGCGGCCGCGGGCATGATCGCCACCATCGTCCTCGTCATGACCAAGCACGACGCCCTGCGCGTCTACGCGCTCGGTTTGCCGGTGCTCATGCTGCTCATCTCGGTGCTTATGATCAGTAACGTGCGCTACCCCTCCTTCAAGAAGATCGACTGGAACACGCAGATCAAGTTCACCTCCTTCGTGGCGGTACTGGTGATCATAGGCCTCATCTACTTCTCCCGGGAGTACGCTCTGGTAGTCATTTTCTTCAGCTACCTCTTCTTTGGTCTCGGGCGCCATTTGCTGCGCTTGAAGCGGGTTTCCGCCCGCAAATCAAAGGCCGCTAAACAGGTGTAAATCCTTTGCTAACAACTTGGGCAAAACCGACCAATAAGCTGGAGATATTCGTTTTTTTTTAACATGTCCTTTTCTGGAAACAAACTATCCCCCTAGGCTTGAACATTTTCAAACCCTCCTTACTCCTTAGTTTTCAGGCATTTATGTCGCTTATGGCCAATATTCACAGGCTATAAGAATACGAATGATTTATTTATTTAATTAACTAACTATCCATTGGAATTGTCAGAAACTCCAAAAACTAGCTAACTCCTCCCCAATGAAGTTCAAAATCCACCGTGACCATTTCAGCAACGGCCTCCAGCAAGTCCTCAACGTCGTTGGATCGAAGGCAACGATGCCCATCCTGAGCAATGTGCTCATCGAAGCTGAAGGTGACACGATTTCGCTCACGACTACCAACCTCGACCTCGGCATCTGCGCTCGCATCAAGGCGACCGTCGAAGAAGAAGGTGCGGTAACCCTGCCCGTTAAGCGTCTTGCCACTATCGTTAAAGAGTTGCCTAACAGCGATGTAAGCGTGAAGGCCTCGCCCAACAACCAGGTCAAGATCGCCTCCGGCGGATCCAACTTCAAGATCATGGGCATCAGCCGCGACGAGTTCCCAGCCCTGCCGGAATTTAGCGACGACCGCTCCTTCACCATCGAGCAGAGCACCCTTGCGGGCATGATCAAGAGCGTCTCCTACGCTCAGTCCAGCGACGAGACCCGTTACATGCTCAACGGCGTTTTCTTCAACTTCCTCGAGCCGGAAGAAGGCGCCTCGGGTCGCCTCAGCCTCGTGGCCACCGATGGCCGTCGCCTCGCCAAGACCGACCACGAAATGGAAGTGGGCGAAGGCATGTCCGGCAGCCTCATCCTGCCTGCTAAGACTGTTTCCGAGCTGGTTCGTCTCCTCGACAAGGGCGAGAACCTCAAGATCGCTTTCAACGACCGCCGCGTCGCTTTCCAGATCCACACCAAGGACGACTCCAACGGATTTGTAGGTGACATCCACCTCGTATCCAAGGTCGTGGAAGGCAATTACCCGAATTACCAACAGGTTATTCCCAAGGAAACCCACCAGCGCATCAAGGTCGAGCGCGAGCTCTTCCTGCAGTCGATCCACCGCGCTGCCCTCGTCACCACCGACAAGTCGAACCAGGTCAAGATCCAGATCTCCAACAACTTGATGGAGCTCTCCGCTTCCAGCCCCGACTTCGGCGAATCGCACGAGTCGCTGGCCATCGACTACAGCGGTCCCGACCTGCAAGTCGCCTTCAACCCGCAGTTCCTCATGGACCCGCTGAAGGCCCTCAGCAAGGACGAGCTCTTCTTCGAGCTGAAGGATGAAGTCAGCCCCGGCGTCTTCAAGACCTTGGAAAGCTTCCTCTGCGTGATCATGCCGGTCCGCTTGACCTAAGCACTCGCCAAACCAATTTAGCAAAAGGCCCGCCTCGTTGAAGGCGGGCCTTTTTTTGTGGGTAGGAGCGAGCTTGCTCGCGAATGCTCCGAGATGGTTCGCGAGCAAGCTCGCTCCTACCTAACCTTTTTTGGTTGTCCCCTCTGCCTTCCGGGATCTACTACCTGCCTCTCGTACGTTACCATGCCGGAACAAAGCCTATCCCTTTTTGCCGAGATCTTCGTTTTCAGCTGCGTTGGACTTTCGATCCTGTTCGGAGTGCTCAACACGCGTGTGACCTCGCTCAAGGTTTCCGTGCTCAACCGCTGGGCACGTTGGTTGGGAGTGGCGTTCGGGGCAGCTTACCTGGTCTATGACGCCGGCTGGCTGAATCGGCCTTTTTGGGTGATCGGAGCCATCTTTTTTCTAGGCTGGCTGCTGATCGAAACGGTTTATACCTGGCTGGCCATCAGCGCTCTGAGCAAAAGCAGCATCTCGCTCTTCCCGCGCTTTTCCGAAAATACCACTGGCGAGGAGTGGCCGGCCCAGAAGAAGCTGATCGAGATCAAGGATTGGCTCAAAAGCAAAGGCTTCACCCGTTCCAAGGCCTTGCTGGCGGACGTCGGCCATGGGCTCAACATTCGCTCCACTGTCTTTCAGAGCGAGGACCAGAAAACCCGCTTCCAAATACTCTTCGTGCCGCAGCACAACGGCGACATTGGATTCTGCTTCTCCTTCTCCTCGGAAACGCAGTCCGGCGACCGTTTCGTAACCGACAATCTCTACATGCCTTACGGCGGCTACTATCCCGATAACTGGGCGGTCGCGCGCAAGCCATGGACGCGTGATGCGGCCAAGCTCTACAAGCTGCACCTCAGTCGGATCGCCAAGCTGGAGTTGGCTGCATTCGAGTTCGATCCCTTGGACGACCTCAACCAGCAGCAAAGAGAGCTGGAGCAGATCAACTTGAAGCAAGGCTTCCTCTTCGCTCCGCAGTACCAAGAAGAGCACGGTCGCATCACTTGGGAAGGCCGCTACCGGGTCTGGAAAGAAGTCTGGTTGCTCAACTATTTCGGCATCTCAATGGTCTAAGCCCCGAGACGCCGATTTAAGTGCCGAATCGCCCGTTTCTCAGCGTCGAGTCTAGGTAGCCGACACGACTTTGGGCATAAAGAGCTCAAATAAGCGATCCCTCAGGAATGCTTCTGATCACCAAACAAATTTGCTCGTGAATCACACTTAGAATTTTGCCTCACGACGAGTCGTAGACTCGGAAGGTAATCAAGATTCCCCTCGATCTGTGAACTTGCTATACGCGTATTGCGTGCTATTCTCGAAGACATGCTAGCAATCAGACTTCAACCGGACATCGAGAAGCGACTCGAACGACTCGCCAAGAAGACTGGACGCACCAAGACCTTTTACGCTCGCGAGGCCATCCTTCAGCACCTCGAGGATATGGAGGACTATTACCTTGCCGCCGACGCCGCAAGGAACCCGGGCCGCGTGTTCACCAGCGAAGAAGCCAAGCGTGAGCTGGGACTATAGGATCACCGACTGGGCAATCAAACAGCTGCGCAAGCTAGGCCCCGAAGCCAGCCGTCGCGTAATCGCCTTTCTCGACGAACGCATTAAGGACAGTGCGGACCCTCGCCAGTTTGGCAAAGCTCTCCGAGGCGAACTCGGAGAGTTTTGGCGTTACAGGGTAGGCGACTACCGAGTCCTCTGCCGGATAGAGGACGGCGAGTTCGTCGTCTTGGTCGTCAAAGTCGGACACCGAAGCGACGTCTACGACTGATCTTCCTTTTTCGCTTCCCTAACAGGGTTGTGCCACTGCCTGAAGGCGCAGCTACCTTTTTGCGAAAAATTCCGGGCACTAACTTACAGTCTGACTCTCTCGGGATAAATATCAGATCATAGAATCTTACTCTCCTTGTGTCTCGGTAGTTTTTGCTTCTTTTTTCCCTAGCGTATTTCTCAAGTCAGTACCGACTCTAAAAATGTTTTCCCATCCACCAGCAGGTTTACAGAGCTCAACACGAGATTGGACTTCTTTCAGGAAAGGGTACTCCTTTTCTAACACGCTCCTATCGCGTGCCCAGTAGTCGTTCACGTAGAACTCAACTTCTTGTGGTTGTGGAACCCCAAGAAACCGTTCCTGCAATACATTTGCAAAGTATTCTCCTATATAGACAACTTCCCCAGCTTGCACGCTGAAGGTGGCGTCGGCTTCTACGATGCTGTATATATAGCTCCCATCGGTTAGAGTAACGTGGAATCCTGAGATATTGTAATCGCCAGGTGGTGCTAGCACAGCTGCGACCTTCCCCTGAGAATACTTGTCGAGTTTTTGATGATTCTGCCAAGGCCAACCTGAATTATCCAAGCTTCCGACCAGAAGTCGATCACTGCTTGTAAAATCTATTGTGAATGAGTCAACAGGAGCTTTTTTCAGTCCTAGGGTGAGTCCAGAAGCCACTCCCGCAAGCAGGGAGTTTGTCCTCTTATTAACAGTAATCATTGCGACAATTAACCCACTGCCCTCTAGATCTTGCGGTGAAAACGTTTTGTCGGGAACCTTTAGTTTTCGAACCGTCTCGTCGGAGATCTTCTTTTGGTGAGTGGCGGTACTCACAAGGGCATAGCCTTTTTTAGTGAATTCAGATGATGGGAGCTCGTCGCTTTTGTCTTTGATAGAAAAAGCTTCGACTTTCCAATCCGCCGCGTAGCGGAGTTTCGTCATGAAATTTATATCACCAATATATACTACTTGTTTCGGGGTGACTGTGAAATTTACGGGATCAGGAAAGTTGTATGAATATTGTAGCGTATAAAAATCCTGTGCAACGTAATCTCCGGCAGGCATCACAAAGTAGGTAAGTTCTCCTTTTCTTTTAGGAGCCACAGTATAAAACGTTAGTTTGTCCTTTTCCTTAAATCGAATTCGAAGCTTATTCCCGATTATATTTGGGTAGTTCGAATCGACGCGAAAGACGAGTATACCTTCGTTTTGATTTGTTGTCGGGAGTTTTATGTTGGGGAAAGCTAGCGCGGGAATCGCTAAGTATACAATCGATACAATAGATATTATAAATGGCCGAATAGTTGACATCGAAGCTTTAGTTGAGAGGAGGATTTGGATTAGACAGTTGAGAAAGCCCTACGCCTTCGGCGTTTCAAAATCAAGGCTGGGTTTATTGGAACTAGCTCATTGAGATTCGATCCACCTTATGTATGGGGTTCGGATGAAAAGGGACCAATATTCATTCCGGCACGAGGCCGCTTCGAAACGAGAATAGTTTACGCTAGGGAACAGAGCATCGCCTAAAGGAGAAAGGTTTAAGCATGGGTCGGATCTTGTTCTATCGTTCAAAGAGCCACAGAATCTGGAAGCCGAGTTTGCGCCTCAAGTAGACACAGATTGGGACAGCCCACTCGGCGGACTTAGTGTCGCCGTCGCAATGCCCCTTGCGTCTTGCCTAGGGCATCTAAGCAAAGTTCGAGCTCCTTTCTTCAAAGCAAACGTAGACTCTACGTCAACCTCCCCTTCGACCATCAACCGAGCAGCTTCTCGAAACGTCGCTGATGCGGGCTCTCATTAAATTTCAATTGGTACTCGTTTTCAACGATGACACTCTTGAAGCGACCTTGGAAGAGATGTCCGTGCTCTCTGTGAAGCCGGTTATGCTGCATTGCGAATGTCGATTGTAGCCACCGCACGCCTACGCTCAAATTTGCCTCCGGAGTTTCCAAAGTAAAAAGTGATAGTGGTCGCAAGGCTTCCTCTTCGCTCCGCAGTACCAAGAAGAGCACGGTCGCATCACTTGGGAAGGCCGCTACCGGGTCTGGAAAGAAGTCGGGTTGCTCAACTATTTCGGCATCTCAATGGCATAGAGAGCGAAGCTGGCGCCGCTCGGATCCCTCGCTAGATCCGCTACTTTTTCGGTAGCGGAAATTGCCGGAATTACGAGCTGTTTGACTCTAAACTTGAGCCTCCTCTTCAATCTCTCGCTGCGAGTCGGTCCATGTTCCGTTCGCTTGGAGCTTGAGCCACTGGGATCCGTCCTCGCCAAGAGATATCATGTGTATCCACCCATTGGTTACTAGGTCCTTTAAGTGGGGTTGCTGTTCGAGGATCTTGTCGAGGGTCGCCGGATTTGCTGCGATACAGGCGTGCAAGCGGCAGGGCGTATGCACGAGGTGAGTACCGTCTGAGACCGACTGCAGCGGCAAGCCGGGACGTAGGTCGTATTCATTGCCGAGGGCTACCCCGATTCCGCCAACTACATTGTGGATCGCCTTATGACCGCTGCCGTAAACATTGTTGTCGGTGGAGGAAGCGTAGTACTGCAGGTTGATCCAGCTACCCACTACGAGCGGGCCGCCGAGGATACCGTTAAGGAGCGCTCCCTCAGGGTCGGCTTGCGGATCGTATTCGTGGAGAAACGCTTTTCCGGAGAGGTTGCTTTGCTGTGTCCATGAGCGAGGTGCCACGATGAAGGCTGCGTTTCCAGCGAGCCCCCACTCCGGCCGCACTTGCGACCAGTCGCGACTCTTTGCCCTGATTTTGCTCAACGACGGTTTTTTCACGCTCGTATCCAAGTCTGCGACACGCTGCAGCAGGCAAATGTCACCGGCTTGGGCTAAGGCCTTCTCCAAGTCCAAGGTTGGTTTCGTTTCCGCATCGAAAAGAGTTACCTCATCCGTAGTGGTATTGTGGAGACCGGCGATGAAGGTAGTATCCTCTGGGATGTTGATTCCCCGTGCTTCAAGTCCCTGACGGACGCTGTTTTGATTTAGGAGGTTCGCTGCGAGACGCGCGTTTACGTCGCCGGCATGGCCGCCACAAGCTCCACAGTCGAGGCTGGAAGCGTAGGGATTGTTAGCGCACTCACCTCCGTGGCCGCAGATCAGTACTCTCTTTGCGAAGTTTTGAGTCAGGTTGATGCCACGCAAAATGCTTTCGGCCAGATTGACCCGATCGGCCGGCTGCATCGCTTGGGCGAAATGGGGAAGTGCCGTTGCTGGCTTCCTTTGCGAAACTGCCATGCCAAACGCGTCCTTGATTATCTTGTACGCGTAGCTCAAGCCGAACGTCTCCACAAAAGTGAAGCAGGACGATGCTGATTCGCGGAACCCTTTCCAGGCGCGCTTTCGATCGATGGCGGCGGTTTGCTCGAATTCCAGACGTTGCCATTTTTCCCCGGTTAGGTCGCTTAGGGAGCGAGCCGTTTTTACGGGGGGTGCCAGAAGAGCGGGACAGAGCGCTTGAGCGCTGGGTTTGCCAGGGATGTGATGCTCGGCAGGAATTCCGAAGAATCCAGCGAAGCCTATGGTTTGAGCCTTGGGCATCACCGACTCGAGGGCTCTGCGAAAACGCTCGGAACGTACGTCGATGCAGAATACAGCCTGCAGTGTAGGCCTGTCGTTGCTGTCCGGGATCGCCGGCTGAATCGCTTGTTGGAACGACTTTTCGATAGAACGTTCGAGGCTCTCCTGCCAGAGGAGGCGGAGAGCAAGATCGAACGGGATGCTGGTCTCGCCAGTATCGCTTAGGTCCTCTTGCAAGCTGCGTTGCCAGCCGAGCATTCTGTCGTGATCGGATTTCAGGTTATGGTGCAGGATAACCTCGTAGCTGAGGAGCACCGCGAGCAATTGCAGCCCGTAGTCGCTATCGTTGCCGCGCAGCTCGTTTTCCCGATCAAGGTATCTTAGGTAGCCACCCCAGCCCGTCAGTTTCAGCAGGGTACGCTCCAAGATGTCGGCGACGCGCTCTTGGGGGATCTGCAAGACATCCATGGCATAAGCGATGGCTTGCAGGGGTTCGTGCGGTATCTTCGCTAGGACTTTCCGCGTATCATAAATTTCGCTACAATCGAGGGACTTGTCGATTTTGACGGACTTTCTCCATGCTTCGAAGAAGCTGAGATGACACCAAGGAGATCGCCAAGACGATTGACCTTTGTCGAAATGGGCAGCGCACCACTTAGCAGCTTCTTGCTTCAACAAGTGGTTCCATTGGCTTCCCTCCCGCTTGTCGACATATGAAGAGAAGGTCTCCAGTTGATACGGAACCTCTTCTTCGAGAAAAGGTTCAATGCTCTCTTGCAGGAACGTTTCGAGCTTCAGTTCGACTTCCTTGTTCGCGAAGGCACGGCGAATCTCATCGCTTGCGTGAGCGATGGCTTCTACGATCTTGGAAGTTTCGATCTTGTTTTCTCTGTATTGCTCTAGGAACCAGCTGATCTTTGGGAGCGGATAGTCACCGTGTACTTGCTTCAGGTGTTCGGAAGTCTCGCTGAAGGGACGATCCGCGTATCCGACAAATGGATTCACTGCGACGAAGTGCTTCAGTGGCCACAAGGGAGCGATAGCTCGGCAAGCTTGGTCGATTTGGGAAGAAAGTTTATCTATTGTATTCATCATGATGTTACGTCGAGGAGGCTTAGGCGCGTTTTGGCTGAAGCTTTACGAGCTTAAGGATTCGGTTGGCCAATATGTTGATGTAGAAACCGTTGAGTGCGTGTACGTAGAGGGCGTCTCGGAGGCGGAGCGGGATGAGAATGCGACTGCCGATCTGCAGTTGCAGCGTAGTAGCGAGAGCGAGGAACATGATTCCAGCCACGGTGAGCTCGAATCCCTTGCTCGTTAGCGGGGCAGGCGTTAGCGACGGCTCCATCCACCAGGCTGCTAGCGATGCGAGAACGAGGTATACGGTAGCGACCGAAAAGGCTACCGCAGTTACGCGAAGGATGCATGCGGGACTCACGTCGCGACGGAGTTGACGTAGGAGCAGCTGGGTGGTTGCCATGGCGACCACAACTCCGAGAGCGATCATTCCGGGCTTTTGGCTCGGGTTGATTCCAAACGCCCAGGCTAGTCCGAAGACGATGATGAAGGAGATGGCGACAGCAGCGAAGAGCGGAAGGTGTACCTCGCGCTTCGCTTTAGAGTCGGTCGACAAGGTATCAATAGTGTGAACGGTCGATCCGGAAGAGAGAAAGGAGTGCGCTTTATAGAGAGAGTGGGCGAGAATGTGCAGCAAGGCTAAGTGAAAGGCTCCAAGTCCGCATTGCATGAGCATGAAGCCCATTTGGGCGATTGTCGAATAAGCCAGTCCGCGTTTCACGCTGGTTTGCGAGAGCATCACAAAGGAGGCGAAGACTGCGGTGAGGGCTCCTACGACAGCGACCGCGTAGAGCGGGCCGGGAGCCGCCACGAAAACGGGAGCGAAACGGATCAGCAGCACGCCGCCTGCGTTGATGATGCCCGCGTGCATGAGTGCGGAGACGGGAGTGGGAGTTCCCATGGTGTCGGGAAGCCAGGTGTGGAATGGGAATTGGGCTGATTTCAAGACGGCTGCCAAAGCGATGAGCGAACCGATCCACAGCAGCCGCTCGGACTCTGCCGACATTTGGGCGAAGATAGCGCTGAAATTTTGACTGCCGATGGTTTGGTAGAGGCCTACGAAGGCGGCGATCACTGCGATGTCGGCGATGCGGCTCAAGAGGAATTTCTTGCGGGCCGAGAACAAAGTACCGGGCCGGTTGGGAAAATAGACCAGCAGGCGATGCAAGCTAAGGCTGGTGCCGATCCATGCGGCGGCGAACTGGATCAGCCCGGGAGCCAAGATCAGGGCCAGTACGCAACCAAGCGTGGCACAGATCCACTTCACGAACTCTCCTTTGCGAGGATCACCTGCCATGTAGTTGCGCGAAAAGCGAAGGATGATGGCTGCCAGGAAACACACCAGAACTAGCAAAGGGGTGGAAAGCGCGTCGAAGCGAATCCCAAGGAAACTTTCGAAGCCCAGTCCCCAAGTTGAGGGAGCCCGGCCGTTTGCCATCCAGAGCGCCACGCTGGCGCCGGCTGCGAGCAGCGTTCCCCAGGCGATTCGCTCCGCCCAGACAGCGGAACGGGCTCCGCGTCTGTTCAGCGAACGAGACGGAAAAAAGAGCCAGACAAGGTAGGCGAGAGGGATTGAGAGCAAGGTGAATGCGATGAGCGTGTTCATTCCCTCTAGTCTATCATAAGCACTTGCATTGATCCAATATAAGTATATTTAAAAATCGTTCTATATTTTATATCGATGAGTCAGCTCAACTATCACCACTTGCGCTACTTTTTGGCGATCGCCCGCGAAGGGAATCTCACGCGAGCGGCCCGGCGGCTTAAGGTTTCGCAGTCGGCATTGAGTATTCAGCTGAAGAAACTGGAGGAGAGTTTGGATTGCTCCTTGTTCGAGCGAGAACACAAGTCGCTAATGCTGACCGAAGAGGGACGCATGGTGATGAGCTATGCGGACTCGATCTTTCGATCTGGGGAGGAAATGCTGGCCACCCTACGCAATCGAGGCGGTCGGTTTCGCAAAGTGTTACGGGTGGGGGCTGTGGCGACGCTCTCCAAGAACTTCCAGATAGGATTTCTTAAGGAAGCGCTTGATGACCAAGAGCTTGAAGTTGTGATCTACTCGGCGAGCATTCGAGAGTTAATCAGTCAACTGAAAGCCCACACTATCGACTTGGTGCTTTCCAATAGTTCGGTTCCCAGAGAAATCGAACCGACCACCCGCAGCATCCTGCTGGCGGAACAGAGTGTTAGCTTGGTGGCGGGAGGAGAGTTGGCTCTGCCGGCGAAATTCAAGTTTCCTGATGATCTGGAGAACGTCCCGGTGGTGCTGCCCAGCTTGGAAAGCGGTATTCGCTCAAGTTTCGACTTGTTGATGGAACGGGCCGGCATGTCTCCCTTGATCGCTGCCGAAGCGAACGACATGGCGATGTTGCGTTTGATGGCCAAGGAAGCCAAAGCGGTCTCGCTGGTACCTCCCATCGTCGTGCAAGACGAGCTGCAGTCGGGTGAGTTGATCGAAATCTGCAAGATCCCTTCAGTACGCGAACGGTTTTACGCGATCACAACCAAGAGACGTTTTCCTAACCCTTACCTCGCTCGTCTGTTGGGGAACAACGAGGATGTCGACGGGTGATATTAAAAGGACGGCTGTTCAGCCTCCGATGTAGGACATCTCGACTTTCTTGTTGCTCTTGAGGGGACGGCCTTTGCTGCGGTCTTCCGAATATTGGTCTTCGCGGATGCTCCAGAGTTTGGATACAAGCTGTGTAAAGTCTGCTTGGCTGATGCCGGAACGGATGTGCTGCTTCAAGTCGGTGCCAGCGGTGGCGAAGAGGCAGGTGTAGAGCTTGCCCTCTGCGGAAAGCCGTGCTCGGTTGCAGTCGCCGCAAAATGGATTTGTAATGGAATTGATGATACCGAATTCGCTGCCAGTGTCCTTGAAGCGATAGCGTGAGGCGACCTCCCCTCGGTAGCTAGGCTCAAGCGCTTCGAATTCGTAGTGTCTTCCGATGGTTTCCAATATCTGTTTAGCCGGCACCACTTGGTCCATCTTCCAGGCGTTGGTCTCCCCTACGTCCATGAACTCGATGAAGCGCAGCGTGATCTTTCGTTCACGGAAGTAGCTCGCCATGGGAAGGATGTCTTGCTCGTTAACGCCGAGCTTGGCCACCATGTTTACCTTGATGGGAAGCCCCGCTGCTTCCGCGGCGTCGATGCCGCGAATCACCGCTTCCGGAGAAGAGCGACCCCCGCTCATGAGGGCGAAGCGTTCCTTGTCCAGGCTGTCGAGACTGATGTTGATGCGCTTTAATCCAGCCTCCTTCAGCTTTGTTGCGTACCGAGGCAGCAGGGACGCGTTGGTGGTGAGCGAGATATCCTCGATTCCGGTTTCCGCCATCAAGCTTGAAATCAATTCGCTCAAGTCGGGCCGCAGCAAAGGCTCACCACCGGTGAGGCGAAGCTTCTTTACTCCTAGGGCTGCGAAGCTTCTGGCTGCAAAAACGATTTCCTCGTTGGAGAGCACGAGCTCTTTGGGGAGGAAGGCGTAGTCGGGACCGAAGATCTCTTTCGGCATGCAGTAGGAACAACGAAAGTTGCACTGATCAGTGACCGAGATTCTCAGGTCCCGCAGTGGGCGATCCAATTTGTCCGTGGTACGATTCATGCCTCAGAGCAGTAAGGGTGCTGAAGATGGAAAGGTAAAGAGCGCTTTCCGGTGGGGCTGCTAGATCAGCTCTCGGCGCAGGAGGTCCATAGCAGCATTGAAGGCGCGGCGCTTTTGGGCGATGCGCGGACCTCGAAAACTGAACCTGCGGGCGAATGCTCCAGATGGACTATGCAAACCGATATAGACGGTTCCTACTGGATCCTTTTCGGTTCCGCCCCCGGGACCAATGTAGCCAGTGGCGCTGATGGCGTAGTCAGCCTCCAGTCGCTCCGCGACGCCGGTAGCCATGGCGACTGCTACTTCCTCGCTTACGGCAGTATGCTGTTGTATCAGTTCAAAGGGTACGCTGATTAGATCTTCTTTCGCTCCGGTGCTGTAGGTAGCTAGGCCGCCGACAAAATACTCGGAAGAACCAGAAATGTTTGTGATCTCGTTGGCGATATACCCTCCGGTGCAGCTTTCGACGGTAGCAAGCTTCAGTTTCTTGCGTCTTAGTATTTTGGATACGATGTCTAGGAGGGTGTCGTTTCCAATCGTGAGGAAGCTCTCGCCGAGTAGTTTCTTGCACTCTTCCGCAAGTTCAGCGAGTCGATCGAAGGGATTGACCTGATCTGGGAAACTCATGCGGAAGTCCACCATGCCTGGGTGGGCGCAGTAGGCGAGTTCGAGTCCTGACTCGCGTTCGGCGATAGGTTGCAGCAGCGTTTCTAGATTCGATTCTCCGATTCCTGTAGTGCGGATTTGGATATAGTTCTCACTGTCCTGTACGAGCCCCTTGTCCTGCAGGCGTGGAAGTACCTGGTCCTTGAACATGGGTTGCAATTCGTGGGGCGGGCCTGGGAGCATGACCAAGATCTTTCCAAACTTCTCGAGCCAGAGTCCTGGAGCGGTCCCGTTTGGATTGTGCAGCACCTCGGCGTTTTCGAAATGGTAGGCTTGCTTGCGGTTGTTGGGATTGAGTTCGAGTCCGAGGGCTTCGAAGCGAGCTTCTATCGCCTGCATGACCGTAGGGTCGTACACCAGCTTTTCTCCGAGGCACTCCCCTATCACCTCCTTCGTTCGATCGTCGACCGTGGGGCCAAGCCCACCGGTGGTTATGAGCACGTCTGCCTTCTTCCAATAATCCTCGAAGTAGGATTCGATATCCTCAGGCGCGTCGGAGATAGTGACGTTCGCGTGCATGGGCGTCCCTACCTGCCGCAGCTGGTCGCCGATATAGGTGAGGTGTCCGTTGGGGGTCAGTCCGAGGAGGAGTTCCTCTCCGAGGGTGAGGAGGATGATCTTTGGTTTTCCAGGCATTTGAGCGTGAACGAATAAGTGGGGAATCGGATTGGCTGCTTGGTCGAAAGTCTTGCGACTTTCGCTACTTTTCAAAGTCTAGCGTACCGAGGTGCTTGCTCCGACAGCGAAGCGATTACAATTCGCCAGCGTTTCTATTCGATCAATCAAAAATGCCTGAATCCATTTCCAGTGACTTGAAAGAGAAGGTGCGTCGTCTCCCGGACAAACCGGGCGTCTACCTCATGAAAGACCGGCTCGGTTCAGTGATCTACGTGGGAAAGGCCAAGAACTTGAAGAAACGGGTGTCTTCCTACTTTCAAGCGTCCAAGCGGTTTACGCACCAACCTAAGATTCGAGCCTTGGTGCAGATGATTCGCGACTTCGAGTACATCGAGGTGAAGTCCGAACCGGAAGCCCTGCTATTGGAAGGGAAGCTCATCAAAAAGTGGAAGCCGAAGTACAATACGGACTTTGTGGACGACAAGCGCTTCCTCTTGGTAAGGGTGGACGTCACGCGTGAACTTCCCCGTTTCGCCTTGGCTCGCTTCAAAAAGGAAGATGGAGCTCGCTACTTTGGTCCCTTCGCGCACGCCAACCATATTCGCAAGACCCTGACGGAAATGCGCCGCCGCTTTGGCATTTTACTGGGCGATGCCTCGCCTAAGAAGGAAGACGAGA
Organism: Pelagicoccus enzymogenes; assembly: GCF_014803405.1. Lineage (NCBI taxonomy): Bacteria > Pseudomonadati > Verrucomicrobiota > Opitutia > Puniceicoccales > Pelagicoccaceae > Pelagicoccus > Pelagicoccus enzymogenes. The sequence continues at coordinate 277,098 of NZ_JACYFG010000038.1, forward strand.
ATCGGTTTCGTTTGTACGACGACGTTCGCTCGGAAATCTACGGTCATGAGAATTTGGTGACGCTAGAGGAATACCAAGAACGGGTGGAGCAGGCTTGCGAGTTCCTGCAAGGTAAGTCGAAGGAGTGGCTGGACGAGCTGAAACAGGAGATGGTGAAGGAAGCCGCGGAGCGAAACTACGAGAAAGCGGCCGCCTTGAGGGATATCGTTTTTGCCTTGGAAGCTTCTTTGAAGAAAACGCGGAAATTCGAGCGAGATCTTCCGGTAAGGGAGAGTGCCGACGAGACCTTGGAGTCGCTGCAGAAAGAGCTGTCCATGAGGAATCCGCCCAACGTCATCGAATGCTTCGATATCTCCCACATCTCGGGGACTTTTGTAGTTGCTTCGATGGTACAATTCGTTGGCGGGAAGCCGAACAAAGCGGGTTATCGACGCTTCAAGATAAAGAGCTTCGAAGGAAACGACGATTTTCGCTCCATGGAAGAAGTGGTAGGCCGGCGCTACCGAAGGCTGCACAAGGAAGGCAAACCTTTCCCCGACCTGATCGTCATCGACGGTGGCATGGGCCAAGTAGGAGCCGCCATCAAATCGTTCCTATTACAGGACTTGGATCCTCCTGAATTGATCGGCTTGGCGAAGAAGCACGAGACGATCATCTTTCCTGACGAACGCCCTCCCCTTCGCCTTCCGCTGAAGCACTCAGGGCTTCAGCTACTGCAACGTTGCCGCGACGAGGCTCACCGCTTCGCCAATACCTTCAACGCCGACCTTCGCAGCAAACGTATCCGTGAAAGCATACTAGATGACTTCACTGGATTAGGTCCGAAAAAGAAGAATGCCTTGTTGGACGAGTTTGGAAGTATCGAACGACTCAAGTCTGCTTCCCTAACCGAGCTACGATCGGTAGATGGGATCGGCCTAGAAACAGCGACTCGCTTGAAGGCGTTCCTGGAGGAGCATTATAGAGGTTGAGCTCGTGTACTAATCTATTCAATACAGTTGGTCGCTAATCTTAAGAAAGACTGGACCACTCGACTGTAGGTCGACTGGAGCTCCGTCCCAAGGAGACCAGTGTATTAAGTCTGTAGACATGAGAATTGGAAGGTCTCCGTAGGCACTTGATCCAAACACATCCAGAAACAGGTATCCCGAACTATATAACCATCCAAGTGAAGCCTTGGAGATCTTGCTTGCGGGATCAGTCTGGAAAAGAAATTCGATGTAGTTGGAATGCCCGTCCTGATCGAAATCCGAGTTCTTTTTGTCGTCGAGCCCGTCGATCTGCTCCCCGCTTAGGTAGATGGGAAGCCAAGCGTCGAATGCACTGCCTGTGCGAAGTTCGATCTCTACTGTATCCGAGGAGGTATTGCCGAAAAAGTCGGTCACTGTGAGCGTAGCCGTGTAGATTCCGACGTTCAGGTAGACCTCCGTTAAAGCTGAATTGATCTGGTACCCGTTGAGGTCCCATTGCCACTTCTCGATGGCCCAATCGTCTTGGGACAAGGTTCCGTCCAGTGTGACGTGACCGTAGTCATGCGTCGCGTAAAATACGCGGTCGCTTCCGGCATTGGCGATAGGGCTGGCGTTTCCTTGAGGTTTTGAATCTGAGGATAGAGGATGCCAAGTCGAAGAGTAATTGGTGGAGGAGTCGTTGTAGCCGAAGTCGCCTTTCGCGGTTGAGTAGATGGATCCGTCGTCGGTGAGCACTACAGTCGCGTCGTTGCTGAGGCTGAAGTCCCGGATGCCACTTCTGAAAAGCGCAAGAGGGTCCTTTATGGCCGTATACCCGTCAGTGTATCCCAGCCCCAGGAGCCGGTTGTAACTTGATCCGACACCCCACAAGCTGCCATCCTCCATGAGCCAGATTGTTCTGTTACCGATGGTACGAGCTTTGGTTACAGGGCCGTTTGATAGTTTTACGAACTGGTTGCTTCGATGAACGTTGAGTGGAAGTCCCAGCTTTGAAGAGTCGTTCGACCCGGCTCCCCAGAGAGATCCGTCTTGCTTAACCACCAGAATGACCCTGTTGGAGGATAAGATTTCTTTGGCGTCACTTTCCAGTATTTGTATTGGGGATACAACGATAGAGTTGTATGGCAAAGAGCTTGAGTCGAACGTTCGGTTTCTACCGAACATCCAAACCGATCCATTTTCCTTCATGATGTAGACAGTGCTGCCATCGGTCTCTACTTGGGATACGCCGGATTCTATGATTTGTAACCATTCGTCGCTGGACACTATGGATTCGCTTGCGAACTGGCTGTCGCGGTTCAGGCCAGTTGCCCAGAGGGATCCATCTGACAAGCAGGCGAAGCTCGCGTCATTGGAAAGCGAAAAGTCGACTACATTCTCGGGGATAACTTTGCGGAATGGTTCGAGTAAGCTTTTGTACCCGATTCCCATCTCACCGCTGGTGTTGTTGCCCGTTAGCCAGAGAGCACCCTCGTTGTCTATCAGGCCAGTAGTATTCCAAGCGTTGTCGAGTTGATCAATGTTACCGAGCGTTAGTTGGTGGCCGTAAACACGGCTTTGATTGGAGTGGGCTCGCCCAATCGCAGTGCCAGTGGTGTGACCTTGCAGTAGGGCGTGACCGTTGCGGTAGAGGATCGCGTTGGCTGATGGTGACCCAACAAGGCCCGCTATTTCAGTATTCTCCTCGACGGTCACGGTCACGCTCTCGGTGTGGAAGATACCCTCTGAGTCCGTTACAGTAAGAGTGACCTCGGTGGTTCCGACGTCGAAGTATTCTGAAAGAATGGGTCGGTTGGCGGTATTGTTGTCCCAGGACCAACGCCAGCTCTTTATGAATTTGTCGTCGGTAGAGCCGCTGCCATCCAGAGTAACCATCTTGCTGGGCGTTCCCGGCAAGACGTATGTTTTCTCAGGATAGGCTACCTTAGCTATGGGGGCTGTGTTTTGGCTGGTTTCGAATGGCTCGCTGATGAGAGAAGGGGTCGTGTTTCTCGCTACGTCTTGACCGAAACGGTAGTTGACGGTCGACAGCCAAACTGATCCATCCTCAAGAAGGAAAACTGCCAAGTCGTCGTAGGCCGACGCTTGTTCAACGGATGAGAAGAAGAAGAAGTCTTTTTGATAATTTGGAAGTGGTAGGTAGTTGTTTCTAGGATACGATTGGCCCAGAGTATAGCATGCTCCGATTGCATCCAAAATTAGAGGGGATTGGGTTCGTAGTTGAATATCCGTTACGCCCTCTTGGATGATCTTCGTAAAAGAGAAGTCTGGTTCCAAGAGGTAGTTTCCGAAATAGGGTGTGTATGAACCGAGGCTTCTGTGAGAAATGTGGCCTTCTTGGTCGATGTATAGAAGGAGGTTAGAGTTGACGGCTTCGAGGTGCTTGGCTCCCTCGCTCACGATTTCGATGAAAGGTTCCGTTCTTTCATCCGTTGAGCGCTGTAGTTGTATGATCCTTCCATCTTCGAGAAGCAGGATAGAATTGTATCCACTGGTTGCTAGCTCTCTGATTCCCTCAAGAGGCAGGCGATGAGGACTGTGCACTATATCCGCTGCCGAGTCAGCAATCTGACCTTGGTAGTTTTGGCCCATTCCGTAGGCGGTACCGTCGTCGAGCAGGATCAAGCTCATGTGTGCCGCAGCCGCAATATCTGTCGCACCGCTAGGCCAGATTTCGACGAAGCCTTTGCTCGATGGCTGTTCTCCGAGACCGAGTTGGCCTTGGTTGTTCGACCCGGTTCCCCAAACGCTGCCATCGGTTTTTAGGACAAGGCAATGGTTGGAACCATCGACGACTTTTACGACGCCGCTCGCCATGACGGGGGTAGGCTTCTGGAAAAAATACTCTGTGTAGTCGGAGCCGAAAAGCTGACCGTCTGCCTCCCCAGCGCACCAGAGCGATCCGTCCTCCTTAATTATGAAAAACCGGTCGTGGCCGGCGTACACAGATTTAGGACGAGTGTAGGGCTGCACCTCGACGATGAAGTCTTGGCTATGTTGGAGGCCTTGATCGTCGAAAACGGTTAGGGTTAAGCTTGATTCTCCAACTGGGAGTAGAACGGTTGGTTTTTGCTCGTTGCTTGGGCCGTCCGGCAGGGTCCAAAGGTAACTCTCTATTCTCCAATCGTCGCTGGAGTTGCTGGCGTCGAGGTTGACTGTTGCGAAGCCATCTCCGTCGTCGTCGATTGGATACCCGAGGACTTTTCCCCGAGCAGTGGGAGCTCCGTTGGGCTGGCTGAGGTCGGTTACAGGAGTGGTTTGCAGGAGCGGGCTCATCTGGTGGCTCGTATAGCCCAGCCCCAATTGTCCGTAGTCATTGCGGCCCCCTACCCAGACGGAGCCATCTTTGAGGAGCACTGCGAGCAGATTGTTGCTCGCGGAAATTTTTTGTACCCGCGAAGTAAAAATTGGCTGAAGCTCATAGGCATTTTCTGAGCGAAAGGTTTGAGGGCTTATCAGGCCGTAGCCTGTTCCCCAGATAGTTCCGTCATTCATTGTGACGTAGGTGTTGTTGGATCCTGCTTCGACGCTCGCGGCCCCTGTATCCACTATCTTTTGCGCTTGATCGACTTTCCGATTTTGGTCGCCCGTTCCCAATTGTCCTTCCCGGTTGTATCCAGTGGTCCATACACTACCGTCTTCCTTCAGGTAGACGATGTGTTCGTCGCCGGAATCGAAGGCGACAACACCGCTCTGTTCGATTTTGGTGAAACTCCGATAGTCCGAGTACTCTACACCAGGGAAGGAGTCGTAGCGTACTTTACCGCTCACCAGAAGGGAGCCGTCAGTCCCGATTATCGAGGAGAACGTTTGACCTGCACTGATGGCCTTGGCTCCGGAATCGAATATGACGGATAGTTCGGTCGAATTAGAACTCTCGGGCCCGCCACCGAGTTGGCCGTCGTAATTGGATCCAGCTCCCCAGACTTTTCCTTCGTCGTCGAGGAATAGCGAGTGAGAGGATCCGCTCGCGACCGAGACAATACCTCCGTCGAAGATTTTGGTAAAGCCATCCACTGTTTTATCGGGGAAGTTCTGATTCCAGTAGTAGCCAGTTCCATAGACGGACCCGTCTTTTAGAAGAAAGAGCGTTTGGCCTCCTTTGCCGCTGACTTGATGGAGGTTGTCGAACTTTATCCTCGTAAGGATCGTGATGGAGGACTGGTTCGTTTCTACTCCCATCAGCTTATCGCTATTGTATCCTGCCGCGGAGGTACGGCCGTCCGCCTTTTGCAGAAACAGTCCGTGTTGGGTTGTGAATATGTTTTCGATGGGCGAGAAGCCGTGCACGGTCACTTGGATGGACGCGCTGTCTTTGAGTCCGCCGACCCCTGTGACGTTGAGTGTCACGGTATTGGTGCCGAGTGGTAGCTTTGCCTCCACGGTCTCGCCGCTGGCGCTTCCGCCCGGCCACGACCACTGCCAAGCTTCTATGCCGGGCCAGCCGCGGCTTCCGCTTCCGTCGAGGGTGACCGTCTCGTATCCGTCATTGTCGGTGTCTTCAATCCATTCTGAGTCGTCGTAGTCTGCAACAGCTGTTGGTTTGCTAGGTTTGAAGCTGCGGTAGCCGGCGACGGTGGAAGCGGTTTGGCGAAGCGTGCGAGCGTTGTCGCGTTGGGCGGTACCGGTGGCGACGCCCTCGTATCGAACGTTGGGGCTGGAGAAGTAGTTGACTTCCCATCCCGGTGAATAGGCCATGACTGAGCGATAGGTACTTGAGAATACGGTGAAGCGATGCCCGTAAGAATAGGAATAGAGGCCGCCGTTTTTGGCATTGTCTGGATCGTGGGCGGCTCCGAGGTTGTGTCCTATCTCGTGTTGCAGCACGAGATCGCTGAGAGCGTACTGACCGCTGAGCACTCCGTAGGCGTAGCTTTCCTCTCCGTTTTCGTCGTCTAGCAGCCACGCTTTTCCGATGTGGTCGATGCCATAGGAATCGCTGCGAAACAGGTAGATAACGTCCGCTCCCACCTCGTTGCGCCAGGTACGCGTCTCGTCGATGACACCGTCTAGATTTCGCAGATGATCGAGGTCCACCCCCATGTCGTCTGGGTCCTCGGTATAATCGACCTTCCTCAATCCCACGAGGCGGAGCTCCAAGTCGATATTGCTGTTCTGGAAGCTCAAGTTCGAGCTCTCAACGCTGGCGCGAACCAAAGCTTCGACGCCGTCGTAGCCTCCATAGTCCTGTTCCAAGCTAGGGGTGTAAACCACGAGCAGGTCTATGGTGGCGGCGTAGGCTCGGGGGAGAAATCCGAGATTCAGCACGAGTAAGGCGGCGATGGTGCCGGCGTTTAGCCAACGGAAACTATTCATGGCGGCAGGCGGCGCACCCAGGGAGCTTGCTAAGGTCGACCTTTTCGAAGGCCTGAACGCCCGGGGCGCGATTGCGGATTTCCCAAGCGATCCCTTCGCTTGGAATTCTCAGAGTACCAACGACTGCCTCCCCAACGAAGCTAATCAAGGCGTCGGAAAAGGGCTGGTCCTTGAGAGAGCCGGAGTAGATGCCTTTGCTTTCGCCGAACTTGTTGTAGCGTTCGAATGTGATCTGGTGGCTGACCCCGTCCGGAGTGCTCAGCTTCAGTTTAACGGTAGGAGCTTCGGCAGATGCAAAGTTCTGCCAGCTGCGAGGATGCGGCTCGAAGGATCCGAGCCAGGTACCGAGATTGTGGTCGTGTTGATCGGGAGGGAGCTTCTCGAGGGCAAGAATCTCCAATGCCTCGAAGCCGCTTTCGGGTTCCTCGTTGTCGACTTCTAGGGACTCGCGGGAAAAGGCAGTTTGGTGCTCCACTTCCTGCGACGGTTCGGGACGCTCTTCCGCCCCGGTCGCAGCCGCGTGTTCGACGACTTTGTTCTCCCCGGTCTTGTTGTTGGGCGCATCAGAGTCAGCCTTTCGCCAGAAAACGAAGCTTACGAGGACCGCGAGGACGGGAATCAGTAACAGGAGCGTCTTCGGTTTTGGATTCAAGGAGGCCATCGTGGTAGATTTACTTAGCTAACGCAAGGCATTGCGGTCCCGCTGGAATCGCAGCGTGCGCATTCCCCGAGGTGGTGAAACGAGGTCGAAGATATTCGCTCACATCTGGGCACAAAAAGGCCTCTCCCTTTTTCGGGGAGAGGCCTAAGTGTTCAAACGTTTACGACGGGCTCGCTCAATGTGGGGATCGAGAGCTCTTCGATTCTCAACACATTCTTGGGCATGTCCGGAACGGATGGCTTGGGCACGACTTTCCAGAACTTGCTGGTGGTCTTTTGCCAATCGTCCAAGAGGGCTTTGGCGTGCGGGCTTTGCGTGTTCTCGAAGTGGGCTTTGACCACTTTCCTGAGGGCGTCGATCTCACCGTTGTCGCCAATGCGCTCGATGTCTACCATGGCGGGATTGTAGTAGTGCTCGAAAACGTTGTCGGCGTCGTAGACGAAGGCGAGTCCGCCGCTCATCCCTGCTCCGAAGTTTGTACCCGTTTTTCCAAGACAGACGACAAGGCCCCCAGTCATGTACTCGCAAGCGTGGTCCCCTACTCCCTCGACGACTGCTACCGCTCCGGAGTTTCTGACTCCGAAACGCTCGCCGGCGAGTCCTGCGGCGAAGAGGTTTCCGCCAGTGGCGCCGTAGAGACAAGTGTTCCCGAGCAGCGTGTTCTGGGTCCAGTCGTAGGTTTGCTCTTCACCCGGGCGGATGATGATTTCTCCGCCGCTCATGACTTTGCCGACGTAGTCGTTGGCTTCGCCGAGCAAGGTGACCTTGATGCCGTGGGTGAGCAAGGTGCAGAAGCTTTGCCCGGCGGTACCCTTGAAAACGAGGTCGATGGAGCCGGGAGGCAAGTGGTTGTTGCCGCGTACGTAGGCAACTTCGCCGGAGAGCTTGGTGCCGAGGCAACGGTCCGTATTTCCGACGCGGTACTTGCCGGAGAAGGAGGCGGCCCGTCCGACGACGACGTCGTGCGACTCTTGGATAATAGTATTGTCGAGGCTGCCGTCGAAGCCGAGACGCTCGTTGCGAGGCCGCGTATGGATACGAGGCGCTTCGCCGCTGGGGTCTGGATTATGCAGCAGACCGCTGAGGTTGACCGTGGCGGTTTTGGCGTTTTCCGGATCGTCGATTTGCTCCAGGAACTCGGTGCGACCCACAAGGTGATCGAGTTTGCGTACCCCTAGCTTGGCCAGGTAGTAGCGCACGTCCTCGGCGACCGCATTGAAGAAGTTGATAACGTTTTCGGCGGTGCCCTTGTACTTGGCCCGCAGGTCGTCGCGTTGCGTGGCGACACCCACTGGACATGTATTCAGATGACAAACACGGAACATAGCGCAGCTCGCAGCAATCATGGCGGAAGTTCCGAAGTTGAATTCCTCCGCTCCGAGAATCGCGGCGATGATGATGTCCCGACCTGTTTTCATGCCCCCGTCGGTACGGAGGGTGACACGATTGCGTAGGCCGTTCATCATTAGCACTTGATGCGTTTCGGCGATGCCGATTTCCCAGGATGAGCCGGCGTACTTGACGGAGGAAAGTGGCGAAGCGGCAGTACCGCCGTCGTGCCCTGACACTAGAATTACGTCGGCGTATGCTTTGGCGACGCCGGCGGCTACGGTGCCGACTCCGGAGCTGGAGACGAGCTTCACGCAAACCTTGGCTCGCGGGTTCACTTCCTTGAGGTCGAAGATGAGCTGGGCCAAGTCCTCGATAGAATAGATGTCGTGGTGAGGCGGCGGAGAGATGAGCGTAACGCCGGGCACGCTGAAGCGGAGCTTGGCGATGAGCGGCGAGACCTTGTGGCCCGGGAGCTGGCCGCCCTCCCCTGGCTTGGCCCCTTGGGCGATCTTGATTTCGATTTCCTTGGCGGAAGCCAAGTACTCCGCGGTGACGCCGAAGCGCCCGGAGGCGACTTGCTTGATGGCGGATGCGGCGTTGTCACCGTTTTCGAGCAGGGAGTAGCGACGCGGTTCCTCGCCGCCTTCCCCTGAATTCGACTTGCCGCCGATGCGGTTCATGGCGATGGCCAAGGTTTCGTGGCACTCGGGAGACAAGGCTCCGAGCGACATGCCAGCGGTACAGAAGCGACGACGAATGTCCTCGATCTCTTCCACTTGGCTGATGTCGACTCCAGAATCTGGATACTTGATCCGAAGGAGGTCCTTGATGGCGTAAGGCTGGTGCTCGTCGGATTGCTGGCGGTAGTTGTCGTAGTCTTCCTTCTTTCGCGTTTTGAGGAAGCGATGCATGCCGCCCACGACCTTGGGGTTCCAAGCGTGAAATTCCCCGCCTTTGCGAATGACCTTGTAGTACCCTTCGCTCTCCAGCTCCGCGGTGAGTTCCGGATCGTAGGCGCGTTTGTGGCGAGCCAAGGCTTCCTCGGCGATGAGTTCGTAGCCAATACCTCCGATGGGACTGGGGGTACCGGTGAAACATTCGTCAATGACGGTTTGCGAAATGCCGATGGCTTCGAACATTTGCGAGCGGCAGTAGGAGAAGAGCGTGCTGATCCCCATCTTGCCCATGATCTTGAGCAAGCCTTTGTCGATAGCGGTACGGTAGTTCTTGGCAGCGGTCGTGGCGTCGACGCCTTCTAGCTCTCCGCGATCGGCGAAGTTCGTCATGATGGCGAGGGCGATGTAAGGGTTGACCGCGTTCGCCCCGAAGCCGAGAAGACAGGCGATGTGGTGTACGTCGCGCGCTTCGCCGGACTCGGCAACGATGTCGCACTTCATCCGGTAGCCTGTTTTCACGAGGTGCTGGTGAACGGCCCCGACAGCGAGCAGCATAGGGATCGCAATCCGGTTTTTGGATACGTTGCGGTCGGAGAGTACGATAAGTTTTGCAGCTTTGCTCTCCACTGCATCTTGGGCTCGAGAAATGAGGTCCTTGATGGCGGCTTCCAATCCCGCGGCACCCGATGATACGTCGTAGGTCGCGTCCAAACGAATGACGCGGTCCTTGAGGAACTTGACGTCGAAAAGCGCGGATAGCTCGTTGTTGAACAAGACCGGACTGTTGGTCTTGATGAAGCCGGCGGATTGCGGGAGGTCCTCGAAGAGTCCGAGCCGTCCACCGAGGAACATGTTGAGCGACATCACGGAGCGCTCGCGAATGGAGTCGATGGGCGGATTGGTGACCTGGGCGAAGAGCTGGCGGAAGTAGGTGTAGAGCAAACGGGGCTTGCGGGAGAGGAATGCCAGCGGCGTGTCGTCGCCCATCGAACCGATGGCTTCCATGGCGGATTCAGCCATGGGCTTGAAGATGATGTCGTATTCATCTTTTTCATACCCGAAGGCGAGCTGACGGTGGATCTCTTCGTCGTCAGGGTTCGAGATGCTCGTTTTCGATTCAGCCGAGTAGCTTTGGATGTCGACCAGGTGTTCGTGGCACCAATTGTGGAATCGCTCGTCGCTGCCGATTTGGGCTTTGATTTCCGCGTCGTCGAGGAACTTGTGTTCCTGCATGTCGATGGCGAGCATCTTGCCTGGGCCGAGCCTGCCGGAACGCAGGGTCTTCATGTCGGTCTCGTCGATGAGGCCGAGTTCGGAGGCGAGCATGAAGGTGCCGTCCTCGTAGATTTTGTAACGGGCGGGACGCAAACCGTTGCGGTCGAGGGAGGCGGCCACGTAGCGTCCGTCGGTGAAGGCGATGGCGGCGGGGCCGTCCCAGGGCTCGAGCATGCAGGCGTGATACTCGTAGAAGCCGCGCATGGAATCGTCGAGCAGGCTGTTGTTTTCCCAAGCAGGGGGCATCATCATGGTGACGGCTTGCAAGGCGGACCGTCCACCGAGTGTGAGAAGCTCGAGGGTGTTGTCGAAGCTGGCGGAGTCGGACATGTCCGGCTGCAGCATGGGCCTGAGGTCGGCGAAGCGTTCTCCCCAGATGCCGTGCACGTTTGAGTTTTCGCGGGCTCGCATCAAGTTGCGGTTGCCGCGAATGGTATTGATTTCCCCGTTGTGGGCCATCATCCGGAACGGCTGGGCCAGGTGCCACTGCGGGAAGGTGTTGGTGGAGTAGCGCTGGTGGAAGATGACGAAGTTGGTGGTGTAGGAGGGATCGCGCAGGTCGGGGAAGTATTTCCGTACCTGAGGAGAATTGAGCATGCCCTTGTATATTATAGTGCGGCAGGAAAAGCTGCAGATGTAGAAATCTTGCAGCTCCGCCTTCTCGGCTTCCCGCTCCGCTGTCTTGCGGGCGAGGAAAAGTTTGCGCTCGTACTCTTCGGGGCTCAGCTCGCCAGTCTTGGCGATGAGGGCTTGCACCATGTGGGGCTGGGTGCGGTCGGCCTTGCGACCGAGGCAATTGGGGTCGACCGGGATGTAGCGCCAAGCCAGCAGGCTGAGGCCTTCGGCTTCGACCGCGTTTTCGATGATCTTGCGGCCGTGGGCTTGGGCGTAGTCGTCGTTGCGAGGGAGGAAGATGACGCCGACGCCGAGGTCGTCGTCGTTGAAGAGCTGCTTGCCTTGGTCTTCAAGGAATTCCCGGAAGAGCTGGTGTGGAATTTGCGTGAGGATGCCGGCTCCGTCTCCCGTGATAGCGTCGGCGTCGACGGCTCCGCGGTGAGCGAGGTTCTTGAGGGCTTGCAGCGATTTTTGCAGCAGGGCGTGGGAGCGTTCGCCGTTGATGTTGGCGAGCAGTCCGACGCCGCAAGCGTCATGCTCGAAGTCTTTTCTATAGAGAAGTGGAGAGGCTTGAATCTTGTCCATGGTTTGAGAGTGGTGGGAGCTCGAAATCTGAAAGCTGGAGGCAAAAAAAGGCCGGATGTTCTCTCCGGCCCTTGCTTTGTTGGTGTCGCAACGGATTGCGATCGCCCTTTAGAAGAATCGGATGGGCTTGGAAGCGGAGCGCATCTTTTCGTGCTCCTCGTCCGTGCAGCCTCGGTCCGTCGGAGCCGCGGCTTCCGCGTCGGTCGCTTTCACGAGATCGTTGGCGAGCATGTACTGCTCGACCTCTTCGCCGGAAACGTCGGCCAGCATGACGCCGTCGATTTCCACGCAGGGAGAAAGGGGTTGTCCGGACTTGGCCACCATTTCGGCGTAGTTGTCGGGATTGTTGATGATGTCGATGTCTTCGTACTCGAGCTGGTGCTTCTGCATGATGGCGCGCACGCCCATGCTCCAGCCGCAAGTAGGTTTCAGGTAAGCTTTGATCTTCATGACGTCAGTTAGGTGTAAGGTTGTTGTGCAATATTCGCGCCGTGCAGTGCGAATGTAGACGACGAAGCCGCACTTTCAAGCGGGCGCCCGTTTTTCTGCAAGAAGAATAAGGTTATCACAAGTGGAGCCCCACCTTGATTGCGGATTGTGAAAATTTTCGATCGCCCTTTTGGCATAGGACAGGATATGTCCGAGGCGGTCTGGTATATTTGGCGGAAGAACTGTACTTCGAATCTTGCCAGTGCAGATGGGCGAAAGCAGATTTGGCTCAAACACAACGTAAACCCTAATACTTTTGGAATTAACACATGGCTAAAGGCAAAACCAACCCCCTTCCCTCCTCTGACGATCGTCAGAAGAACGTCGAACTCGCGATTTCCGCGATTACCAAGCAGTTTGGCGAAGGGTCGATCATGCGTCTGGGCAGCGGCTCGAAGCTGGACGTGGACGTGATCTCTACCGGATCGATCTCCATCGACTTGGCTCTTGGAGTGGGCGGTTTGCCGCGCGGCCGTATCTGTGAAATCTACGGACCGGAATCCTCAGGTAAGACCACCATGTGTTTGAGCTTGATAGCGGAAGCTCAGCGCAAGGGCGGACTGGCTGCCTTCATCGACGTAGAGCACGCTCTGGATCCCAAGTACGCTCGCAAGTTGGGCGTCAACGTGGACGACTTGCTCGTTTCCCAGCCGGACTCCGGCGAAGATGCCCTCAATATCACCGAGACCCTCATCCGTTCCAACGCCATTGACGTGATCGTGATCGACTCTGTGGCAGCCCTTGTTTCCAAGAACGAACTCGACGGACAGATGGGTGACGCCACGGTGGGTTCGCAGGCTCGCTTGATGAGCCAGGCGATGCGTCGTCTCACCGGTATCGTGAGTAAGACAAAGTGTATTTGCCTGTTTACCAACCAGATACGCGAGAAGATCGGCGTTATGTTCGGCAGTCCGGAAACCACTCCCGGTGGTCGCGCCCTCAAGTTCTTCGCCTCGGTTCGCATGGACATCCGCCGTATCGGGCAAATCAAGGACAACTCTGGCGCCGTGATGGGCAACCGGACTCGTATCAAGTTCGTGAAGAACAAGGTGGCGCCTCCTTTCACGGAGGCCGAGTTCGACATCATGTACAACGAAGGCATCTCGCGCACTGGATCCATCGTGGACCTAGGGATCGAGCACAAGGTTTTGGACAAGAAGGGCGCGTGGATTTCTTACAACGGAGACCTGATCGGGCAAGGGCGGGAGGCTGCCAAGGCCTTCCTTGCGGAAAACAAGGAGGTGTTCGAGGAGATTTCCCAGAAGATCCTGGAAACTGTGAACCCTGATCTTCTCGAAAAGAAGCAAATCGAGGAGACCGCGTCCAAGTAGTCGCGGCAGACCCTTCTCTCTCCCAGTTTATCAAAGGCCGCTTGTCAAAGCGGCCTTTTTGTTGGATGGGTTAAAACCGACCGAGGGGAAGCGGGACATGGTCAAGACCCGTCCCGCAATTATTTTTGTGTATGGAAAATACAGATACGATAGCAGCATTGGCGACACCAAGCGGCGAGTCCGCGATTGCCTTGATCCGCGTAACGGGAGCTTTGTGCGAAAAAATCGCCATGGAAGCTTTCACCTTGGCGAAGTCCCCTGCCCCACGGCATGCGTCTTACGGAAGCTATCGCGATTTGTCGGGAGAAATTCTCGACGACGTGGTTTACATTCTGTTTCGCGGTCCCAAGTCCTACACCGGCGAGGATGTGCTAGAGGTCAGCTGCCATGGGAATCCTTTGATTGCGACGCGATTGCTGGAAGATTTATTGGCTCGCGGCTGTCGCCAATCCGATCCCGGAGAGTTCACGCGTCGAGCTTTTCTCAATGGCCGCATGGATCTCACTCAAGCGGAAGCGGTGATGGAGCTCATTCAAGCTCGCAGTGATCGGGCTATCCGCGTCGCCAACAAACAATTACGTGGAAACTTTGGTCGCCAGCTCGACGAATTGAAGATGCGTCTGCTCGCTACGGTGGCGACAATCGAAGCCTACATCGACTTTCCCGACGAAGACCTTCCTCCAGAACAAAAGAAAGCTGAAATCGAGGCCATCCGCTCGGTGCTCGCATTCTGCGGACGCATCATCGACAGCGGGAAGTACGCGGCCTTTTTGAGAGATGGCGTGAAGACTTTGATTCTTGGCGAGCCGAACGCAGGAAAAAGCTCTCTGCTGAATTGCTTGCTCGGTTTCGAGAGAGCCATTGTAAGCGACGAGCCCGGCACCACGAGGGACTTTATCAGGGAACGCATCATGTTGGATGGGTATTGTATCCAGGTAATGGATACGGCAGGGTTGCGAGAAGCTGCCAACGGTATCGAGCAGCAAGGCATTCGCAAGACGGTTGAATTGACGGAAGAAGCAGACCTTTTTCTTTTGGTGATAGACGGTACCCTCCCCGCCCCTACGCTTCCGGAGGAAGTATCGAGACAGATTACTGCCGATAACTGCATTTTGGTTCAGAACAAGGCGGATTTGGGCGCGTTGCAGCCCCTCCCCTCCCCGCTCGACGGATTGAGGCGAGTCACTATGTCTGCTCTTTCGGGAACTGGGCTTGAGTCGTTGAAGTCTGCCGCTGTCGAAATGATTGACGCTCACCTGGCTCAAGACCAGGACGACTTGATTTTGGTAAATGCGCGGCACAGTGCCGCTCTCAAGGAATTGTCGGAGTGCCTGGAGTCTGCTATTCGCAATTTCGAAGCGGGAGAACCCGCTGAGTTTGTGGCGAGCGAACTTAGGGGGGCCGTTGAGGCCATTGGACGGGTATTGGGCCGCATCGACAACGAGGACATGCTCGACGTGCTCTTTTCGAGCTTTTGCATCGGTAAATAGGCCTTTTCGAGGGGGCTACGAACCTGCTTGAGCTTGGAGCCCCCTCTCCTATCGTCCCCGTCCATGAGCGGAATGCTGGATGAGTACGATGTGATAGTTTGTGGTGCGGGACACGCTGGATGCGAGGCCGCTTTGGCTGCTGCCCGCATGGGGGCCAGGACGCTCGTGTTGAGCGGCAATATCGACACGATTGCGGCCATGAGTTGCAATCCGGCCATTGGTGGAGTTGCCAAAGGCCAGATTGTGAGAGAAATCGATGCCCTCGGCGGCGAAATGGCGGTCAATGCGGACGTCTCAGGCATTCAGTTCCGCTTGCTCAACGCTTCCAAGGGGCCCGCCGTGCAATCGCCGCGAGCCCAGTGCGACAAGAAAGTCTATGCCTTGCGAATGAAGCATGTCCTAGAATTGCAGGAAAACCTGTCCATCTTTCAAGCTACCGTGACGGGCCTCATTTTCAAGAACGGCAAGGTTGTCGGTTGTCGCACGAATCTTGACGTTGAGTTCTTCGGCAAAACATTGGTCGTGACCACGGGGACGTTTCTTCGCGGATTGATGCATGTGGGAAAAAACAAGACCGAAGGCGGTCGCATGGGCGATTATTCGGCAAAAACGCTTTCCGGAAGCTTTCTGGAGGCCGGAATCGAGCTCGAACGCCTGAAGACAGGAACGCCGCCGCGGCTTCTGGGGCGAACCATCGACTTTTCCGGGCTCGAGGAACAAAAGGGCGACGAAACGCCCGCCTTGTTTGGGTTCTACGATACGCGAGGCGAAAAGGACTTGTTCCACGTGGAACAACGCGGAGAACAGTTCGCGGGTTGGAAGCCAGGGACGGACCAGGTTTCGTGTTGGATCACTTACACTTCGCCGGAGACGCAAAAGATCGTGAACGATAACTTGCACCTGTCTGCCATGTACGGGGGCGAGATAGAAGGCACAGGGCCGCGTTATTGTCCGAGTATCGAAGACAAGTTCGTGCGTTTCGCCGACAAGACGCGTCACATGCTGTTCCTGGAGCCGGAGGGGCGAAATACGAACGAGTATTACGTGAACGGTCTCTCGACTAGCTTGCCGTTCGCGGCCCAGTTGGAGATGTTGCGATCGATCGATGGCTTGCAGGATGTGCATCTGTTGCGGCCGGCTTACGCGGTGGAATACGATTTCGCCCCGCCGACGCAACTTTTTGCCCACTTGGAGTCCAAGAAGGTGGAAAACCTTTTCTTTGCGGGGCAAATCAACGGAACCTCTGGGTACGAGGAGGCTGCCTGTCAGGGGTTGGTCGCGGGCGTCAACGCGGTGTTGAAGGCGAGGGGGGAGGAGCCGATGGTGCTGAAGCGGCACGATGGCTACATCGGGGTCTTGATCGACGATCTCGTGACCAAGGGCACTAAGGAGCCGTACCGCATGTTCACGAGTAGGGCGGAGTACCGGCTTTTGTTCAATCATGGCAGCGCGGAATTGCGCATGCTGGAGCACACGTCGGCCCATGGGCTCGTCTCTGGGGAGCGTTTGCGCCGCATGAAAGAAAAGAAAGCGAACGTCGAGAAGTGGGTGGATTGGCTCGAGAAGAACCGACGTGACACGTCGACTTGGGCGACGCACATTCGTCGTGGGCTAGGGAAGGGGGAGCTTCCTCCTGAGCTTGATTCGCTAGAGGAGGGAACGCTAGAGCAGGTCCTCTATCGCACCAAGTACGCGGGGTATCTCGAACGCGAAACCCGTCAGATCGCCAAGTTGAAGGATGTCGAAAAGATTAAGATTCCGGCAGATTTTGACTACTCCAAGCTCAACGGCTTACGGCTTGAGTCGATCGCCAAACTTAGCGAAACGAGGCCGGCAACCCTCGCGCAAGCGGGGCGAATCAGTGGTGTCAATCCATCGGATATCAGTATCTTGATGATTGCCTTGAAGAAGTAAGGTGTTGTTAGATAGAGGTTTATGTTGTATTAGGGGGTGTCTTTCCCTCTTCTTCTTCGAATATTCACGTCACTGAATTGTAACGCTAGGGCAGTTGCGCTCTGACTTTGTCTCGTAACAATCGGGCTCTTACTTATTACGCTTATGGTAGCTATGGATGACTCGAAGAGAATTTTGGTGGTAGACGACGAAGTCGACGTGACTGAGTTGTTGAGCTACCATTTGCGGCAACGCGGCTATGAAGTCCGAACCCTTAATGACTCTCGCTTGGCGTTGGAGACGGCACGGCAATTCCGGCCGGAACTGGTCGTTCTGGATATAATGATGCCGGATTTCAGCGGCTTGCAGGTCTGCAGGCTGATGCGTGCCGATTCGTCGTTGAAGGAGATTCCGATCATTTTTCTCAGCGCCAAGACGGAAGAGGGGGATCGTATTGACGGTTTCGAGAGCGGGGCGGACGACTATGTCTGCAAGCCTTTCAGTCCGAAGGAGCTGATGCTCAGGGTGGCTGCCGTGTTGAAGCGGAGAGGGGAGACCGAGGAAGCCAAGATCCTGGAGGTGAATGGAATTCGCATGGACGTGGAACATCACCGCGTCGAAGTGGAGTCCGAAGGCGTCGAGTTGACCGCTACCGAGTTTCGTTTGCTCAAACTGCTCTTAGAAGAGCGGGGCAAGGTGCAGACGCGGGAAACGCTGCTCCACAAGGTGTGGAACTACGAGAACGATATCGAAACCCGCACCGTAGATACCCATATGCGTCGATTGCGTGAAAAGCTCGGCAATGAAGCCTCTTGGCTTGAGACCGTGCGTGGGGTGGGCTACCGCTTAGTTGAGAGCCGGTAGTTCCCTATGACCATATTTTTTGCCTGCGTTGCCTTGGGTGTCGCTATCTTCTTCGCTAACAAGTACTTCAAGCAGAAGGTGGCGATTCGATTGCTCGCTGAATCGCTCACGAGCCGCACCACGATTTTGACTCACTCGAGCGATTTTCGTGGGGTGAATGAAAACTGGGGCTTGCTTCTCGACGAGTTGAATCGACTCATCGAGGACAACAACAGCCTTAGTCGTAAAAGCAGCGGCCAGCTTAACCAGATCGAGACCACTCTTGGCAGTTTGCAGGAAGGAGTGCTGATCATTGATAGGGATAATTATATCCTGTTGGTTAACAACGCTTTGAAAAAAATGTTCCCTTCCATGAGCGAAGGGGTGGGGCAGCGAATCGAGAGCGGAATGGGCAGCTCTGATTTCCTGGATTTCGTTTGGGACGTCAAGAAGGGCAGGGGGCCGGCAAAGAGGGAGATCGCCTTCCGCAACGGTCAATCGGAGATTTGGCTGGACGTCACCGCTGCCCGCCTTTCCGAAGCTTTGGAAGGCAATGGCCCGTGGTACCTTTTCGTATTGCACGATACCACGCGGCAGAAGGTTCTGGCTCAGGCCCGCAAGAATTTCGTGGCGAACGCTTCCCACGAGTTGAAGACTCCCGTCGCGGTCATCAAGGGCTATTCCGAAACCTTGGTCACGGATCACGAGACCATGCCGCTTCAGGATCGGGAGCAGTTTATTTCGACGATTCATCGTCACTCAGAACGCTTGGCCCTGTTGATCAACGACTTGCTGAGTCTGTCCCGGCTCGAGAGCGACTCGCCGAGCTTCGATTGGTCGGAATCGGACGTGTTGTCTTGGATTCGGGAAATAGCGATCGACTATGGGTCGAATCCCAAGAAATCGGGTTTGAAGGTTCAGACTGCCTTTCCGGACGACATGCGGGCGCGAGTTCGCTACGATGTGCTCAAACTTCGCCAGGTTTTCGATAATCTCGTGGAAAACGCCTGCAAGTACTCGCCGGAGGGCGGATCCGTTTGGATCGGGGCCAGAATCCGCGGTGGCGAGGTGCTCCTTTGGGTGGAGGACGAAGGAGCTGGAGTGCCGAAGGAAGACCTGAACAAGATCTTCGAGCGTTTTTACCGGGTGGACAAGGGACGCTCTCGCGAAACGGGCGGAACAGGGCTCGGATTGAGCATCGTCAAGCACATCATCGAGTGGCACGAAGGCCAAGTTTGGGCTGAGTTGGCGGACAAGGGCGGGTTGCGAGTGGTATTTAGTCTACCGCTTTTGCCGGATTCGGTGGAGAAGGGTAGCCCAGGAGCCGTTTCGATTGAGACGGAAACTGAGCGAGCCTAGGAAATACGGGTTGAAAGCTTTCCGGTTTCAGCGCTTAAACCCGCTGCCATGAACACCGGTTACGAACAGCACCTCGAATGGGTAAAGAAGCGACGCGCTGAGTTGCGGCAGAAGCTGGCGAAGCTGTTTCCGGAGCCTGCGGATCTCAGCCTGGAAATTGGCTGTGGCCACGGGCATTGGATGGCTGACTTCGCTGCAGCTTTTCCGGAGAAGCAATGCCTCGGTGTCGACTTGATCGGCGATCGTATCGAGCGGGCTGAGAAGAAGGTGGCTCGCGCGGGGACGAGCAACGCTCGCTTTTTGAGAGGCGAAGCCTTCGAGGTTCTCGACCTCATGCCGGATCACGTGCGATTGAACGAAGTGTTTATCCTTTTCCCTGATCCTTGGCCGAAGAAGCGTCACTGGAAGAATCGGCTCTTCAGCCAGAAATTCCTATCCGAGTTGGCGAAGCGTTGCCGCCCAGGAGTGCGGTGCTATTTTCGAACGGACCATGATCCGTATTTCGAGTGGGCAGAGGAAGTCGTTGCTGAACAGGATCTTTGGAGCAGAGAACACGAATTCGTTTGGCCCTTCGAGCGGGAAACGGTCTTCCAGAACAGGGCTGAGAGTTACCAGTCGCTGGTTGTTGTTAAACTATAGGCTTTCGCCTTTAACAACGCTTTCTCGGCTAAAGGGCGCAACACTATTATATAGTCCAACAACTTCCGCAGCGCACTAACCGTAGACAGCGATGGCTACGAGTTGCAGCCCGATAGCCAGTACTGCGAGGAGGGTGCAAAGCAAATAGAAGGGGTCGAAGGCTTTGGGCCGACCGCGTTTGGCGGGACGCTTTTTCGCCGACTTGTGGGGCGACCGCTTTTTCTCGATTTCCTTCAATCCGCTCAGGGCGCTGGTGAGATTGTCCTTTGCCATTTGTACCCTAAATTTCAGATCGTATCAGCGAAGCCAAGAACTTACGCTCAGTATTAGATTTCTTACTGGGTATGAAATGGATTGCTTACAATCTGCCCTAATAGACCCAAAAAGTCTTTCCAGAGTTGACGGCTCCCCGAGCGTCGTCCAACTAATCCTCCTTCTTTCACCTATGGCGGGCAAAAAGACACTTCTCCTCTCATCACTAGCGCTACTTCTTCCGGTAGCTGATGCATCTGCTGCAGTTAGCCCCGCAGCGAATGAACTTTTCAACGTATTCGGGCTGCCGGTCACCAACTCGATGGTGACAAGCTGGGTGATCTCGATCCTGCTCATCATCGGAATTCGCATGATGGTAGGGCGCCCGAAGATGGTCCCTTCGAAAGGCCAAGCCCTCGTCGAATCGCTTCTCTGCTTCGTCCGCGACACGACCTCTCCCATCGTCGGCAAGAAGGCGTTCCGCATGACCTTGCCGGTCATCCTCGGTCTCTTTTTCTACATCCTAATCCAGAACTGGAGCGGATTGCTTCCTGGAGTCGGAAGCGTAGGGATGGGGTACGCCGGCGAGGACGGTCACTTTCACGTGACTGAGCCATGGATCCGCCCAGCCAACGCTGACTGGAACGGCACTATCGCTCTGGCGGCGGTTACCATGATTGCTTGGCTGTTCATCGTTCTGAAGTCCGACGGTCCAGCTGTTCTCATCAAAGACCTTTTCGGCAACAAGGCCGACAAGAAGGAAGTGGGTAAGACCATGTGGATGGCGCTTTGGCCAATCTTCCTGATCGTCGGCGTGATCGAAGTGGTCTCCATCTTGATTCGTCCTTTGACACTCTCCGTTCGCTTGTTCGGCAACATCTACGGTGGCGAAAGCTTGCTCCACCAAACGGGCTTCATTTTCCCATTCTACTTTCTCGAGCTCATCGTTGGCTTCGTCCAGCCGCTGGTATTCATCCTGTTGTTCAGCGTGTACGTTGGTCTCATCTGCAACCACGGTGACGGAGAAGAGCACCACTAGAGATAACAATCTGTTGTCGGGACCATGTGCAAAAAATGTGGGCGGCAATATAATAGCTAACAAAAAAACATACGTATAATGAACATCCTCGCGGAACTCACAGGTAACATTGGTGCAGGTATCGGCGCTCTCGGAGCGGCGATTGGCGTAGGCCTCATCGGTCTCAAGGCTGCTGAAGCAGTTGGTCGCAACCCAGGCGCTTCTGGTAAGATCCTCGTACAAGCGATCCTCGGTATGGCTCTCGCTGAAGGTCTCGGCATTCTCGCCATCTTCTTCATCCAGTAGTTCACTACTTGATACTTTTGGCACCACCTGCGAAACAGCGGTGGTGCCATAATACTTTCTCGAACACTCTCGTATCTCCTTACGAACATGATTGACCTCATCCAAGTCCTCGCGGCGGCAGACCCACAAGCAGCTGATTCGGCGAACCTCGTCGAAACCTTTGGTATCCACGGTAGCCACATCATCATGCAAGCGATCAGCTTCACGATCCTCGCTGGAGTGCTCTGGAAGTTCGCGTTCAAGCCAGTGATGGCGACAATGGAAGAACGCGAAGCGAAGATCGACTCCGGTCTCCGGTACGCAGAAGAGATGAAGGTTAAGCTTGCCGAAGCCGAAGCTGAAAAGAAGAAGATCCTTCAGGAAGCGTCAGCCGAAGCGAAGTCTATCGTTACCGAAGCTCGTCAGACCGCTGAAGCTCGTATCGAAAAGTCTGCTCAAGACGCGATCAAGGCTGCGGAAGACATCACTAAGAAGGCTGAGCTGCAGATCGAAAACGACCGCAAGCAGATGCTCGCCGAAGCTCGCAGCGAAATCTCCCGTCTCGTCGTAGCTACCGCTGGCAAGGTTCTCTCCAAGGAACTCACAGCAGAAGAAAAGGCCCGCTACTCCGAGAGCGCGTCCTCAACACTCGTTTAATCCGCGAGCTGTACTTAAGTTTCAATGACACGCGACAAGCAAATCATCAATTACGCGAAGGGCTTGCTAAAGGTCTCTCTGGAAGACGGCCAGTTTTCCGAAGAGCGTGCCGCAGCGGTTTTACAGTCCCTGGAAAAGAATCCACCGCGTAACTACGCTTCGGTCCTCAAGGAGTACTTGAAGCTCGTGCAGCGCGAAGTCGCGAACAGCACTGCCGCTGTAGAGCACGCCGGCGACCTCAGCCCAGCCGCCACCGAGGCGATCAAGGCTAAGTTCACCGCTCACTACGGTCGCGCCATTTCCGTAACCACTAGGCAAAACGACTCCCTTATCGCGGGCATTCGCGTGCGAGTCGGCTGCGACGTTTACGACTCCTCGGTTGCCGGAGCTCTCAAAGAGCTAGAGGCGACGCTCTCCTAAATCACCCTCCTTTCAGAATACGCATCCTTTCAAAACGCTAGAACACTATGAGTTCCGTCATCGAGCAAATCGAACAACAGATCGCTAACCTTCAGGCCAAGACGGTCCAGAGCAACACAGGCAAGATCGTCACCATCGCGGACGGCGTTGCCAAGATCGACGGCCTTTCCCAGGCCATGTACAACGAAATGATCGAGTTCCCAGGCGGGTCGATCGGCATCGCCCTGAACCTCGAAGAAGATTCCGTTGGTGTTGTTATCCTCGGTGAATCCACTCACCTCAAGGCAGGTGACGAAGCTAAGTGCACGGGCCAGCTTCTCTCCGTTCCTGTTGGCAAGGGCCTCCTCGGCCGCGTTGTTAACGCTCTCGGCCAGCCAGTAGACGGCAAGGGTCCAATCGAAAGCACCGAGAAGTACCCAGTTGAAAAGATCGCTCCTGGTATCATCGAGCGAAAGTCCGTCGACCAGCCGCTCGCGACTGGCATCATGGCGATCGACTCCATGATTCCAATCGGCCGTGGTCAGCGCGAGCTCATCATCGGTGACCGCGGTACCGGCAAGACCACCATCGCGATCG